>CBHFOL010000321.1:0-9342 GCA_965995405.1 uncultured Saccharothrix sp.
GGCGTGCTCGGCGGCGGCCGGACGGGCAGCGGCAGCGAGCAGGACCGCAAGAAGTCCTCGGACACGACCACCGAGCAGCACCAGGCGGGCAACGCGACCGACCAGGCGCTGGGCCGCGCGAGCGGCACCACGACGGCCAGCTCGGCCGAGTTCGGCGCGATCGCGGCGGCCAACGCGCAGCACGTGACGGCCGGGCCCGGTTCCGCGCCCGGCGGTGTGCTCGGCGCGGGCCAGCAGGGCGGTGACACCGTCCACAAGCGCACGGTCGGCGTGCCGGTTCCGCAGCAGCAGGCGTTCGACCCGTTCGGCGGGCTGGGCGGCGCGCGTGCGGACGAGGAGGAGGACGGGCAGCACGACGGCGCGGACTACCTCCGGGAGACCGACGACATCTACGGCATCGGCGGGACCATCTCGCCACCGGTTATCGGGGAGAGCACCACCCACTGATGACGACGTTCGGTTTGGACCTGGGCACCAACGACGTGCGGGAACCGGTCACCATCTCCGCGCTCGAATTCGACGTGCTCTGGGAGCACCTGCGCCTGGAGACGATGCCGCTGGTGCTGAAGGTCCCGTCACCGGGCAGGACGCACGAGGAGCGGGCCGAGCTGGAACGGCGGGCGTGGGCCGGCCTGGACAGCCGCGGCCTGGGCCGTCCGGTGTCGCTGGACCCGATGCTGGAGGACCTGCTGCACCTGCTGAACCGGCCGCAGCAGGAGGTAGACGGCAGGCTGTGGCTGGGCCGGAGCGTGCGGGTGCTGGCTGCGGCCAAGGGCCAGTCGGCGGTGCTGGCCGTGCTGGACGGGGAACAGCTCACGCTGCGCCCGGCGTCCGGTGAAGGTCTGCCGCGCGAGGCGCTGGGCGTGCTGCCGGCCGCGCCGCCCGGGCCGGGGCACTCGGTGACGCTGCCGAGCGCCGACCTGGACGCGGCGGCGGCCGTGGCGGGCACGCCGGACCGGCTGGAGGCGGCGCTGCGCTCGCACGGCGTGCGGGCGGAGGACGCCCGGACGCTGGCGGAGATGTTCACCGACGCGGGCAACCGCGGGCAGTTCGGCGCGGCGCACCGCGACAAGTGGGGCAAGCGCGTCCGGCCGGGCCACGTGGTGGCGTTCTTCGACAACCCGCACGGGCGGTACGTGCAGCTGCGCCGGGCCACGCCGGGCCAGCAGCCGTGGAGCACCGTCTCCCCCGCCGACCCGCGCCGACTGGTGCAGCACCTGACCGACCTGCTGGCCGCTTCCGGGTGATTCCCGGTCCGCCGGGGAGGACCTCTCCGGCGGGGCCGATTCCCGACGCACGCCGCTGCGGTCGCGGCACACCCTAGTTCTCCGCTCGGGCGGGCAGCCGCTTTCGGCAGCACACGAATCCCGGGCTCTCGACCGGGATGGCCGCCTTACGGGCGTCTCAGGGCGTTCAGGGGCCGATCCCCTGGCACGGGCGGGTGCGGAGGTCCGCCACGTAGTCGTCGGGCGCACCGGCCGCCTCAGCGGCGTCCGCGACGACACCGATGTACCGGGCCGACGGCAGACCGCCCTCGTAGGCGTCCAGCACGTACAGCCAGGCGGTGACGGACCCCTCCAGGGTCTGGACGCGCAGCCGGATCTTCTTGTACAGGCCGAGCGCGCCCTCCCAACGGTCCAGGCGGGACTCGTCACGCGGGCTGACGTCGTAGAGCACGGCGAACACCTGCGAGTCGGGGTCCTCCACGATCGTGGCGAGCGCGCCCTCCCAGCCCAGGTCCTCGCCACCGAACGTCAGACGCCAGCCGGCGAGCCACCCGGTCCCCGCCATGGGGGAGTACGGGGCTCGCTCCATCATCTGGTTCGGATCCATGTTGGACCCGTACGCGGCATAGAGCGGCACGCCGACAGCCTAGCGACCTCCCGATCACCAGGAGGAACCAGAAGACCGGACGACACGCTCCGGAACCGGACCGCGTACGGTTGAGCCGCCCGTAGCAGAACGCGAGGAGGACGTGTCGTGACCCGCATCGTCATCATGGGCGGTGGTCCCGCAGGTTACGAGGCGGCACTGGTCGCGGCCCAGCACGGAGCCGACGTGACCGTCGTCGAGCGTGAGGGCGTGGGCGGCGCGTGCGTGCTCTACGACTGCGTGCCGTCGAAGACGTTCATCGCCTCGGCGGGTGGCCGCAGCGCCTTCCGCAATGCCGGTGAGCTGGGCATTCGCACCAACAACTCGGCCGCCGAAGTGGAACTCCCGGTGGTCCACGGCCGGGTCAAGGGCCTCGCCCTGGCCCAGTCCGCCGACGTGCGCGCCCGCCTCCAGCGCGAGGGCGTGCGGATCATCAACGGCACCGCCAAGTTCTGCGACGACGAGCGCGGCCTGGCCCAGCACCGCGTGGTGGCGATCACGGACAGTGGCGAGCCGGAGATCCTGCCCGCCGACGTGGTGCTCATCGCGACCGGCGCGACCCCGCGCGTGTTGCCCGGCGCGGAGCCGGACGGCAAGCGCGTGCTGACCTGGCGGCAGATCTACGACCTGCCGGAACTGCCCGAGCACCTGGTCGTGATCGGTTCGGGTGTGACCGGTGTCGAGTTCGCCTCGGCCTACACCGAGCTGGGCGTCAAGGTGACCATGGTCTCCAGCCGGGACCGGGTGCTGCCGCACGAGGACGCCGACGCGGCGGCCGTGCTGGAGGACGTGTTCGCCGAACGCGGCACCGCCGTGGTGAAGCACGCCCGCGCGGACCGGGTGGAGAACATCGGTGAGGGCGTCCTGATTCACCTGGAAGACGGTCGCACGATCGAGGCCAGCCACGCGCTGATGACGGTCGGCTCGGTCCCGAACACGACCGACATCGGCCTGGACAAGATCGGCATCGAGCCTGGTCGCGGCGGTTACCTCACGGTCGACCGGGTGTCCCGCACGACCGTGCCCGGGGTGTACGCGGCGGGCGACTGCACGGGTGTGCTGCTGCTGGCCAGCGTCGCCGCTATGCAGGGCCGGATCGCCATGTGGCACGCGCTGGGCGAGGGCGTCAGCCCGATCAAGCTGAAGACGGTCGCGGCGAACGTGTTCACCAACCCGGAGATCGCGTCGGTCGGCATCAGCCAGCACGCGATCGACTCGGGCGAGGTGCCGGCCCGGACGATCATGCTGCCGCTGGCCACCAACCCGCGCGCGAAGATGGAAGGGCTGCGGCGCGGTTTCGTGAAGCTGTTCTGCCGCCCGGCGACCGGTGTGGTGATCGGCGGCGTGGTGGTGGCCCCGAACGCGAGCGAGCTGATCCTGTCGATCGCGCTGGCCGTGCAGAACCAGCTGACGGTGGAAGACCTGGCGACGACGTTCTCCGTCTACCCGTCCCTGACCGGCTCCATCACCGAGGCCGGCCGCCAGCTCATGCGCCACGACGACCTGGACTGACCGTATCACCGGGCGTCGCCCCGCGGTGGAAGTCCACTGTGGAGCGACGCCCGGCCGGCCGGGTCACTCGACCCAGTCGAAGGTCCTGGTCACGGCCTTCTTCCAGTAGTGGTACCGCCGGTCCCGCGACTTCGGGTCCAACTGCGGGTCCCACTGCTTGTCCTGGGCCCAGTTCTGCCGGATGTCGTCCTCCGACGCCCAGTACTCGACCGCCAGACCCGCCGCATAAGCCGCACCCAGCGCGGTCGTCTCGTTGACCACCGGACGGATCACCGGCACGCCCAGGATGTCCGCCTGGAACTGCATCAGCAGCTCGTTGACGACCATGCCGCCGTCCACCTTCAACGACGTCAGCGCCACGCCCGAATCGGCGTTCATCGCGTCGATCACCTCACGGCTCTGGAACGCGGTCGCCTCCAGCACCGCCCGGCACAGGTGCCCCTTGTTGACGAACCGCGTCAGCCCGACGATCGCGCCCCGCGCGTCCGAACGCCAATACGGCGCGAACAGACCCGAGAACGCGGGCACGAAGTACGCGCCGCCGTTGTCCTCCACGGACCGCGCGTGGTCCTCGATCTCGGCGGCCGTGCCGATCATGTTCAGGTTGTCGCGCAGCCACTGCACCAGCGAGCCGGTGACCGCGATCGAACCCTCCAGCGCGTACACCGGGGCGGCCGGGCCGATCTTGTAGCAGACCGTGGTGAGCAGGCCGTTCTCACTCATCACCTTCTCCGTGCCGGTGTTGAGCAGCACGAAGTTGCCGGTGCCGTAGGTGTTCTTGGCCTCCCCCGGCGACAGGCACGCCTGACCGAACGTGGCCGCCTGCTGGTCGCCGAGGATGCCGGAGATCGGCACCCCCGCCAGCGGACCGCGGGCGCGCACTTGCCCGTACACCTCGGACGACGACTTGATCTCCGGCAGCATCGACAGCGGCACGCCCATGTCGGACGCGATGTCGGCGTCCCACGCGAGCGTGTCGAGGTCCATCAACAGGGTGCGCGAGGCGTTCGTCGGATCGGTGACGTGCACGCCGCCGTCCACCCCGCCGGTCAGGTTCCACAGCACCCAGGTGTCCATGTTGCCGAACAGCAGGGTGCCCGCCTCCGCCTTCGCCCGCGCACCCTCGACGTTGTCCAGGATCCAGCGGATCTTGGGCCCCGAGAAGTAGGTCGCCAGCGGCAGGCCGGTCTTGGACCGGTAGCGCTCCTGGCCACCGCCCAACGCCTCCAATTCCTGGCAGATCTTGTCGGTCCTCGTGTCCTGCCACACGATCGCGTTGTAGACGGGCTCGCCCGTGGTGCGGTCCCACACGACGGCCGTCTCGCGCTGGTTGGTGATACCCACGGCGGCGATGTCGGCCGCGGTCAGGTCGGCTTTGGCGAGCGCGCCGGCCACGACCTGGCGGGTGTTCACCCACACCTCCGCCGGGTTGTGCTCGACCCACCCGGCGCGCGGGAAGATCTGTTCGTGCTCGGTCTGGTCCACCGAGACGACCCGGCCCGAGTGGTCGAAGACCATGCACCGGGTCGAGGTCGTGCCCTGGTCGATCGCGGCCACGTACTTCGTCATTCTGCGTCCTTTCGTGCGGTCAGACCGGGAGGGCCAGGTACAGCAGCGCGGCGAGCAGGCCGCCGAGGAGCGGGCCGACGACGGGGACCCACGCGTAGTCCCACTCGGCGCTGCCCTTGCCGCGGATGGGCAGGACGGCGTAGGCGATGCGCGGCCCGAGGTCGCGTGCGGGGTTGATGGCGTAGCCGGTGGGCCCACCGAGCGAGGCGCCGATGCCGAGGACGATGAACGCCACGCCGGCGTAGCCGAGTGCGGAGTTGCCGAACTCGGGGACGCCGCCTCCCGCCACCTTCACCCCGGGGCTCAGCAGGACCCAGGCGACCAGCACGAACGTGCCGATGACCTCGGTGACGAGGTTCCAGAGCGGCGCGGGCACGGTCGGCCCGGTGCAGAAGATGCCGCGGGTGTTCTCGGGTTCGTCGTGCGTGTCGAACTGCATCTTGTAGGTCAGCCAGGCGAGTACCGCGCCGATGAACGCGCCGAGCAGCTGCCCGGCGAAGTAGACCGGCACCTTGCCCCAGTCGAGCTTGTCGGCGACGGCGAGCCCGAGCGTGACGGCCGGGTTGAGGTGCGCGCCACTCGGCGCGGCCACGCTGGCGCCCGCGAAGACCGCGAACGCCCAGCCGAAGTTGATCAGGAGCCACCCGCCGTTGTGACCGGTGGTTTTCTTGAGGACAACGTTGGCTACTACGCCCGCACCCATCAGGATCAGGATCGCGGTGCCGAGGGTTTCCCACACGAAGATCGAGCCATTGCTCATCCGCCGACCTCCTAGCCTAGGCGGGGGGCGGCGTGGCCCACCCGACGTTGTGCTGTGACGCTGGTTCCGGTGGTGATCAGTTCACTACGGTGGCGTACCTGTCGGTAACGTGGTCAAGTCAGTCCTGGTCGGACCGTTCGTCAGTATCAGGGAGGCGTTGAAACGTGGCCACGCGCAAGCCGCCGGCGGAAGCCGCCGCACCGGGCCGACTGGGACCGGGTGAACGCGAACTAGCCTGGGAACGCCTCGGTTCGGAGACGTTCGACCTGGTGATCATCGGCGGTGGTGTGGTGGGCGTCGGCGCGGCCCTGGACGCCGCGACCCGCGGCCTCCGGGTGGCCCTGGTGGAGGCCCGTGACCTGGCTTCGGGCACGTCCAGCCGCTCGTCCAAACTGTTCCACGGCGGCCTGCGCTACCTGGAACAACTGGAGTTCGGGCTGGTCCGGGAGGCGCTGCGGGAACGCGAGCTGATGCTCACCCGGATCGCACCCCACCTGGTGAAGCCGGTCCCCTTCCTGTACCCGCTGTCGCACCGGGTGTGGGAGCGCCCGTACACGGCGGCGGGCCTGCTGCTGTACGACACGATGGGCGGCGCGCGGTCCGTCCCGGGGCAGAAACATCTCACCCGAGCGGGTGCACTTCGGATGGTGCCGGCGCTGAAGCGGGATGCCCTGATCGGCGGCATCCGGTACTACGACGCGCAGGCCGACGACGCCCGGCACACCATGATGGTCGGCCGCACGGCGGCGCACTACGGGGCCGTGGTGCGGACGTCCACGCAGGTCGTGGGGTTCCTCCAGGAGGCGGACCGGGTGTCCGGCGTGCGGGTCCGGGACGTGGAGGACGGCCGGGAGACCGACGTGCACGCGCACGCCGTGATCAACGCGACCGGCGTCTGGACCGACGAGTTGCAGCGGTTGTCCGGCAGTCGGGGCAGGTTCCGGGTGCGGGCCAGCAAGGGCGTGCACATCGTGGTGCCGCGGGACCGGATCGTGTCCGAGTCGGGGCTGATCCTGCGCACGGAGAAGTCGGTGCTGTTCGTCATCCCGTGGCGGAATCACTGGATCGTGGGAACGACGGACACCGACTGGAACCTGGACCTGGCGCACCCGTCCGCGACCAAGAACGACATCGACTACATCCTCGGCCACGTCAACACGGTCCTCGCGACCCCGTTGACGCACGAGGACATCGAGGGCGTCTACGCCGGCCTGCGTCCGCTGCTCGCGGGCGAGAGCGAGTCGACGTCCAAGCTGTCACGGGAGCACGCGGTGGCGCGGGTCGCGCCCGGACTGGTCGCGATCGCGGGCGGCAAGTACACCACCTACCGGGTGATGGGCGCGGACGCGGTGGACGCCGCGTCGGTGGACCTGCCGGGCCGCATCCAGCCGTCCATCACCGACAAGGTTCCGCTGGTCGGGGCGGACGGCTACCACGCCCTGGTGAACCAGGCCGACCAGCTGGCCGCGCGCTACGGCCTGCACCCGTACCGGGTCCGCCACCTCCTGGACCGCTACGGGTCGCTGGTGCACGAGGTGCTGGCCCTGTCCGACCCGGAACTGCTCAAGCCGGTGCCGCACGCCCCGGACTACCTCCAGGTCGAGGTCGTCTACGCCGCTTCGCACGAGGGTGCGCTGCACCTGGAGGACGTGCTCACCCGCCGCACCCGGATCTCCATCGAGTACCCGCACCGGGGCGTCGACTGCGCCCTGCCGGTGGCCGAGCTGGTGGCCAAGGTCCACGGCTGGGACAAGGCCCGCATCGCCCGCGAGGTCGAGGTCTACACGGCGCGGGTGGACGCGGAACGCGCCTCCCAGACCGAGCCGGACGACCAGGCGGCGGACGCGGTGCGCTCGGCTGCCCCGGAAGCCCGACCGAAGATCACCGAACCGGTGAGCTGACCCCCCGAGTGGAGAACGCCGGCTCCGCCGCCGGGTGAAGTTCGACGAGGCGGCCCGGGACGGCGCGGAGGCGGGTGCGCGGACGCCGTGGACTGTCCCGGGACTATGCACCCACGAGCGCGCGGCGGAGGTGCCTTCTCGGGTCGGTGAACGCCGTGCGCGAGTGCAGCATCCGCCAGTTGTCCCACACCAGCATCGCGTTGGTCTCGATCTTGACGGCGACGTGGTTCTCCGCGAAGAAGCGCACCCCGTCCCGGACGAACGCGGACGACAGCTCGTCGTCCGCCTGGAGGTCGTACGTGCTGAACCTGAGCACCAGCCGCCCGCCGCAGCGCTGGAGGATCGGCCGGCGGGCGGACCGGTCCACCCGCTCCGGCGTCCGGTCCGGATTGGTCTTCCACCGGTAGTCGTTGCGGCACAACAGTTCCACCTCGTCCGGGGGGAACCCGTCGAGTAACCGGTAGCCGTCGGCCAGGGTGGTCTCGCCGCCCTCACCGGCAGCCGAGAAGACGGCCCACAGCGCGACGAACCTGGGCGGCAACTCGGGGAACTCGTACCACTCGGTGTGCGGGGCCAGCTCGGTCCTGCCGTACGGCGAGATGCCCACGTGCTCGAAGTCCGGCAACGGCCTGATGTCGCGGACCAGCTCGCCCGAGTACTGCGGCAGCAGCGGCCCCAGCCTGGCCGCCTCGGCCGCGTGGTCGACCTCCCCGTCCGGGGCCGCGAGGTAGACGTAGCCGTCCTCCTCCAGCCCCTCCCTGACCTTCTCGACGTCCATGAACGCCGGACTCCCGGACATGACGACACCTCCAGACTCGTCGGCCACTCACCTCGGGCACCTACACCTTGGGCGGGGTGAACGTGAACTGGTAGAGGCCACCCGAACTGGCCACGCACAGCGCCTCGCCGTCGGGGAACCACGCCACGGCGTTCGCCCGGCCGTTCGTCCGCATCGCCGCCGCCGGCCGCCAGTCGCCGGTCCCCCACACGCGCAGGGCGACCTCGTCACCGGTGACGGCCAGCCAGCGGCCGTCCGGGGAGAAGTCGCAGCCGGACACGGACATGTCCGACTTCAGCGCCACCACCTCCGTCCAGTCGTCGGTCCGCCACACCCGCACGACCTGGTCCCGGCCCGCCGTCGCCAGCCAGGCCCCGTCCCGGGAGAACGCGGTGCAGGTGACCGAGCTCGAATGCCCGCGCCACCGGAGCTCCGGCAGCCAGGTCACCGGGTTCCAGACCACGATCTCGCCCTGCCGGTCGGTGGTGGCCAGCCAGTCCCCGTCCGGGGAGAACGCGCACAGCTCCAGGCCCAGGCCGATCGCCGCCCGTACCTTCCACTGCTTCGTCGACCAGATCCACAGCCGGCCGCCGTGCCCGATCGCGGTGAACATCGAGCCGTCCGGCGAGTACGCGCACGACGTCACCGGGCCGACGCACCGGATCGGCAGCGGGTGGCCCTCCCACGTGTCGGTGTACCGCACGTGGAACGTGCCGTCGTCGTCCGCCGAGACGAACGCGGAGCCGTTCCCGGCGAGCGCCAGGCAGGTCACCGCCCGCTGGTGCACGACGACCACCCGCCGTTCGACCGGGGCGTGCGCCGCCCAGACGCACACCACGCCGTCGCTGCCCGCGGCGACGACCCACGAGCCGGTCGGCGACACCAGGCAGTGCTCGACCGCCCGGTTCTGCTCGAACGCCTCACGCCTGCGCCGGTACGCGGACATGTCC
>CBHFOL010000322.1:0-9334 GCA_965995405.1 uncultured Saccharothrix sp.
AGATGGGCATTCAGGGAGCCTCAGGCGGCGGGCTCCTTCAGGATGAGCGCGGAGACCGACTCCGGGGTGTGCTCCCGACCGTTGAAGCTGAACGTGACCTGCTCGCCCATCTGCCGCTTGACCAGCGACGCCACCTGGCCCGGGTAGAGCTTCGCGGAGTCCTTCGCGCTGCGCCCCACGACCACGTTGTCCTCGGTCTCGAAGAACACCACCGAGGGTGTGGTGTCCTCGCCGATGGCGTTCTTGGCGATCGCGGGTCGTCCGATGTCGTCGATGTAGGCCACGCACGAGTACGTGGTGCCGAGGTCGATTCCGTAGGTAGCCATGCAGTTCCTCGCTCCGGTCACGCCTCGGGCGTCGGGTCGGCTCGGTGGAAGATCGCCTTCGCGGGACGCCGCACGCGTCCCGTCTCGCGGTCGCGCAGCCCGGCGGTCAGCGGCACGGCCACGGTGTTGTGCAGTTCCGGGTCCGCGCACGGCGCCAGCCCGCCGACGGCGTGCCGCCCGGCCTCGAACGCCTCGCCGGGCACGGCCGGCACCACCTCGACGCCGCACCGGTCCAGCGCGAGCGCGACGTCCTCGGCGAAACCGGTGAGCAGTTCGCCCGCGAGGTGCTCGGCCTGGCGGGTGAGCCCGTCGTGCAGCCGCACGAGATCGGCCACCACCGGTTCCAGCAATTCCCGGCGCAGCCCGTTGCGCAGACTCTGGTTCTCCTCGTGCAGCCGGTCGATGATGGCTTCCCGGTGCGCGGATCTGCGGTGGAAGTCGGCCAGCGCGGATTCCAGCCGGTCCAGCCGTTCGGTCACCGCGCCGAGTGCGGCGGTGACCGGATCGGGTTGTTCTCCAGCGATATCGTTCGACGGCTCGTCGGGTGTGGGCGAAACCGATGCGGGGAGCATGGCGCTTTTGTAGCACCGGGTGTGCGGTGAGCTATGGACACATAGTTGACAACTAGTTGCCAACTTGTGCGTGGCCATTCTGGCGGCTGTTCGGCGCTGCCACGATACGAGCGGTGAAACCCCGGGTCTTTCTCTCCTATTGTGACGTGGACGCGGTGTTCGCGGAGAACCTGGCGAGCGGCCTGGAGTCCGCCGGGTTCGACCTGTTCCTGCACGCGTGGGACGTCCACGCCGGCCAGTCGCGGTCCCACCGGGTGGACGAGGGGATCCGGAACGCGGAGAGCGCGCTCGTCATCGTGAGCCGGCGCGCGCCGAACGACCACCGGGTGACCGACGAGTACGCGGCCCTGGTCACCCGGGCCGCCGAGGGCCGGCTGGACCGACTGGTCCCGGTGCTGCGCGACGACGAGGTGGTCCTGCCGCCGCTGCTCGACGGCCGGGCCCGGTTCAGCTTCGCCGGGGTCGTGGACCAGCGCGGCTTCGACGACCTCGTCGCCGACCTCGCGGCGGAGCTGCGGTCGGTGCGCCGCAGCCGTCCAGTCGACCTCTCGCTGGTCGTGCCGGCCGACCGGGCCCGCGTGCCGGACACCCCGCTGTGGACCACCCTGCGGATCACCGGCGCCACGACGACGCTGGTCACGGGCGTGACCGAGGACCGATCCGCGCCGAATCAGGGCGTGACGCCGCAGTTGGAGCACCAGCTGTGGTTCGCCGAGCAGTCCCGCACCTCGACCGGCCGGACCTTCCGCGCCGACGTCCGTCGGAAGGCGGGCGGTGCGGCGATCGACAGCCCGGTGCGGGAGGTCGGCCGGGCGCTGTCGGCGGCGTTCCTGCCCCGGTCGATCGCCACCGCCCTGGCGGCCCGACTGGCCGAGGCCGCGTCGTCCGGACGGGCCGCGAACATCACGCTGGAGGTGACAGCCGAGCTGGCGAACCTCCCGTGGGAAAGCCTCCTGCTCGACGGCGAGCCGCTGGCGCTGCACCCCTACGTGCGCCTCTACCGGCACACTCCGGGCCTCGGGCCTACCGCATCGCCGCAGGTGCCGGGGCCGTTGCGGATCCTGGCGGTGATCGCCGGTCCCGACGAGGGCGGCGGTGAACTGCTCGACTACGAGCACGAGCTGTCCCGCATTCTCGACCAGGTCGCCCCGGCCCGCAGCGAGCAGGCGTACGTGCGGATCCTCAACTGGGGGTCGCTGGACGCCATCCGGCAGGCCCTCGCCGAGGAGTCGTTCCACGTCCTGCACATCTCGTGCCACGCCCGCTCCGGCGTCCTGGTGCTGGAGACCCCGGACGGCAAGGTGGACGAGGTCACCGCGGTCCGGCTCACCACCGAACTGGTCGTCCCCGACCGCCTGGTGCCGTTCGTCGTCCTGGCCGGCTGCTCCACCGCCCAGGACGACGACGAGCTGCCCGGCCTCGCCCGCAGCCTGATCGGGTGCGGCGTGCCGGCCGTGCTGGCGATGACGGCGGCGGTCACCGACGAGTACGCCACCGACTTCCTGTCCCGCGTCTACGGCGAACTCGCCTCGCGGGAGGACCCGGACCCGCTGGTCGCCGTGTCGTCGGTGCGGCAACGGATCGAGACGGAGCGGCAGGCCGACCCCGACCCGCACCTCGCGGAGTGGGCCGTCCCCGCCCTGTACCAGCGCGTCCGGCACAACCGGCTGTTCGAGCGCGGAGCCGTGGCCGACGTGGAGCCGCAGACGCGCGGGACGCTCGCGTACGGCATCACCGACCTGGAGATCGGGGACTTCGTCGGGCGGCGGGCCGACCTGCGCCGGCTGCTGCGCGAACTCCGGTCGGACTCCGGGGTGCTGATCCACGGCATGGGCGGGGTCGGCAAGAGCAGCCTCGCCGCCGAGCTGGTGCACCTGCTCGGTCAGGAGGACCGGGTCGTGGTCGCGGCCCTGCACGGGGTGTGCACCCCGGACGAGGTGGTCGAGACCGTCCGCGTGGCGGTGAAGACGCACTTCGTCGGCGTGCGGGCCCCCGAGGAACTCGAATTCCTGCGCGACCCGACCGAGAGCTGGGCGGCGAAGGTCGCCGTGCTCGGGCGGAGGATCCTGCCGAGGATGCGGGCCCGGCTCGTGCTGATGCTGGACGACCCGTTGGGCGACCCGCTTGAGCCGGACGGCGAACCGGACGCCGATCCGGAGCAACTGACGGAGTTCCTTGACCTCTGGCTCGGCCTGCGCGGCCGGGTGAACCTCCTGGTGACCTCACGGATGCCGATCCCGACCCGGTCCCGGGGGTTGGTCGCCCACCACCTCGGCCCGCTGTCCGAGGCGGAGACCCGCAAGCTGATCTTCCGGCTGCCCGCGCTGGACGCGCTGCCCACCGACGAACGCCTCCGCGCCCACCACGTGCTGGGCGGGCACCCCAGGGCGCTGGAGTACTTCGACGCCCTGCTCAGAGGTGGCGCGGACCGCGCGCAGCGCCGGGGCCGGGGCCGGCACTTCCCGGACGTGGTCGAACGGATCGAACGGGCGCTGGAGCTGGCGGGGGAGCGCAACGCCGACGCGTGGTGGCCGGCCGGCGGTCGCGACCTGGACCGCGCGCTCGCCGAGACGGTCTCGATCATCTCCTCCGACGTGCTGCTCGACGAGCTGTACGCCGACGTGACCAGGGCGTTTCCGCTGGCGGCGGAGCTGTTCGTGGCCGTCTCGGTGTTCCGGCAACCCGTGGAGCGCCAGGCGCTGGCGTGGGTCGTCGCGCCTGAACCGGAGCCCGATCCGCGACGTGCGGAACGGCTGCGGGACGTCTACGCCAAGCTGGCCCAGGCCGAGCGGACCGGGTCGGCCCGGTCCCGGTCGGAACTCCCGCTGGGCGGCGAGCTCCACGCCCAGGTCAACCGGGACCTGGCCGCGCTGGTCGTGCCGCTCGAACGGCACGGGCTGACCGCCGCGTGCGACCGGCTCGTCGGCCTGACCCTACTCACCCCGTTGGAGGACAGGTTCCTGGTCCACCGCTGGACGGCGCGCGCGATGGTCGCCAAAGCCGATCCGACGAGCCTGCTGATCGCCCACCGCCGGGCGGCGGCGTACCACCGCTGGCAGGCCGACCTGTGGAAGTCCGAGCCGTTCGTCCGGCTGACCCAGCTGGAGGAGGCCCGCCACCACAGCTGGCAGGCGGGGGAGACCGACCAGGCGCTGGCCGTCTCCGCCGAGATGTGCGCGGTGCTCGACCGCCTCGGGGCGCTGGAACGCGAGTGGTCACTGTGCCGCGAGACGCTCGACCGCACCAGCCACGACGACCCGCGCGCCCGGGTGTTCCACCATCGGATGTCGGCCATCGCGCTGCGGCGCGGAGACCACGCGCTGGCCGAGTCGGAGCAGGACATCGCCCAACGGGTCGCGGTCGCGTCCGACGACCTGGTGGCCGTCGCCACCGGGTTGCAGCAGCTCGGCACGATCGCGCGGCTGCGTGGTGAGACCGCCGTCGCCGAGGACGTCTACCGGTCGGCGATCGCCACCGCCGGCGACGCCCGGATCGCCGACCGGCTGGACGCGCGGGTGGTGCTCGCGGGGTGCTACCAGCTGCTCGGCGAACTGGCCCTGACCCGCGCCGACGGCGACACGGCCGAGCGGATGAGCCTGGGTGCGCGGTCGGTCGCGGTCGAGATCGGCGACGAGACCGACTCGGTGACGATCCACCGGGACCTGGCGGAACTGGCGAGGGCGTGCGGCGACCACGTGGCCGCCGCCCGGCACGACCTTCAGGCGCAGGAGGTGGCCGCGGCGGACGTGGACATGCGCCGGCTCATCGGGGCGGCCGAGTTGCAGCTCGGCCAGGTGCGGGTCGAGCAACGGAAATTCGACGAGGCGCACGAGCACGTCACGGCGGCGCTGGGCTTCGCGCACGAGCTCGGTGACGCCCCGCTGCTGATGCGGTGCATGCTCCTGCTCGGGTACACGCACTTCACGGTCCGGGAGCCGGAGAACGCGCGCGCCGCCTACGAGTACGTCATCCAGCTCGCGGCCGAGATCGAGGACCGGCGCGCCGAGGCGTACGCCCACCAGCAGCTCGGCCTGATCTGGGGCGACCTGGGCGATCTCGCGTCCGCCCGGGAGTCGCTCCGGCTGGCCACCACCATGGACCCGCTGCTCGCGGAGAGCTGCCGGCTCACGCTCGGGGCGGTGCTCACCGACGCCGGGCACACCGACGAGGCCACCGCGGTGCTGCGGGAAGGGCTGGAGCGCGGGGGCGACGACCTCGCGCACGGCTTCGTCGGCCAACTCGCCCTGGTCCGGCTCCACCATGACGACCTGGACGGTGCGTGGGCCCTGTTCGAGGAGGGGGCGAGTCGGGCGAAGGCGGCGCACAGCCGGCGCGGCAGCGCGGTGTGCCTGCTCGGGATGGGGCTGATCGCGCAGGCCAAGGGCCGGGCGGGGGATGCCGTCCGGCTGTTCCGCACGGCGCTGGACGCCGTGGACCGGGACCCGTTCGTGGCGGCGGTGTGCATGGTGCGGCTCGCGGACGTGGCTTTGGGCGAAGGCGACATCGAGGAAGCGGTGTCGTGGAACGCGGACTGCCGCGAGCTGTTGGACGGGATCTCCGCGCTGGAGCTGCGGGCGGAGGCGCTGCGGCAGCACGGCCGGTGCCTGGCCGAGGTCGGGTGCTACCGGGAGGCGGCACCCGTGCTGAACGACGCGGCCAACGCGTTCACCCGGCTCGGGCAGCCGACCGACGTCCTGTCGTGCCTGGTCACGATGTGCTGGGTGCTGGTCGTGTCCGGCGCGGCGGCGTCGGTGACGGAGACGGCCGCCCGGTTGGGCCGGGCGGCGGCCGACCAGCCGCCGTCGCCGTCGGTCGTGGTGGCGCGGCTCGTCGCGGGCGACGGCGCGCTGGCCAGGGGACAACTGGACGACGCGCTGGTGCACTACGAGGAAGCCCGCAGGCTGGCCGTGCCGGTCGGGGTGCGGTCGCTGCTGGTGGACTGCGACGGCCGGCTCGCGGCGCACGCGCGCCGATCGGCGGACGACGCGAAGGCCGTGCGCCGACTGGAAGCGGGACTCGCCGTCGCCCGGCACCAGGGCGACCCGCTGATGGCCATGCACTTCGAGCGGGAACTCGGGCTCGTCACGGGCGACCGGCGGCACCTCGCGGAGTCCGCGGCGCTGGCCGACGAACTGCGGCAGAAGGCGGCCTACCGGGCGGCGGACGCGCTGCTGGACGACCCGGCGGACCCCGGACGCGTCGCCGACCTGCTGGCGGCGGCGTCGGCCGAGCTGACCGACCTGCTGTGGCTGCGCCGGCGTCGGGCGGTGGACGGCGAGGTCGCCTTCGGGGACCGGCCGGTGACCCGTGTCGGCCCGACGATCAAGGAGATCGTGCGCGGCCTGGTGTCCCTGCCGTCCGGGGTCGCCGCCGTGTCCGCCGTCGTGAGCCCGTCGGCGCGCTGACCGCGTCCCCGGTCAGGACAAGCTGACCGCGCCTGGGGTCGGGACACGCCGACCTTGTTCGGGGCAGGGCGCGCCGACCGTGCCCGGCGTCAGGACAGCCGGGCGACCGCCGCCTGCGCGGCGCTGATCTGCTGGTCGCTGAGGTCGCCGATGGTGATCTCGGTGGTGGCGACCTTGCCCGTCCGGATCTCCTTGGCCAGCACTTTCAGCGTCCCGTTCTCGTCCATCTCGAACGTCACGTCGACCGGCGAGCCCTTCTCCAGCGGCGGCAGCCGGTCGATGCGGGCCTTGCCGATCTGGTTGTTGTGTTCGAGCTGCGCCGACGCGATGGCACCGGCCTGCTCCCAGATCTCGATGTTGATCGACCGCTGGTCCTGGACCGAGGTGAGGTACTGCTTGGTGGCCACCGCGGGCAGCGGGGTGTTGGCCATGAGGAGATGGCTGACCAGCGCCTTCTCCTCCTCCGGGTCGTCCGGGTCGAGCACCGCCACGCCGAACGCGCGCGGCGTCACGATGCCGACCTTCCGGCCCGCCATCGACTGCGCCGCCTCGGTGGACACGTTGAGCTCGCGGGCGACGACGTCCACCCGGCTGTCGTCGGCGAGCCGCACCCGCAGCGACTCCACCAGCGCGAACAGCGCCGCGCCCTTCGCGACGGCCAGATCCGGCTCGTGCACCTTGGGCGAGAAGCCGAACCGGGTGCGCAACGCCTCCGCCACGGCCGGCATCCGCGTCGAGCCGCCGACCAGCAGCACCTCGTCGTAGCGGGTGACGCCCCGCTCGACGGCCAGCGCGAGGGTCCGTTCGGTGATGTCCATCGTCCGGTCCAGCAGCTCGGCCGTGACCTCCTCGAACTCCGCCCGGGTGACGTCGGTGGTCACCTTGAGCCCCTTGAAGTGGATGGTCTGCCGCATACTCCGGCGGCTGCTCAGCGCCTTCTTCAGGTCCTCGGCGAGCAGCCCGACGTCCTGGAGGAAGTCCTCGCTCTCGGTCGCCTCCGAGTCCGGGTACTGCGCGACGAACCGCTCGCCGAGCAGGTCGGCGAGCTTGCCGTCCCAGTCCGCGCCGCCCAGGCCGTGGTCGCCGTCGGTGCACACGACGCTGACATCGCCGCCGCTCAGCTTGATCACCGTCGTGTCGAACGTGCCACCGCCCAGGTCGAACACCAGGATCGTGCGCTCCGCGCCGGTGTTGAGCACGCCGTAGTAGAGCGCCGCCGCGACCGGCTCCGGCACCACGTTGACCACGTTGAGCCGGGCGATCACCCCCGCCGCGCGGGTCGCCTCCCGCTCGGCCACCCCGAAATATGCGGGAACGGTGATGACGACGTCCTCGACGCGATCGCCCGTGCTGCCCTCGACCGATTTCACCAGGTCCCGCAGGATCAGGGCGGAAATCGTCTCCGGGGTGTGCTCGGTGCCGTGGAAGTCGAGGGTCATCCCGGGTTTGCCGATGTCCCGTTTGATCAGCGAGACGACCAGTTGGGGATCGGTCAGGGCGGCGTTCTTCGCCTCCCGGCCGACCTTCGCCTCGTACGGCGACTCGAAGAAGACGACCGACGGTGTCGATTCGTCCCCGATCGAGTTCCGGATGATCTGCGGGCGGCCCGTGTCGTCCACCCGGGCGATGCAGGAATAGGTCGTGCCGAGGTCGATTCCGTAGACCGTCATCAGTGCCCCATATCGTCTGTCCGCGCGAGTATTGTGCCACTCGGCGCGTTGTTTCCGAACTATTCGGGATCCGGGTGGAATAGGTGGACTGGGACTTCCTGGTGTCCTGTGCGGCGGCCGACCGCGCGTGGGGCGAATGGATCGCGTGGGCGCTCGGGGAGCGGGGCGGGCGGGTGCGGCTGGAGAGCCGGGACGCGCTGCCCGGCTCGAACCGCGTCCACCGGCTGGACGAGGCGGTGCGGCTCTCGGCCCGCACGGTCGCGGTGGTCTCGCCCGCGTACCTCTCCGACGTGGGCGTGGCCGCCGAGTGGCACGCG
The DNA here is from genome assembly GCA_965995405.1 of uncultured Saccharothrix sp. GTDB lineage: Bacteria > Actinomycetota > Actinomycetes > Mycobacteriales > Pseudonocardiaceae > Actinosynnema. The sequence continues at coordinate 8,291 of CBHFOL010000322.1, forward strand.
GCGTGGCGTGCCGACCCGTTCGGGCTGCGGCGCACGCTGGTGCCGGTGCGGGTCGCGCCGTGCGAGCCGGACGGGCTGCTGCGCGACATCGCGTACGTGGACCTGGTGGGGCTCGACCGGGACGAGGCCCGCGCGCGACTCGCCGAGGAGGTCGGGTCGACCCGTCGGCGCGCACCGCGTCGGCCGCTGTTCCCCTGAGTGGTTCACGCGCCACCCGGGAACGGCGGCTCGACGGTGGTGCGCGGCCGTTCCAGGGAAATGCCGGCCAGCAGGCGACGCTTGGCCTCGTCCCGGTCCACGTCCATCAGGTTGACGAAGACGATGGGCGCGAGCAGGCCGGGCGGCGAGCACTGCCGCACCATCACCGGGATCAGCTTGCGCCGCACGCCGACCGGGTCCTTGACGTACGCGGCGGCCCACTCGGACATCGGGTACGGGCGCTTGACGTAGTCGGGGCTCATGACCGCGATGGTGCGGGTCGCCGCCGCCCCCAGTTGCATCTGGTGCACGACGTTGTGGCCGGGCAGCATGTCCTGTTCCTGGTAGACCACCCGGTGACCCTCGATTTCGAGCACACCGGCGATCCAGCGCGCCCAGATGATGTCCTGCTTGGCGAAGCTGACGAAGAAGTCGGCGGTGGGGGACATGGTGCGAAGTTGCTCCCGATTCGTCGGTGCCGGCGGGGGAATCGCCCCTGTTCAGTCCGATGTGGACCGACGCAGGGTCATGGCCAGCAGCCCGTACGCGCTGCCCGCGTGGCGGATCTGCTGGGTGGTCACCAGGGCCAGCGCGTCGGCGAACGGCAGCCAGTGCAGCTCCAGGTCGGCCTCGCCGGGGTCCAGGTGCGCGCGGCCCGCGGTCAGCCCGGTCGCCAGGAAGACCCGGTCCACGTGGTTGGTGAGGCTGTCCGCGCCCTGCACCGCGCCGAGCGGTTCCCACCGCGTGGCACGGAGTCCGGTCTCCTCGGCCAGCTCGCGGGCGGCGGCGTCGGCCGGGTCGGCGTCCGCGGCGTCGACCCCGCCCGCCGGGAGCCGCCACTGGGTG
>CBHFOL010000323.1:0-9313 GCA_965995405.1 uncultured Saccharothrix sp.
ACACCATGCGCTACATCAAGGCACCGGTCGCGACGACGTGCATCGGCCAGGCGGTCGCGGCCGGCGCGGTGCTGCTGGCCGCCGGCCGGGCCGGCCACCGCTTCGTGCTGCCCCACACCAGGGTGGTGCTGCACCAACCCGCGGCGCAGGGCCGCGGCACCATCCCGGACCTCATCCTCCAGGCCGACGAGGTGGTGCGGGTGCGCACCCAGCTGGAGGAGATCCTCTCCGCCCACACGGGTCACGACGTCGCGGAGCTGCGGCACGACACCGACCGGGACCGCGTGTTCGACGCGGCGGGCGCCGTGGCCTACGGGCTCGCCGATCACGTCCTCGAACACCGAACCTGAGATCGCGACCTCACGCGGCCATGAGCACGGGTCCCGCGGGGCGGTGCCCGACCGCCGGACCCGCGCCACGGCGCTGCCGGACGTCGCCCGCGATGTCGACGAGCAGGTCGGCCAGGTCGACACCGAGCGCACCGGCGACCGCGGCGATCATCTCGCTGGAGGGCTCCTTGCGTCCGCGTTCGATCTCGGACAGGTACTGCGGCGAGATGCCGGCCCGCTCCGCGATGTCGACGAGGCGGCTACCCCGCTGCTCCCGGGCCGCTCGCAGACTCCGGCCCAGCACCACACGCCACAACGGCTCCGGCCCGCGCTCCGGCGTGCGGGTGTGCTTCCGGTGGAAGGAGAGGATGTCCGCCATACCCGTCATCCTGGCCCAGGTCCGGCATCCGGGGGCAGCGGTTCCACTCCCGGCGAAACACGGCCCCGCAGGGCATCGCCACCGCGCCGGTGCAGCCGCTGATCCGCCGCGTCGGCAGTGGCCGGCAGCCGGGGAGGCCCGGTTCCCCGGACGGCAAGGGTCATGTCCACAATGGACTTTCCGGTTCAAGGTACCGACGGAACCTCATGTGGTGCGTTTCCTCCGAATAGGTCATCCTCATCAAGACTGGGTGATCGGGCGCTGCGACGCGATCAGGTCATGAAAGCCCATTTGTGTGCGAACGCAGTGCAGGAGAAAGGACGTGCGGCATTCCCATGACGAATGACCACTCACCGGCGGACCTGCCTTCGGTTCTCGTGATCGGGGCCGGGATCGCCGGGTTGACCGCAGCCCGGACCCTGCACGACCTCGGCCACTCCGTCACGATCCTGGAGGCGCGCGACCGCATCGGCGGGCGCATCTGGACCGACCGGGACGGAGTGGACCTCGGTGCGCACTGGATACACGGCACCGACGGCAATCCGATCACCGAACTGGTGGAGAACCTGGAGATTCCCTACAGCTACGTCGGCGGCGACAGCGCCTACACGGGTGGTTTCGACCGGCTGCGCCTCATCGGCGCGGACGGGCAGGCCATCGGCCATGCCTTGAAGAACCACATGCTGGAGTTGGCCGATGGTGTGCTGCACGAACTCGAACAACGTGCCGAACTAGCGCGAAAGCGAGCACATCCCGATATCTCGCTGGCCGAGGCGGTCAATCAGATCATCGCCTCCCGCAACTTCAGCAGTGAACACGAGCAGGGCATCCGCTATCACCTGAACGTGATCCTGCGGGAGGACGTCGCCGAAGACGCGAGCAAGCTCTCCCACAAGTTCTGGGAGGACGGCTACCTGGTCTACGGCTACGGGGACAGCATCCTGCGCGACGGCTACCAGTCCGTTGTGGACGCCCTCGCCGAAGGGTTGCACGTCAAACTGAATCACGTGGTGACCCGGATCGACCGGGACGGAAGTGGGCAACCTGTAAGGGTTTCCACCGACCGTGGGGAGTTCCGGGCGGACAAGGTGCTGGTCACGTTACCGCTCGGCGTCCTCAAGGACGGTGCGGTGACCTTCGGCCCCCCGCTGCCCGAGGCGAAGCAGTCGGCCATCGCGCGGCTCGGCTTCGGCACCCTGAACAAGATCGCATTGCACTACCGGGAGCCCTTCTGGCCGACGGACCAGTACGTGTTCGGATACCTGTGCCGGGAAACCGACCGCTATCCCACGGTCGTCATCAGCATGTGGAAGTCACACGGCCAGGCCACCCTGGTGATGCTGCTGGGCGCCTCACTCGGCCGCGAGCTGGAGAGCTGGTCCGACGAGGAGGTCGCCGGCTACACGACCACTGTGATCCGGGACATGTTCGGTCCCGACGCGCCCGCGCCCGACCACCTCTCGCGGACGGCTTGGTCCACCGATCCGTTCGCGCGCGGCTCGTACGCCTGCATCGGCGTCGACGGTTCGCCGAAAGACCTGCTGACCCTCGCCGAACCGGTCGGCGACAACCTCTTCTTCGCCGGTGAGGCCACCAACAGCTACCACTGGGGATGCGTCCACAGCGCCTACGAATCAGGCCTGCGCGAGGCCGCGCGGATCAGTGGGAACGCTGCCCTCTACAAGCCGCCCACCGCCGAGATATCCCGCCGGCAACGGCGTGACATCGACCGGATGAAGCGCTTCGCGGGAATGCGCATGAGCTATCTCGGCGAGGGCGAACTCCAGGCGCGCGTCGGCTGCCTGCGGGAAGGTTTCGACCCGTACGGCTTGCGTATTTTCGCGCCACTGGTCGGCACCGAACTCGAAACGCTCGCCTCGATGTTCGACGAACTCTCCTTCTCGCCCGGGGGCGTCATCTGCCGTGAAGACGACACCGCTCACGGGATCTACTTGATCGCCTCCGGCGAGGTCGACGTCGATTTCGGTGGCATCTACGAGCGTGCGATCCTGGCCGGCGGTGCGTTGCTGGGCGGTCATGACCTGTTCTTCAACGCCCGCACCAGCACGGTCACCGCAGTGGGCGACGTGAAGGCGTACTTCCTGGACCACTACCGCTACAAGACGTTCCTCTACGCTTTCCCGGACGTCATGATGCTCATGATCTCCAATCTCGTCGCACGATGGGAGCAGTTGGAGAGCACGCTGGGTGCCGTGACACTTCCCGGCGCACAACGACTCCACGGCGACAACGCATAGCGAGCGGCTGAACGTGGCGGACTGAGTGGATGGCCGGCGGTGTGGTGCCGGCCATCCACTCGATGCCGGCCGGGCGGGTCATCCGCAAGGTGCAGCAGGGCGGCACCTTCTCATGCCATGTCGAAGGGTACGAGTCTTTGTGCACTGTGGACCATGCGTACTCGTGCCGGACCACCGCGTCGAACCGCGCGGTCAGCGGCGAAACAACGCGGCCGAGCCGTTCCCGGATCTCTTCGCGAGTGCCGACGGATTCGGTGAAGCGGGACTCCCCGCAGCACGAGCGCGGGCGCGATCCGTCCTACTTGTCGTGCTGTCGGCGCACCATCTCGGTGATCCAGGTGGGCGCGAACGGAGACGTGCAGTTCGGTGGAGTCGGGTAGTCCTTGAGCACCTCCAGGCGCTCGCCGATGTCGATCGCGCGGGCGCGGTGCTCGGCGTGGTCGATCCCGATCCGGGCCAGGCAGCTGTTCATCGCCCACTGGAGGCGATCCGGGGCGTCTTTCATCTCCGCCTCGATGACGTCGAGCAGTCCCGCGAGGTCGAGGCCCTCGGGCTGCTTCGCCACGCGTTCGGTGGTCAGCGCCCAGCCGGCACTCGCGACCACCGGATCCGGATCGGCGGACCAGGCCAGGCGCAGCTCTTCGGCGTGCGGGCTCTTCTTCACCACGTAGTTCACGAGCCAGTCGTGCACCTTGGGGGTGCGCGCCTCGCGCGCCATGACGTCCAACTCGTCACGCTCGAACGCCTTCGGGCGGCAGATCAGGGTCGCCAGCAGTCTCGCCGCGGTGTCGGCCGTCTCCCAGAGCCGGCGCGCGAGTTCCTGCTGCGTTTTCAGCCGCTTCGCGAGCGTGCGCAGCCTGCCGAGGTTCACGCCGTGATCGTCACCGTGCTTCTCGTTCACCTCGCGTGCCCTCGGGTCTTCGAGCGCGGCCAGCTCGGCCATCACTTCGGCCACCGTCGTCTCCGTCACCTCAGCCTCCTGTCAGTGGGCGGATATGGAGCGGCCCACTGGGGAGCGTCTCGACCCTGCCGCGCCTGCGGCGGTCGGACCGTGTCCTGGACGCCGTCATGGCGCGAGCGTACGACCCGTTCGCACCACGTACGGCGCCACGAAACGACACCAAGATCGACTCAGGCACCGGGAAGATCGTTCCCCTGACCTGTTTCCACAGGTCAGGGGGCTGTCGATCCAGCGCCCCCGGCAGGATTCGAACCTGCGACCTCGGGATTAGAAGTCCCTCGCTCTCTCCACTGAGCTACGGAGGCTGGAGGGGCTTTGACCACGCGCTGTAGCAGCGTAGCCGCCCCACCGGACACATCGTCCGGAAGACGTGGACCGTTTCCGTCCAGGCACCGGAAGAGTGATCAAGAAGGCCAAAAAGTGAGATGGATCACGTTAGATGGGCCGTTGAGGCGCGTTCGACCAGGGAAACGGCCAGTCTGGTCGGCTCGCCTGGTCTCCCTCCATCCAGGAGTCGCAGCGCCAGCTCGCCTGCCAGACGGCCTTTTTCGGTCAGAGGTTGACGCACCGTAGTCAACGGCGGCTCCGCGTGTTCCGCCGCCGGGACGTCGTCGAAGCCCACCACCGAGACGTCGGCCGGAACCCGGAGACCTAAATCACGTGCCGCCTGGAGCGCGCCGAACGCCAGCTCGTCGGACGCACACAACAGGGCCGTGGGGCGCGGGCTCAAAGACAACAGCTCGCGAGCCCCCGAACGGCCAAGTGAACGCTGGCTGCCCGCGCACTCCCAGACCGGGGCGTTCGGCCCCACGACGTCCAAGTAGCCCGTAAGGCGATCACGCGTCACACGGAACGTGCCATGCGCAAGGCGGTCCAAGGCGAAGCCCGTGTACCCGTCCGGGTGCAGGCCGAACGTAAGGATGCCGAAGCGCGTGTGCCCCAACGACCGCAGGTGGGCAGCCGCCATCCGTGCGCCGCCCACGTCGTCCACCTCCACCCGCGCAGTGTCGGGCAGCACAGGCTGGTCGATCACGACCATGGGCAGCCCACGGGCGCGTACGGCGCTCAACGCGGGCGCATGGTCCGGCAAGGAGTACGCCACCACGACGTCCGCCTGCGCGCGGGCCACGGTCTCCGGACGCGGCCCACCGTCGACGCCGCCGGGCATCAGCACCAGGCAGTGGTCGTGGCCGTCCACGGTGGACGCGAGGCCGTCGAGCACGATCGACACCGCCGGATCGGAGAACGCCGCCGACAGCGGCTGCCCGAGCATCACGCCGACGGCCGCGCTGTGCCTCGTGGCGAGGCTGCGGGCGACCGGGTCGGGGCCGCCGTAACCGAGCGACGCCGCCGTCTCCAGGATTCGCTCCCGCAACGCCGCCGACAGCTGGTCCGGCCGGTTGTAGGCGTTGGAGACCGTGGCACGCGACACCCCGACGGCACTTGCGACGGTGTCGAGGGTCGGCTTCCTGGGGCGGTCCACGTGACGAGATTAACCAGGTCACCACACTGGATGTTCTGAAGCGCTTCAGTCAGACTCGACCCATGCGCCTCGCGGTCTTCACAGTGTTCCTCTTCAACGGGGCCCTGCTCTTGTCCTGGGCTGCCCGGATGCCGTCCCTGGCCGCACAGGTCGGCGCCACCGAGGCCACCCTCGGCCTGGCGCTGCTCGGCGCGAGCGTCGGCCTGGCGCTCACCGCCCCGTTCGCGGCCCGCCTGTGCGCGACGGTCGGCGCACGTCGCCTGATCGTGTTCGGCTCGCTCGGCATGGTGCTGGCCGTGCCCGCCCTCACCTTCGCCGGCGCACCCCTGCACCTCGGCCTCACCCTGTTCGTCCTCGGCGCGTCCAGCGCCTCGGTGGACGTCGGCATGAACGTCGCCGCGGTCGCCGTCGGCCGGATCCTCGACCGGCCCCTGATGCCCCAGTTCCACGCGGGCTTCAGCATCGGCGGACTGGTCGGCTCACTCGGCGCAGCCGCCGCAGCAGCGGCCGGCTGGGACCTGCGCACGCACCTCGTCACCGCATCCGTGACGGGCGCGGTCGCGATGGCGGCGGCGATCCGCTCGGTGCCCGGCGCGACCGGCGAACCCCCGCAGACCCGGGAACGCTCCGTCCTCCGCCGCCCGCTGCTCTGGTTGCTCGCCGGCATAACGGTGTTCGCCGCGATCGCCGAAGGCGCGTCCGCCGACTGGTCCGCCCTGTTCTTCGTCCGCGACCGCCACCTCAGCGAGGCCGCCGCCGCCATGCCCTACGCGGGCTTCTCCATCGCGATGACCATCGCCCGCCTGGTCGGCGAACCCGTGCAACGCCGCCTCGGCCCCTACCGCCTGCTGATGGCGGGCGCGCTGGTCGCGGCGATCGGCGTCGGCCTCACCGTCCTGGTCGACGCGCCCGCCGCCGGTTTCGTCGGCTTCGCGCTGGCCGGGCTCGGCCTGGCGTTCTGCTTCCCGGTGGTCATGGACCTGGCCGGCGACGCGGGACGACGCGCCGACGGCACCGGCGGCGAACGCGAGATCGGCCTGGTCACGACCGTCGCCTACACCGGCTTCCTGGTCGGCCCACCGGCCATGGGCGCGATCGCGCACGCCAGTTCGCTCAGCGTCGCGCTCGGCGTCGTGGCGGTCGTGATCGCCCTGATCGTCCCTACGGTGTGGCTGGCGCGCAACGCTCGCGCCCGCGAGCTCAGGCCGGCGGAAGCCGGTTCAACGCGACCTTGATCAACGGCTGCAACGTCGCCACCATCTGGTCCGGCTTGCCGCCGTTGAGCGTCATCGCCACCAGGATGCTCCGGTTCGGGTTCACGGCTGTCGTGGTGGTGCACACCATCGCGTTGCCGTCCAGGTTGCACGCCACCCACGACGAGTGACCGTCCACGACGACCTCGCGGCCCGATGCCTGGCGCTGCCGCACGTGCTCGTACTTCTGGTAGAGCGCGGTCACCACGCTCGCGCCCTCGAACACGTACTGGCACGACTCCTGGATCTGGTCGTCCCGCCGGGCCGGTTCCCGGGTCAGCGTGCCGACCGGCTTGAGGTCGTCGGCGGTGAGCAGCTTGCACGGGTCCACCCCGGACACGGACCGCTGCTTGGCGATCTTCGGCGGCGCGTCCGGCGACGATCCGGTCGTGGTGGTCGTCACGGGTGTGACACCGGCCTCGGGAAGCGGGTCGCCGTTGACGGTGTAGCTGCACCCGGTGAGAGCTAGCGCGGTCAGGGCCACCACGAGCCACGTGCGAACGCTGGTCACGATGGGCAACGGTAGCCGGTGCCTTCGGGGCACGTCCGGCGGTTGGTGGTGGCGTTGCGGACCCGCCTACGCTCGACCCCGTGCCCATCGACGCCCCTGCCCGAACCCGTCGCACTGGTCTGGTCCCTTTGCTGGTGGTCGGCGCCGCCATAGCCGCTCTGCTGGCGGCGGGCCTGGCCGTGGCGACCGGCGGCGACGCGACCGGCCTGCTCGTGGTCCGCGTGCTGACCGAGTCGGCCGCCGTCGTCACCATCGGCTCGCTGCTGCTGGCCGCGTTCCTGGTGCCCCCTCAGGAGAACAGGACGCTGGCCGCCGACGGCTATGCGGCTCTCCATACCGCCGCGTGGTCGGCGCTGGTGTGGACGCTGGGCGCGGTGGTCGCCGTGCCGTTCACCGCCGCCGACGCGCTCGGCCAGCCGGTGACGGCGCTGCTGGACCCGTCCGTGCTGTTCACCGTCGCGGGCTTCCTGGAGCAGACCAAGGCGTGGATGGTCACGGCGGTCATCGTGGCGCTGCTGGCGTTGGGCTGCCGGCTGGTGCTGTCCTGGGGCTGGACGACGGGGCTGTTCTTCCTGTCCGTGTTCGCACTGGTGCCGGTGGCGGTGACCGGGCACTCGTCCGGCGGCGGCTCGCACGACGTGGCCACGAACAGCCTGCTGTACCACCTGGTCGCGGCGGCGGTGTGGGTCGGCGGCCTGGTCGCGCTGCTCGCGCACGGACGGCGGGGCGGCGACCACCTGGGCCTGGCCACGACGCGGTTCTCCCGGCTCGCGCTGGTGTGCTGGATCGTGATGGCCCTGTCCGGCGTGGTGAACGCGTGGGTGCGGCTGCCGTTGAGCCAACTCTTCACGAGCGACTACGGGCTGCTGGTGGTCGGTAAGACGGTCGCGTTGGTGGTGCTCGGTGTGTTCGGGTACTTCCAGCGGCAGAAGGGCGTCCGGCAGGTCGTGGAGACCGGTTCGGGGCGTTCGCTGCTGAGGCTCGCGGGCGTCGAAGTGCTGCTGATGTTCCTCACGATCGGCCTCGCGGCGGCGTTGAGCCGCACGCCACCGCCGCCGGAGGGACGGGCGTTCCCCAGCACGGTGGAGCTGCGCATCGGCTATGACCTGTTCGGTGAGCCGACGCTGTTCCGGCTGCTGTTCGACTGGCGGTTCGACCTGGTGTTCGGCACCGGGGCCATCGCGTTGGCCGTGCTGTACCTGCTGGGCGTGCGCCGGTTGCGCCGCCGTGGTGACGCGTGGCCCGTGGGACGGACCATCGCGTGGGTTGCGGGCTGTCTTACGGTGCTGTTCGCCACGTCGTCCGGGCTCGGGCGGTACGCGCCGGCGATGTTCAGCATCCACATGGAGAGCCACATGCTGCTCTCCATGCTCGCGCCGATCCTGCTCGTGCTGGGCGGTCCGGTGACGTTGGCGCTCCGTGCGCTGCCCACGGCAGGTAAGGGGAACCCGCCGGGCCCACGTGAGTGGATCCTGGCGTTGGTGCACTCGCCGGTCGCGAAGATCCTTACGAACCCGTTCGTGGCGTTGGCGTTGTTCGTGGGGTCGTTCTACGGCCTGTACTTCTCCGGACTGTTCGACTGGGCGTTGGACTTCCACTGGGCGCACCTGGCGATGAACGCGCACTTCATCCTCGTCGGGTACGTCTTCTACTGGCCGGTGATCGGCATCGACCCGGCACCGAACCGGCTGCCCCCGTTGGGACGCCTGGGTCTGCTGTTCGCGTCCATCCCGTTCCACGCGTTCTTCGGCATCGTGCTGATGAGCTCGCAGACCGTGATCGGCGGGAACTTCTACCGCGGGCTGGGGCTGCCGTGGGTGACATCGCTGCTGGACGACCAGCGGCTGGGCGGAGGTATCGCGTGGGCGGCGGGGGAGGTGCCGCTGATCGTGGTGATGGTGGCGCTGCTCGTGCAGTGGGCGCGTTCGGACGACCGTGACGCGCGTAGGTCGGACCGCAAGGCGGACGCGGACGGCGACGCGGATCTGGCCGCCTACAACGCGATGCTGCGCAAGATGTCCGGGCGGGAGTGACGACGGTCCTCACTCCGGTGCTGTGCCCAAGGCGAACGCGGCACGTGACGGGCGTCGATTCAACCGGCGGAGCGGGCACACCGGCCGGCCACTGGTGCGGCCGAAT
>CBHFOL010000324.1:0-9262 GCA_965995405.1 uncultured Saccharothrix sp.
AGATCAAGGCGGCTCGCATCCCTTATCGGGTGCCGTCCGCGGAGGATCTCCCGGCACGCGTCTCCGGCGTACTCGCCGTCCTCTTCCTCGTCTTCAACGAGGGCTACCTGGCGACCGGCCCCGACACCGATCCGGTCCGTCACGACCTGACCGCCGAGGCGATCCGGCTCACCCGCCTGATCCGTGCCCTCCTGCCGGACGACGGTGAGGTGGCCGGGCTGCTGGCGCTGATGCTCCTCATCGAAGCCCGCCGCACCGCCCGGGTCTCGGCCGGCGGTGAACTGGTCGCCCTCGACGAGCAGGACCGCGGGGCCTGGGACGCGGCGCTGATCGCCGAAGGCCACCGGCTGGTGCGCGAGCGCCTCGCCGCTGCCGCCGCCGGGGTGGCTCCGGGGCGCTACCAGATCCTCGCGGCGATCAACGCCGTGCACACCTCCGCCCGCGACATCCGCGACACCGACTGGTCACAGGTACTCGCCCTCTACGACCGGCTCGTCCGCCTCGACCCCTCACCGATCATCGCCCTCAACCGCGCCATCGCGGTCGCCGAGCTCGACGGCCCGGAGGTGGCACTGGCGGCCGTCGACCGTCTTGAGGACAGGTTGGCCGGCTATCACGCCTACCACGCCACCCGCGCCGACCTGCTGCGCCGGCTGGGCCGAAGCCGGCAGTCGCGCGCCGCGTACGACAAAGCCATCGAGCTGGCGGGCAACACCGCTGAGACCGCCTACCTGACACGCCGCCGCGACCAACTGCGGTAGCGCCCACGGATCCCGATCGAAACCCCGCGCGCGCAGCGGCGACCGACCTCGGTGGAGCACTCGCGCGGGCCCGGGTTTGCGCGCGGCGGCGGTTTGTGGGGGTGTTGCGGCGTGTCGTCCGGTCGCGGGTGGTTGTCGGTTCCGGATTGGTCGACCGCACGGCTGCCCTCGGCCGCTGGGACGCGATCCCCGTCGGGACTCCGGCTCCTGGAATCCCATGGTCGGCGATGAACGGCCGGGGTGTCGGGTCAGGAAGTGCTTGTCGAGGCTGTCGTCGCGGTGTTGTCGAGGTCGTCGAGTTGCCGTTGGACGCGTTGGGCGTCGGTGTCGCGCCCTTGTTCCCGGTACAGCTCCAGCGCCTCCCGCCACGCCTTGCGGGCCTGCTCGTGGTGTCCGAGGGCGGCGTGGGGGTGACCGACGCTGTCGAGGGTTTCCGCGACCTGGTAGGCGTTGCCGAGGGTGTGGAAGAGGGCGAGGGCCTGGTGGTAGTGGTCGACGGCCTGCCGGTGGTCGCCGATGTGGTGGGCGATGAGCCCGAGGCTGTCCAGGGTGGCCGCCTCACCTGTGGGGTCGTGGTGGTGTCGGTGCAGGGTGAGGGCGGCGAGGCAGTGCTCGCGGGCGGTGTCGAACTCGCCCAGGCGTGCGGCGTACCAGCCCACCGCGTTGAGCGCCTCGGCTTCCCACATCGGCTGGTCGAGGGTGCGGTAGAGGTCGAGGGCATGTCGGGCGTGGTCCAGTGCCCGCCGGTCGTTCCCCCGTAGTTCCCAGGCCATCGTGAGCGCATAGTGGGTGTGGGCCTGTTCAGCGGGGTCGTGGTGTTGTCGGGCCAGGGCGAGGGCGCGGTCCAGGTGCCCGATGGCCTCCTCGTGCAGGTCCAGCCGGGAATAGGCGCGGCCGAGGTTTCGGTGGGCGCGGCTGCGGGTGGCGGGATCGGGCAGGTGCGCGGAAGCCTCCAGCGCGGCTCGCCAGGTGGCGAGCGCGTCGTGTCGGTGTCCCCGCCGCCAGTGGAAGTTGTCCAGAGCGCAGACCAGGTGCCATACGACGCGGTGGTGGCCCAGGGTGGCGGCGGTGCGTTGGGTGGCCAGCAGGGTGGCGTGCTCGGCCTCCAGCCAGGCCATCCCCGCCGTGGCGTCGGGCAGCGGGTGCGGGTGGACGCCGGGCGCGGGCGGGTCTGGCCGAATGAGCGGGCTGTGGGGGTCCAGGAGGCGGTCGGCAGTGTGGGCGGTGTGCAGGTGGAAGTCCATCACCCGCACCAGGGCTGCCTCCCGCACGTTGTCGGGCAGGGTGGTGTGGGCGGTGGTGGCGGCGAAGTCGCGGACCAGGTCGTGCATCGCGTACCGGCCGTGCGGTCGCCGTTCCACCAGGGTCGCCTCCTCCAGCACCGACAGGGCCTTGCGTGCGCGGGCTGTAGGCAGGCCGGTCAGGGAGACCACGGCGGGCAGGGTCGTGTCGGGGCCGGGGGCGATGCCCAGCAGCCCGAACAGGGTGCGTTGTTCGTCGGTGAGCCGGTGCAGGGACCAGGACAGCACGGCGGGCAGGCTGGCGGCGGGGTCGGTGTCGTGGTCGAGCATCTCCAGGCCCAGCTCGCGCAGCTCGGTGGCGATCTCGGCCAGCGGGATGTCGGGGCGGGTGGCGGCGTTGCGGGCGGTGATCGACAGGGCCAGCGGGTAGCCCCCGCACAACTCGACCAGTTCGTCGACGGCGTCGGGCTCGGCGGCGACGCGGTCGGTGCCGATGCGTGCGGCCAGCAGGACGCGCGCATCGTCGCGGGTCAGGACGCCCAGGGCCAGCGGGCGGGCGCCGTGCCGGTCGATCATGGAGGCGAGCCGGTTGCGGCTGGTGACCAGCACGGTGCAGGTCGGGCTGCCCGGCAGCAGGGGGATGACCTGGTCGCTGGTGGCGGCGTTGTCGAGCACGATGAGCATCCGTTTGTCTGCGACCTGTCCGCGGTACAGCGCGGCGAGGGCGTCCGGGTCCGGTGGGAGCCCGCCGGGGTCGAGGCCCAGGGTGGTGAGGAATCCGCGTACGGCGTCGGTCGGGTCGGTCGGTTCGCCTGTGGGGCCGAAGCCGCGCAGGTCCACGAACAGCTGGCCGTCGGGGAACCGGTCGAGGTGCCGGTGGGCCCAGGCCAGGGCGAGCCAGGTCTTGCCGATGCCGCCGGTGCCGGCGATCGCGGAGATCACCACGGTGCCGCCCGGTTCGGTCTGGTCGTCCAGGGCCGCGGTGAGGTGGGCGAGTTCGCGGGTGCGTCCGGTGAACAGCCGGGGTGGCGCGGGTAGGTGGCGTGGCACGGGCGTGTGCGTAGCCGTGGACTCGGCTGTGGGGGTGGGGGCGGTGAGTGCGGGGTCGGCGGTGAGGATCTGCTGGAACAGCTGTTGCAGGGCGGGGCCGGGGTCGGTGCCCAACTCGTCGGCCAGGTGTTGCCGGAGTTGTCGGTAGTGGTTGAGGGCGTCGGCGGCGCGGCCGTTGCGGTAGTAGGTCAGGATCACCTGGCCGGCCAGGCGTTCGTCCAGTGGGTGGTGGTGGGCGTGGTCGGTCAGTTCGGGCAGCAGCCGGTCGTGTCTGCCCTGGCGCAGCAGCAGGTCGGTGAGGTCGAGTCGGGCGGTGTGGTGTTCCTGGAGCACCGTGGTGCGCAGTGCGGTGAACCACGGGGTGTCCAGGCCGGTGAACGGCTCGCCTTGCCGCAGGGCCAGGGCCTGTTCGAACAGGGCGGTGGCGTCGGCGTGGTCGTCGGTGGTGCGTGCCTGTGCGACGAGGGCGCGGAACCGGTGCAGGTCCACGGTGTCGGGGGCGGTGGTGCACCGGTAGCCGGTGGCCTGCCAGGTGATGGTGATCTCCGGGATGGCGGCGAGCGCGCCGCGGAGCATGGTGATGCTGTGCTGGACACCGCTGCGCGGTCGGCGGGGCGGGCGTCGGTTCCCCCACACCCGGTCCACGAGCTGGTCGACGGACACGGTGCGGTTGGCCTCGACCAGCAGCACCGCCAATACCGCCCGCAGTTGGATGTAGCCGATACTGACCGGATTCCCGTCGAGATGTGCCTCGATATTACCCAACAGTCGGAATTCTGCGGTCATATCCCCATCCCCAGGGTTTTCCCGATCGTGTGGGACCTGTCATAGCCGGTCCGACCGGGCCGCTCAAGCGCTACCAACGGGTTCGCACATTCGGTTGGGCACACTCGCCCGTACAGGGGCGTCGACGATACGAGGTCGGTCAGCGCGCCGCGCGGGCGATTCCGTCGACGCCGGCATCGGCACGATGAAACACCCCGTGTGGAGTCGCCTTTCCGCGCTTTTCCGTTGATGCCCGTGGAACAGATGGCGGGGCCGCCGTGGTAGTCCTTGCACCAGGTGGAGGTGATTTTTCACGTTTGCGGTTTTGAGTTGTTCGGACGCCGCGCCGTGGTAACTGGTGCGAGTCGCCACCGGGGAGGGGACTCGTGGAACAGCGCGACCCGACCGTGCTCCGGATCCCGGAAGTCTGCCGCTGGAACCGGTGCTCTCGCCCCGCCCGACCGCCGCCGACGTGGGACGCCGACGCCGCGTACCTGATCGCGTTCCACGAGGACGTGATCCGGTGCCGCGGCGCGCTGCCCGTCAGGTGACCCGGAACGGCGCCAGCAGTTCCAGCAGGAGGCGCGCGCGGTCCTCCGGCGGGCCCCAGTTGTCCGCCATCCGGCTCACCACCAGCACCCGCGCGGGCACCCCGGCACGGGCGTAGGCGGTGAGCCGGTGGTGGCCGTCCAGGACCACCGAGTGCAGGAACCGTTCCGGGTGCTCGCAGGCCACCTCCCGGTCGTCGACCCAGGCGAACAGGACCGCAGTCGGGCGGGCACCGGCGGCGATCGCCTCGCCGTGGCGCGCCACCACGTCCTCGGCCAGGGCGTCCAGCGGCTGGGTCGGCACCACCACGCCGAACGCGCAGTCGTGGCCCGGGAGCCGTTCGGGCACCTGGAAGTGCGCGGTGCCGGGCAGGCCGAGGCCCGACTCGTCAGGCGGCTCCCGGAGGTCCGGGTCGTACCACTCGCGCAGGGCGTGCCGGCGGGTGAACCAGGTGTCCGGTCCGGGCTCGACCCGTTCCAGCGGCAGGTCGGCGAGCAGCAGCCGGTACTCACCCGAGCGCAGGCCCGCCAGCACCGGGCGGACGGCCGCCAGCAGCCCGTCGGTCAGGCCCGGTACGTCCCGCAGGTGCGCGCGGGCGTCGTCGGCCAGTGCGGCGGCGCGGTCGACGGGCCAGCCGACGAGGTGCAGGTACGCCTCGCAGGTGCCGCAGCCCGACCCGACCCGGTACACCTGCCTGCGGCCGACGAACAGCGACAGGCCCCACCGCACCCAGTCCTCGCCGGGCTCCGGCGGGTCGTGGTCGATGCGCACCAGGCCCGCGCCGAAGTCCACGGTGGCCCGCGCCGTGCCGTCCGGGAGGGGTTCCGGGCCGTCGACCCGGGGCGAGGGTGGGGCGGCGGGGTCGAACCCGGCCCACACGCGGCGGATCGCGGCGGCCGGCTGCCGCCCGTTCTCCGGGATCGCCGGTTCGCGCCCGGTGAGCCGGGACAGCGCGTCGTGCACGTCCCGCACGTCGGCGTCGCGCACCTTGGGCAACCACTTCAGCAGCGGTTCGACCGCGGCCGGGTCGTCCATGAGCGTCAGCGCCGACAGGAACTTCGCGGGGTGCTGGGCCCGGACCGCCCGGTCCAGGATCGCGGCGGTCGACCCGGTCGCGCGCAACCCGGCCAGCGCGTACGCGGCAGCGGCGGCGAGCCCGCCGTGGTCGGAACCCAGGTGCTCGGCCACGGCGGGCGCCAGTTCGCGGTGACCGGACGAGCCCGCCGCGACGACGGCCGCCCGGCTGGCCCTCGGGTCGTCCAGCAGCCGCGCCAGGACCTGCGGCGCGACGGCCGCCCGGCGGTGGGCCGCCAGTTGCAGCAGCCCGGACGCCTCCCCGCCGACGGCGTCGGACAGCAGGTCGCCCACCACGTCGTCGGCCCACCCGTCGGCCGCGCGCAGCACGTGCCGCAGCTCCTCACGGGAGCGCGGGTCGGCCCGGTACCGGTCGCGCAGCGCCGGTGCCAACGCGGCACCCGCCTCCTCGACCAGCGCGGCCGTCGCCGAATCCCGGTTCCGCGCCCGCAGCGCCTTGTCCAGCCGCGCCGCCCAGTCCTGCTCCGTCTCGCCCACGTCGCACATTGTCCGAATGTCCGGGCCACGCGGCCGGCGGTTTTCCGCGATGCGGCCGTTCAGCCGACCGCCGCCTCCTCCCGCGCGGTCGCGTCGGCGGGACCGTCTCAGTGCCAGGCGCCGGTTCCTTGATGCCGGGGGATTCCGTGTATCGCGGGCGTATCGGGAACCGCATATGCCACCGCAACAGTCTTCCGTCTTCAGTGGAGGCATGAACCACAGCGTATCGGCGGTCGGTCTGTCGATCAGGAAAGGACCGTGATCATGGACTCGGATTCCGCACGTGGTGTCGACCGGCGGAGAGTGCTCGGGTGGGGCGGGTTGGCGGCTGCCGGCGTGGTGGCCGGCGCGCCGACGGTGGGCACCGGGCCCGCCCACGCCGCCCCAGCCTCGACCGACCCCGACGCGCTCTCCGGGAACGACCGGATTCCGCCGGACACCCGGCCCGGCGGGGCCTACGACCGGTACGTGGCGAAGCTGGCCGCCGAGGACAGGTTCTCCGGCGTGGTGCTGCTGTCGTACCGGGGTCGGACCGTGCTGTCCCGCAGCTACGGCATGGCCGACAAGGAGAAGGGGATCCGCAACCACGAGGGCGTCGCGTTCAACCTCAGCTCGGCGGGCAAGCCGTTCGGCGCGGTGGCCATCCTGCAACTGGTGCAGCAGGGCAGGGTGAAGCTGTACGACACGGTGGGCACCTACCTGACGGGCTTCGCCAAGGAGATCGCCGAGCAGGTGACCATCCACCACATGCTGTGCGGCACCGCCGGGCTGAACACCCCGGAGGAGGACCTGCAACGCATCTTCACCAGCCGGGAGGAGGTGCACGAGTACTACGAGCAGTGGGCCCGGCAGGCGAAGCGGGTGGCCGCCCCCGGCACCGGCAACGACGACCACGCGGGCGCCGACATCGCCATCCCCGCGCTGATCGTGGAGGCCGTGACCGGCACGACGTACTGGGACTACGTGCAGGAACACATCTTCGGGCGCGCCGGCATGACCGGCACGGGGTTCTACACCAGGCCGCAGTGGCTCACCGACGAGCACATCGCGCACCCGTACATGACGCTGGCCGACGGCAGCCGGGTGGACGCGGTCCGCAATCTGGACCAGGGCAGCCCGAGCCCGCACACACCAGGCAAGAACCCCGGCCGCAACTTCATCGATCACCCCGGGGACGGCGGCTTCGCCACCGCACCGGATCTGGTCCGGTTCGCACGCGCGCTGCGCGACGGCACGCTGCTGGACCGGCCCTACGCCGATGTGCTCACCGGGGCCAAGATCCCCCTTCCGCCCCAGCCCCAGGAAGGCAAGGCCGCCTCCACCCGCATGTCGTTCGGGGCCTACCACATGCCGGTCGCGATCACCAACGGCCAGTGGGTGTTCGGGCGCGCCGGCGCGGACCCCGGCATAGTCGCCAGTTGGACCATCTACCCGGACACCGATTGGGTCGGCGTCATCCTCGGCAACCACGACAACCTGCCGCTGCAGGAGATCACCCAGCAGGAAATACAGGCCGTCACCGGGCGGCACTGACACGTCGGGAATCGAGCGGAAGCGGAGGCAGCGTGCTCGACAATTGGCACGGCTGGGTCGGCACGTTCACCGGCGTGGTGGCGATGACGGTGGCCGCATTGCCGTTGGCCGGGCTGGCGGTGTGGGTGCTGGCGCGGCGTCGGAGTGCCGCCGGCACCACACGGGCGTGGCGCACGGCGCCGGCCGATGTCGGCATCGTCTACGGGACGGTGCCGTGGGTGTGGATGATCCTGTTGCCGGGCAGCAGGGCAGGCGAAGTTCCCGGTCGGGTGAGCCTGGTGCCGCTTCAGGACCTGATCGAGCTCGTCGCGGCCGGGGCGACGGCCCAGATCGTCGGCAACCTGCTGGTGTTCGCGGCGCTGGGGTTCTTCGCCCCGCTGCGGTTCGCGGCTCTGGCGTCGGTACCGCGGATCCTGGCGCTCGCGGCGGGCTGCTCGGCCCTGGTCGAGACCGCGCAGTACGTCCTGCGGCTGGACCGGGTGTCCTCTGTGGACGATGTGCTGCTCAACGCCGCCGGGGCCGGGCTGGCCGCGCTGGCGTCGCGTCGCTGGTGGCGCGCCACGTCCGGAGCGTCGTCGGACCGGCCTCGATCGGCACGGGTGTCGGCGGCCCGGTGAGCCGGTTCGCATATGTCGGCGATATGTCGTGCTGCCTAGGCTCCAGGGATGCGCGTGCTGATCGTGGAGGACGAGCCCTACCTGGCCGAAGCCGTCCGTGACGGTCTCCGGCTGGAAGCGATCGCCGCCGACGTCGCAGGCGACGGCGACACCGCCCTGGAACTGCTCGGCGTCAACTCCTACGACCTCGCGGTCCTCGATCGCGACATCCCCGGCCCGTCCGGCGACGAAATCGCCAGGCGCATCGTCGACTCCGGCAGCGGTATGCCGATCCTCATGCTCACCGCCGCGGACCGGATGGACGACAAGGCTTCGGGGTTCGAGCTCGGCGCGGACGACTACCTCACCAAGCCGTTCGAGCTTCGGGAGCTCGTCCTGCGGCTGCGGGCGCTCGACCGCAGGCGCGCGTACGCCCGGCCGCCGGTCCGCGAGATCGCGGGCCTGCGGCTGGACCCGTTCCGCCGTGAGGTCTTCCGCGACGGGCGCTACGTCGGGCTCACCCGCAAGCAGTTCGCCGTGCTCGAAGTCCTCGTCGCGGCCGAGGGCGGTGTCGTCAGCGCCGAAGAGTTGCTGGAGCGGGCCTGGGACGAGAACGCCGACCCGTTCACCAACGCCGTCCGCATCACCGTCTCCGCGTTGCGCAAGCGCCTCGGCGAACCGTGGCTCATCGCCACGGTGCCCGGCGTCGGCTACCGAATCGACTCGCACTAGTGGACAGGCGTCCAGGGCTCAGCGCCCGCCTGAAGCTCACCCTCAGCTACGCCGGACTCGTCCTCGTCACCGGCGCAGTCCTGCTGGCTGTGGTGTGGTTGTTCCTGCTGCGCTACGTACCCGACAACTCGCAGGGCTTGCTCGGGGTCTCTCCCAACCGGTACCTCCTCGTGCGGATCTTCGGCAGAGCCGCGGCCATCGCACTGGCCGTCCTGCTCGTGCTCGGCCTCTCGGGAGGGTGGATCCTCGCCGGCCGGATGCTCGGACCGCTCACGCGGATCGCCGGCGCGGCACGGATGGCCTCGAACGGATCGCTGTCCCACCGGATCCGCCTGGAAGGCCGCAACGACGAGTTCCGCGAACTCGCCGACGTGTTCGACACCATGCTCGACCGACTCGAATCCCACGTCGCCGAACAGCAACGGTTCGCCGCCAACGCCTCCCACGAACTGCGCACCCCGCT
>CBHFOL010000325.1:0-9261 GCA_965995405.1 uncultured Saccharothrix sp.
TCCCGTTGTCCAGCACGGCGATCCGGCCGGCCAGCTGGTCGGCCTCCTCCAGGTACTGGGTGGTGAGGAAGATCGTCACACCGTCATCGGCCACGAGCTCCCGGATGATCTGCCACAACCCGTGCCGACTGCGCGGATCCAACCCGGTCGTCGGCTCGTCCAAAAAGATCACCCGCGGATCGCCCACCAGCGTCATCGCCAGATCAAGCCGCCGCCGCATACCCCCGGAGTAGGTGGACGCGGGCTTGCGCGCGGCCTCCTCCAAGTCGAACCGCGCCAGCAGCCGCCGCGCGACCCGCTTCCCCTCCGGGCGCGGCAGGTGCCGCAGGTCGGCCATCAGCCGGAGGTTCTCCTCCCCGGTCAGCAGGCCGTCCACGGCCGAGAACTGGCCGGTCACGCCGATCACCGAACGCACCCCGTCCGGGTCGGTCCGCAGGTCGTGCCCGCACACCCGCACCTCGCCGGCGTCGGCGCCGATCAGGGTGGACAGGATCTGCACGGCGGTGGTCTTGCCCGCGCCGTTCGGGCCGAGCAGTGCGAAGACCGTGCTCTCCGCGACGTCCAGGTCGATGCCGTCCAGCACGACGTGGTCGCCGAAGTTCTTGCGCAGCCCAAAGGCAGAGATGGTCATGGATTCCCCTCGAAAGGAAAGCGTGGGGCTCGAACCCGAGCCCGGATCGAGCCCCACGACGAGGGGGCTCGGCGGTGCTAGGCGGCGCGCATGTGCAGCGTGCGCACGCCCGTCATGGTCGGCGACGGCATGAACGTCGGCGGCACCTCCGGGTCCACGCGCAGGTGCGGGAACCGGTCGAACAGGATGTCGAGCGCGATCCGGCCTTCCAGCCTGGCCAGCGGCGCGCCGACGCAGAAGTGGACGCCGCGGCCGAAGCCGATGTGCGGGTTGGGGTCACGGGTGGCGTCGAACATGTCCGCGTCCACGAACCGACGCCGGTCGCGGTTGGCCGCCGACAGCGAGACCATGATCAGCTGGTCGGCCGGGATCCGTTGCCCGCCAAGGGTTACCTCGACGGTGGTGGCCCGCGCGAGGGTCGCGAACGGGGTGAGGAACCGCAGCGACTCCTCGATCGCGGTCGGGATCGTCGACCGGTCGGCCCGCACCCGCGCCCGCTGCTCGGGGTGCGCGTCCAGGCACAGCGCGGTGTTGCCCAGCAGCATGGTCGTCGTGATGTGCCCGGCGACCAGCAGCACGGTGGCGAAGTTCATCACCTCGTTGTCGTTGAGGCGTTCCCCGTCGACCTCGGCCTGCACCAGCCCGCTGATCAGGTCCTCACGCGGGTTCTTCCGGCGTTCCACCGCGTGCGCCCGCAGGTAGTCGAACATCGGGCGCATCGCCTCGTACTGGCCGGCGAACTCGGCCTGCATTTCCTCCTTGTCCATCTTCATGGAGAACTCGTTGGTGTTGGAGAACATCACGTCCACCCAGGTCCGGAACTGGTCCCGGTCCTCGGCGGGCAGACCCAGCAGTTCGGCGATCACGATCACCGGCAGCGGGTAGGCCAGGTCGTTCACCAGCTCCAGCCGGTCGCCGTCGGCGGCGTCCAGCAGTTCGTGCGTGAGCGCCGCGATCCGGGGCTCCAGATCGGCGACCACCTTGGCGGAGAAGCCCTTGCTCACCAGGTTGCGCAGCTTGCGGTGGTCCGGCGGGTCCATGTCGAGCAGGTTGCCCTCGCGCAGTTCCGGCGGCTGCTCGACCGGGAACAGGTCGTTCACGTGGGCGGAGGAGAACGTCTTCGGGTCGCCGAGCACCGCGACCGCCTCCTCGTGCCCGTAGACATTCCATAACCCGGTCGACTCGTCGTACGCGACCGGCTCGGCGGGCTGTTCGCCGCGGAGCCAGAACTGCTGCTCCGGGACGCCCCACCGCTCGGCGAAACTGGTCATTCCTCGTCCTCCTTCATCGGGACGGCCCGGCGCACCACGATGTCGCCCAGGGCCGTGCGCGCCCGGACCTCGACGGTCTCGGTCGCGATTTCGGGACCGGAAGCGGTCTCCAGGGAGTTCTGCACCGCACCCACCACGGTGCGGACGTCCAGCCACGCGGCGCTGCCCTCGCGGATGCCGACCTCCAGCCGGCCGGCGCCGCTCTCCAGCACGGCCGACCCGCGCACCACCTCGCCGACCCGGACGCTGCCGGCGGCGGTCTTCGCGGTGACGTCGGCCAGCGCCACGTCGACCGAGACGTTGCCGTTGGCGGTCTGCGCCCGCAGGTTGCCGGTCACCCGGCCGACGTGCACGTTGCCGTTGGAGTTGCGCACCACGGCGGTGCCGTCGACGTGCCCGACGCGCAGCTCGCCGGACGAGGTGAGCACGTCGGCGTGGCCGGTGACGTGGTTGACCACGAGGTTGCCCATGGAGCTGCGCAGGTGCAGCGGTCCGGTGCGCTCCACCTCGATGTCGCCGGCCGCGCTCTTGAACCGGAACTCGCCGAACACGCCCCGGCCGTACAGGCTGCCCAGCGCCGTGTCGCCGGTCACGCTGGACCCGGCGGGCAGTTCGATCGTGATGTCCACCGAGCCGCCCTTGTTGAAGATGCCGCGCGGCTTGGGCGTCTTGACCAGCAGCCGGCCGTCGTCGGTGAACTCGACGCGGGTCTGGCCGGCGGCCTTGACGTCGCCTTCGCGGTTCGGGTCGTGGGGCCGGAACTCGACCACTGTGTCGGTGCGGTCCCCGGCGGTGATCCGGGTTTCGCCCATGGCCAGGTCGAGGGTGAGCGCGATCGGTCCGGGCGTGTCGAAAGTGGGCATGGTTGTCCCCTGGTAGTGGGTTGGTCTGGTGTTCGTGCTGGTCGGGCAGGTGTGCCGACTCGTCCGCCGGTCAGCCGGACCGGGTCAGCGGACCCAGCCGGTGTAGCGCTGGCCGACGCTGGGGGTCGACTGCCGCACGCCCGCGTCCAGCGCGCTCGACGCGGCCCGTACCAGCCAGGCGTTGACCGAGATGCCCGCCTTCCCGGCGGCCTCCTCCACCCGCAGCTTCAGGTGCTCGGCGAGCCGGAGGTTGATCCGGGTCATCGTGCTGTCTTCGTCGGACGGCGGTGGGGGCGGCGGTGTGACGTCGGGCGTCTCCTGGAACACGGGCTCGGTCGGCGGCGTGGCGACCACGAACTCCGGGTCACGCCCGCGCAGCCGCACGTCCACCGAGCCGGGCGCGAGGTCGCGGGTGATCTCGGCCGCCGCCGCCGACAGCGCCTCCAGCAGCGTCAGACGGGCAGCGGAGTCGACCTGGGTGGTCAACCGCTCGGCCAGCGCGCTGGCTTCCGCACCTACGGCCTCGGCGGCCGACGCGAACTCGCGGCGGAGGTTGTCGACGTACGGCGTGAGGTCCATGGCACCACTATGGCACTCCAGTGACACCAAAGCAAGTGGAGATGGCACAAAATGATGCCACCGTGGCACCGTGTTGGATTGCCGCTGCTCCGCAGACGGCGGCGAGGTCGCCCGAAAGTCGGCAGTTCGAGCCTGATTTTCCGTCGATCGAAGGGCGTGATCGACGGAAAATGAGTCTCGACCTACCGACGCGACCTCGCGGTGATGGGGTTCTGACCTGCGGCTATGCGCCCTCTCGACTCACATGCGTGCCGTCCCGCACCGTGCCGACGTACTCCTCCACAAGATCCTCCAGCGCCACGACACCACGAGCCTCGCCGTCCGCCGACACCGCCCGCGCCAAGTGGCTCTGCGTCCGCCGCAACGCCGTCAACGCCTCGTCCAGCCGCGCGTCCACCGGCACCTCCGGCAGCCCCCGGATCCGACTGCCCGGCACCTGCGTGTCCGGATCGGCGTCCGCCAGGTCCAGCACGTCCTTCACGTGCAGGTAGCCGATCAGCCGCCCGTCGTCCCGCACCGGGAACCGGGAGAACCCGGTCGCCGACACCGCCGCCTCCACCTCGCCCATGGTGGGCCGCGCCGACACCGTCGTGACCCGCTCCATCGGCACCAGCACGTCCGCGACGGTCCGTTCCGCCGACGACAGCGTCTGCGCCAGCCGCCGGTGCTCGGAGTCCTCCAACAGCCCCTCCTGCCTGGACTGCGCGATCAGCAGCGCCAGCTCGTCCCGCGTGTAGGCCGACTCCAGCTCCTCCTTCGGCGTCACGCCCACCAGCTTCAGCACCGCCGTCGCGATCACGGTGAACCCGCGCAGCAGCGGCGCGACCAGCCGGCAGAACCAGTAGTGCGCGGGCACCAGCCACAGCGCGGTCTGCTCCGGCCCGGCGATGGCCAGGTTCTTCGGCACCATCTCGCCCAGCACGGTGTGCAGCGCCACCACGATCACCAGCGCCAGCGCGAACGCCACCCCGTGCAGCACCGCCTCGGGCAGCCCGAGCGCCCCGAACGGGGCTTCCAGCAGCGACGCCACCGCCGGCTCGCCCAGCGCGCCCAGCCCCAGCGAGCACAGCGTGATGCCCAGTTGCGCGCCCGCGATCACCAGCGGCAGCTCACGGCCCGCGCGGATCACCACCCGGGCCCGGGAACTGCCCCGGTCGGCCAGCGACTCCAGCCGGTCGCGGCGGGCGGTGATGATCGCGAACTCCGCGCCGACGAAGAACGCGTTGCCCGCCAGCAGCAGGAAGATCACCAGGATCGCCATCACGCCACCTCCGGCCCGGACTCGACCCGGGCCACCCGCAGTTCGGCCACCCGGTGCCGGTCCATCAGCAGCACGGTGATCCGCCAGCCGTCCACCCGGATCTCGTCGCCCACGTCCGGGATGCGGCCCAGCCGGGCCAGCACCAGCCCGGCCAGCGTCTCGTAGTCGCCCGACGGCATCCGGAACCCGCTGGCCTCGAACACCTCGTCGTCGCGGAGCAGCCCGGACATCACCCAGCTGTCCCGGCCCAGCGCCCGCACCGGGTTGCGCTCCCGCCGGTCGTGCTCGTCGCGCACGTCGCCGACGATCTCCTCGACCAGGTCCTCCAGCGTGACCAGGCCGGCGGTGCCGCCGTACTCGTCCACCACCAGCGCGGTCTGCAACCCGGACGCCCGCAGCCGGTCCAGCAGCGCGTCGCCCTCCAGCGTCTCCGGCACGGTCTGCACCGGCCGGGACAGCGTCGACACCGCCGTCGTCGCCCGCTGCCCGCGCGGCACGCCGAACGCCTGCTTGACGTGCACGATGCCGCGCACCTCGTCC
Source organism: uncultured Saccharothrix sp. (assembly GCA_965995405.1). Lineage (GTDB taxonomy): Bacteria > Actinomycetota > Actinomycetes > Mycobacteriales > Pseudonocardiaceae > Actinosynnema. Next base: position 5,146 of record CBHFOL010000325.1, read on the forward strand.
AGATCGCCGTGGTATACCGGGAACCGGGAGAAACCGGTCTCCCGCGCCTTGTCCAGCAGGTCCTGCACGGTCGCGTCGGCGCGCAGCGACTCCACCCGCAGGCGCGGCGTCATCAGCTCGTCGGCGGTGCGGTCGCCGAACCGGAGCGACCGGTCCAGCAGGGTCGCCGTGCCCGCGTCGATGGTGCCGTGCTCGGCGCTGGACCGGACCAGCGCGCCCAGCTCCTGCGGTGACCGCGCGGACGCCAGCTCCTCGGCCGGCTCCACGCCCAGCCGGCGCACCAGCCAGTTCGCCGCGCCGTTCAGGCCGAGGATCAGCCAGCGGAACACGGCGGAGAACCCGGCCTGGACGCCCGCCACGGCCCGCGCCGTCTCCAGCGGTTTCGCGATGGCCAGGTTCTTCGGCACCAGCTCGCCGAACACCATGGACAGCGCGGTCGCCAGGGCCAGCGCCACGACCAGCGAGATCGGCCCGGCCGCCGGGTCCGGCACGCCCACCGCGGACAGCAGCGGCGACACCAGCTTCGCGATGGCGGGCTCGGCGATGTAGCCGGTGATCAGCGTGGTGAACGTGATCGCCAGCTGGGAGCCGGAGAGCTGGAACGACAGCGACCGGTGCGCCTTCTCCACCGTCCGGGCCTTCGCGTCGCCGACCGTGGCGACGTGCGACTCGACGGTGCTGCGCTCCAGCGCGGTGAGGGAGAACTCGGCGGCGACCGCGATGAACGTGCCGATGGTCAGCGCGCCGACGGCCACCAGGCCGAGCACGCTGAGCACGATGTCGGTCACCGGGCACCCCGCGCGGGGGCCGGGTCTTGCGGGTAGCCGGGTATCGGACCCGGCTCGGTACTGTGACCGGGGGATTGCGCGTCGCGCACGGAAGAGATCACTCCTCGACGGGGTGGTCGGACTGCGACGTCCAGTTTAGAGAGTCGACGCGGTTCGGCGCAGGCCGGTTCCGCTCGGTGACGACGTGCTCGCGCGCAGTACCACCTCGCCGGCGACCCGGACCGTGCGCGGCTCGCCGGGCGTGTCGTCCAGCACCAGCCGCGCGGCCCGTTCGCCCATCTCCTCCAGCGGCAGCCGGACCGTGCTCAGGCCGGGCGCGAGGTCGCGCAGCGTCGGGATGTCGTCGAAGCCCGCCAGCGACACGTCCTCCGGCACCCGCACGCCGTGCTCCCGCAGCGCCGCCATCGCGCCCATGGCCATCACGTCGTTGACGGCGAACACGCAGGTGGCCCCGGTGTCCGCGGCGAGCAGGCCGGCCACCGCCGCGTGCCCGCCGTCCCGGGTGAAGCCGCCGTGCACCACGCTCGCGGCCGGCAGGTCGACGCCCGCGTCCGCGAGGCCCGCCCGGAACCCGGCCAGCCGGTCCCGCGCCACCAGCAGGTCCTCGGGGCCGGCCAGCACGGCGAACCTCCGGTGGCCGAGCGCGGCCAGTTCGCGGGCCAGGCCGCGCGCGCCGGCCCGGTTGGCGGGTACCACCGTGTCCACGCCCAGCTTGGCCTGCGACACGCACGCCACCCGGCCGCCCTGCCCGGTGAACGCGCCGATCTCCTCGGCCAGCCGGGCGGCGGCCCGCCGGTCGGTGCTGCGGCTGCCCGCGATCACCACGGCCCGCGCCCGGTGCGCGCGCAGCGTGTTGACCAGGTGTGCCTCGCGGTCCGGGTCGCGGCCGGTGGTGCCGAGCACGACCACCAGGCCGGCCTGTTCGGCGACCCGGGTGACGCCCGCCGCGATGCCGGAGAAGTACGGGTCGGCGATGTCGTGCACCACCAGGCCCACCAGCACGCTGGTGTTGCGGGCCAGGGCCTGCGCCGAGGCGTTGGGCAGGTAGCCCAGTTCGCCCGCCGCGCCCACGACGCGTTCCCGCAGGTCGTCGCCCACCTGCCGGGTGCTGCCGTTGAGCACGCGGGACGCGGTGGCCAGCGAGACACCCGCGTGCCGCGCCACCTCCGCCAACGTGACCTGCCGCGCCGTCAACGCCGCCTCCTCACCGCCCGCCGGGTGCGCCGAGGGTAGCCGCCCGGGCGGTTGACGTGCGGGAGGAGCCGGTCGTAGCGTGTGGAAAGCGCTTTCCAAGGAGGTTTCGCATGACGGTTCGGTCGATCGGGGTCGTGCTCAACGGGGTGACCGGGCGGATGGGCTACCGGCAGCACCTGGTCCGGTCGGTCCTGGCCATCCGTGAACGCGGCGGGGTGCGGGTGGACGACGACACGGTGCTGCTGCCCGAGCCCGTGCTGGTCGGCCGGAACGCGGCGAAGCTGAAGGAGCTCGCCGCCCGGCACGACCTGGCGCGGTGGACCACCGACCTGGACTCGGCGCTGGGCGACGCCTCGACGGAGGTGTACTTCGACGCCCAGGTCACGTCCGCGCACGTCCCGGCGATCACCAAGGCCATCGCGGCGGGCAAGCACGTCTACACCGAGAAGCCGGTCGCCTCGTCGCCCGACGAGGTGCTGGAACTGGCCCGGCTCGCGGACGCGGCGGACGTCCGGCACGGCGTGGTCGCGGACAAGCTCTACCTGCCGGGCATCCGCAAGCTGCGCCGGCTGGTGGACTCCGGGTTCTTCGGCCGGGTGCTGTCGGTGCGCGGCGAGTTCGGCTACTGGGTGTTCGAGGGCGACTGGCAGACCGCGCAGCGGCCGTCGTGGAACTACCGGGCGGAGGACGGCGGCGGGATCGTCGTGGACATGTTCTGCCACTGGAGCGACCTGCTGGAAGGCGTGTTCGGCCCGGTGGAGGCGGTGACCGCGCGCGCCGTCACGCACATCCCGCGTCGCTGGGACGAGCAGGGGCGGCCGTACGAGGCGACCGCCGACGACGCGGCCTACGCGATCTTCGAGTTGGCCGGGGGAGTGGTGGCGCAGGTGAACTCGTCGTGGGCGGTGCGGGTGCGGCGTGACGAGCTGGTGGAGTTCCAGGTCGACGGCACGCACGGCAGCGCCGTCGCCGGCCTGCGCGAGTGTGTCGTGCAGCCCCGGGAGGTCACGCCGAAGCCGGTGTGGGACCCGGATGTCCAGGCTCAAGCCGGTCTTTCTGGGCAAGACTTCCGCTCCCAGTGGCAGACCGTGCCGGACAACGACGAGTTCGGCAACGGCTTCCGCGTGCAGTGGGAGGACTTCCTCCGCCACGTGCACCTGGGCCTGCCCTACCGGCACGATTTCCGTGCCGGGGCACGGGATGTGCGGCTCGCCGCGCTCGGCCTGGAGTCCTCCCGCACCGGCCGCCGGATCGAGGTGCCCGCGTGACCGTCCGCCTGCCCCGCCCCGATGGCACTTCCGTCGAACATTCCCTTGGCGCGCCAAGGGATTGGGGCACACCGTCCGGCCCGCCGCAGTCGCGGGTCGTGTTCGCCGCCGCGCACGTGGTGGCCGACCCGTTCGGCGACAACACCCCCGGTGCGCCGGCGGCCCTGGACTGGGATGCGACGCTGGCGTTCCGGCACCGCCTGTGGGACCTGGGTTTCGGCGTCGCCGAGGCCATGGACACCGCGCAGCGCGGCATGGGCCTGGACTGGGCGACCGCGCTGGAACTGATCCGCCGGAGTGCCGCCGAAGCCACCGGGCGGATCGCGGTCGGCGTCGGCACGGACCACGACACCGCCGATCCCCTTGTCGCGTACCGGGAACAGCTCGCGGCCGTCGGGGACGTGCAGCCGATCCTCATGTGCAGCCGCAAGCTGGCCGCCGTCGCCGCCGGTCCGGAGGACTACCGCCGGGTCTACGGGGCGTTGTTGGAGCAGGCCGACACGCCGGTGATCCTGCACTGGCTGGGCCCGGCGTTCGACCCGGCACTGAGCGGGTACTGGGGTTCGCCGGACGTGGCCGAAGCCACCAAACACTTCCTGGACCTGATCCACGCCTATCCGGACCGCGTGGACGGCGTGAAGGTGTCGCTTCTCGACGGGGGCCATGAGATCGCGTTGCGCCGTGCTCTGCCGGACGGTGTCCGCTGCTACACCGGGGACGACTTCAACTACCCGGAACTCATCGTCGGTGACTCCCACGGGCACAGCGATGCCTTGCTGGGCATCTTCGACGCCATCGCGCCGGCCGCCGCGTTCGCGTTGCGGCAGTTGGACTCCGGCGATGTGGCCGGCTTCCGGGAGACGCTG
>CBHFOL010000326.1:0-9256 GCA_965995405.1 uncultured Saccharothrix sp.
TGGCTCAGCCTGGTCAGCCGGCCGTCCCAGTTCGCGTCGACCTGCCGGATCGCCCAGTCCACCTGGTCCGGATCCGACCACAGCGAACTGATCGGGATCGGCTGGTCGGGCACCCGTTTGAGCCACCGGCCGCGCGGCCGGGGCGGTCCCAGCAGGCTCGCCAGGTATCCGCTGGGTAACTCCAGGATCTCCTCCAGGTATCCGATCGCGGCCAGCGACGAGCGGCGTTCCGGCCGGCTGCGGCCCGACTGCCAGTAGCTCAACGTGGCCAGGCTGACCTTCACGCCGTGCTGCGCCAAGTGCTCGCGGATGCGTTCCAACCCCAGCCCGCGCTCCGCGATGGCGGCCCGTAAGGCACCGGCGAATGTGTCCGTTCGAGCAGTGTCCATAGCAACTCCCCCTTGCTGCCCCGCTCAACGGTATTGCGGGGACGGTCCTCGGGGGAATGGTCTTATGCGCACTTTCTCGCCCGGTATGCCCGGCGACGACGACTAGCCGACCACGAACAGGGCCAGTGGAACGTCCTCTTCTCCACCCCTGACAAGGGCTTTCACCGCTTCGTCGGCGAATCCGGCGACGGCGCAGCAGCGCAGGTCCAACGCGGTCGCCACGAGGTACAGGTTCTGCACCGCGACCCCCGCGTCCAGGTGCACGGTGCGGTAATGGCGAGGACCGTATTTCGCCAGCCCGGGCCCCATCAGTCCGGTTAGGACGATGACAGTGCGGGCCCGGCGGGCGAACTCCTCCTGGGCGAAAACGCCGGTCAGGTCGGCCGGCCCGACCGGGCACAGCGCGTGCGATTCCCTCTGGTAGCGGAATATCCGGTCGTCCAGCACGACGTCGACGCGCAGCGACGGCAGGCCGCCGGCGGTGGGGTTCATGCCGAGCACGTGCGGCGGGACGTGACGTTGGACACCGACGGCGAGTCGGAGCAGCGTGCCGAGGTCCGCTCGGCTCAACGGCCGGTAGGAGTAGCGCGACCGGCGGGACCGCAGCGCGTCCACCAGCGTCATCGCCGGTTCCGCCGGCTCCGGCAGGGTGATCACAGGAACGGCGGCGGGTCGAACAGGACCCGGTCGGTGTCACCCCAGCGCGGCAGCCCGAGGTAGCGGAACGCGGCCGGCGCGTTGGGCACCAAACCCGTGGCACAGACCCGGATCACCCGCAGGCCCGCTTCGGCGACGTCCTCCGTGGTCAGATCGGCGGTGGCGATCCGGTTGCCGGACAGGCTTTCCAGCAGGTCGGCGAGTTCCCCGCGCCGTTCGGGCACCGTCATCCGCGCCGGCCGGGTGAAGCGGTGCAGCAGTTCGTCCTGGACGCGCGGGTCGAGCCACACCTGGACCTGTGCGCCGAGGTCGCGGACCTTCGCGTACCGCTCGCCCACCGCGTCCCGGTAGCTCCGGTCGGCGCGGTGCGGCAGGTACAGGCCTTCGGCGAGGATGCCCGCCCGGATCGAGCGGAACACCCAGCCGTCGTCGTCCAGCAGCCCCTGGGTGAAGATCCAGGTGTGCACGGCCTCCAGCACGGCCTTCGTGCACGCCTCCACCGGGTCGAACCGCGCCGCTCCCCCGCCCGCGACGATGCCCGTGGTCCGGTCCACCACGACGGCGCCGACGCAGGACACCGGGTGCTCGGTGGGCAGTTCCACCAGGTGGACGTCCAGCGGGCAGTCGGCGAGCTCGGCCGCGAGGCCCGGGACGTCGGCCACGGCGATGCCGGTCGTCGGCGCGTCCAGGTGCCACCAGCGTTCCAGGGCGTCGCGTTCGACGAGTTCCAGCAGCGCACGGGTGAACGCGTCCTCGGTGCTCACCCCGGTGGCGATGCCGGCGTAGTTCAGGTGGTGCAGCCGTGGTTCGGTTCTGCGGGCACCGGAGTGGTAGTTGAGATATGTCCACGAAGCGGGAAGGAGGCATATTTCTCCTGATTCCTCGCCCTGCGCCCAGGCGATGGGCAGGTCGTCGGTGAACGGCCGATAGGGGAAGCCTTTGGCCGCGTGTTGCCACGGTGCGAAGAACGGCAGGTCGGCGGGGCCGAAATGGCGGATTCCGGCGGCTTTCAGCTCGGCCGCCGTCGCCGTGCGGAGGCCGGGCGGGACCCGGTTGCCGCAGTAGCGCTCCACCGCTTCGCCCACGGCCGCCGCGCGCGCCGCGTCGACGTCGCCGAACGTGGTGCCCAGACTGACCCGGTCGGCGGGCCACACGCCGAGCCGCCGCGCGTCGGCGACCTCGGCGGTGACGGCCCGGTAGCGGCGCGGCACGCCGGGCACCGGGGCGACGTCCACCAGGCGGCGGACGATCCCGGTCAGCGGGTCCACCAGCAGCGGCGCGATCACGTTGCGATCTCCTCGGGTAGGTCGGCGGCGGGCACCGCGCCCGCTCCGGCGGGGTGCCAGGGGAGGCGGGCCTCGGCGCGGTGGACGTGCCGGCGGCTGGGCAGCAGTGCCGCGGCGAGCACGGGGTCTTCGCCGGTGTGCGGGTTGCGGGCGTGGCGCGGCCAGTGGTGTCCGGCGATCTCCAGGCACAGCCTGGTTCCCGCGCCGATCGCCCGGCCGATCGGCGGCAGTTCGACGGTGACGCGCCGCGGCACGCCGGGCCGGTGCCACTGCCGGGTGACGGCGTGCGCGAGCTGGATCCCGTTGTGGGACAGGCGGACCACCCAGTCGGCGTCCGGCACGTCGGCGACCGCGTCCAGCGTCACCGTTGTGCCGCCGCACAGTTCGCCTGCCGGCAGCGGCGGCGTGCGCAGGACGGCGCACGGGTCGCCGCTGATCGGCGCGCCGGGCGGCACCGAGCGGAACGGGCGGCACGGGTCGGCCAGGAAGTCGCCGGCGACGACGTCGAGCCCGACCCGGGTGGCGGCTCCGGTGTGCCGACGCCAGCCGTCGACCGCGTAGAAAGCCTTGTCCCCGTCGAGATTCCCGATCGCCCGCGCCCACGCCACGTACAGCGCGCCGATGCGGCGGCCGGCGAGCGCGGCTCCGGGTTCGGGTGTGTCGAGTTCGTGCGCCCACGGCCCGAGGACGAGCCGGGTCGGGCCGCCCCAGCAACGCGCGAGGCGCACCGTGTCGGCGGCGAACGGGTCGTCCAGCCCGCCGACCGCGAGCAGCGGCATCGTCAAGCGCGGCAACGCTTTCCACAGGTCCTCGGTGCGGTCCGGGGCCGCCCACAGGTCGCCCCAGCCGGCCACCAGGTCGACCACGGGCGTCGCCGTGAGGTCGTCGGACAGCACGGTCGCCGCGTGCTCGCCCCACCAGCCGACCCGGCACGCGAGCCGTGCCGCGCCACCGGGTTCACGGGCGGTCTCACCGAGCCCGAGGGCCGGCACCGCGGCCAGCACACCGACCACCACGTCCGGCCGGGCGATCGCGGCGGTGACCGCGCAGTACGCGGCGTAGGACGAACCGGCCGTGATGATCCGGCGGAAACCCATGCGGGTCAACGCATCCACCACGGTAGCGCCGTCGACCGCCTCGTTCCGGTACGGCCGGAAGCCGCCGGACGAGCCGTGCCGACCGCGCACGTCCCCCACCACGCAGGTGAACCCGCGCCGCGCCCAGGCTTCGGCCTCGGCGAAGTGGTGGTGTCGGCCGTACGGGGTGCGGATCAGCACCACCGGGGCGTCGCGGCCGGCCGTGACGAGGGTGTGCGCCAGCCCCGCCACGGTGAAGTCACGGCGCACTGGCGGGCACCGGCAGTACCGGGTGGTCGGCGATCGCCCCGGTGTCCAGGTCGAGCACGCGCAGCCGCCGGTGGGCCGGAACCGGTTGCGGTGTCAGGGAATTGGCCGCCACCGGAAGCTCGGTGGCCCAGCGGGCGAGGTCCTTCGCGGCGAGCGCGGCGACCAGCAGGAGTTCCGCCGGGTCCGGTGTCTCGTCGCCGAGCACGGTGTCCTGCCCCGCCCAATACGCCAGCAGGTGCCGGTGTCCGGAGCCGGCGGCGGCCAGCCGGCGCGCCCGCACGTCCCGGTGCGGCACGCCGACCGGTTCGAGCAGCACGTGCCTGCCCTCCCGGCTGATCCGCTGCCAGCCGATGCCGTGGTCGGCGAGCGCGTCGAGCTCCAGCCACCGCTCGGGCGCCGGCCCGTCGTGCCACGCGCACACGCCGGCGGGCCGCAGTGCCAGCACCTCGGCGAGGTCCGCCTCCGGTTCGAGCACGACGGGACGCGCGCCCGCCCGGGTCAGCGCGTCGGCGAACTCCGGGGTCTCGGACAGCACGGCCACCGTGCGCCGGGCGACCGGCCAGCCGACCCGACCGCCGAGGTGCCCGGCGGTGCCGAACGCGCTCAGCTCCGGCGGCACGGGCGCGTCGGCCCGGGTGAGCGCCGCGCGGACCCCGTCGACCGCCTCCTCGGACAGGGCGATGGCGAACAGCTCGCCCGCCGCGTCCCGCAGGACGGTGCCGGACGGGCCGGTGAACAGGGCCGTCCCGGGCTTCAGGGTTTCCACGCAGACCTCCGGTTCACGGGGTCCGGGGCCGCCGGGCAGGCGGCCCCGGGGTCCGTCACTCGTCGTCGCCGCCGTCGAACGGGTTCTCCACCAGGGCGTTGCTGTGGGTGGCGGAGTTGTGCGGCAGCAGGCGCTCTTCCTCGACGTTCACGAAGATCTGCTCCATGGTTGTTCCTCTCTCTTCGGGGATTGGTCCGGTCGGATCGACCTCCACCAACCTAATCTGGAACGACAACCATTTTCAATAGCCCGTTGGTTGTGATCCACAGCACCTCGCCCTCCACTCCGTACACGTCGTGCAGGAACGCGGCGTCGACCACTTCGGAAGGTGCGCCGTCCGCGTGCACCACGCCTTCCCGCAACGCCACGACCCGGTCCGAGTACCGCGCGGCCTGGCCCAGGTCGTGCAGGACGGACACCACGGTCAGGCCGCGATCCCGTTGCAGGGCTTGGACGAGGTTCAGCACGTCGTACTGGTGGCGGATGTCCAGGTAGGTCGTGGGTTCGTCCAGCAGCAGGATCGGCGCGTCCTGCGCCAGGGCGAGGGCGAGCCGCACGCGTTGCCGTTGGCCGCCGGAGAGGCGTTCCAGCGGTGTGTCGGCCCAGTGCGCGACCCCGGTGTCGGACAAGGCTTTCCGCACCTGGTCGTCGTCGGTCTCGCCGAGCATCCCCAGCGGACCTCGTGCGGCGTAACGACCTTGGCGCACGAACTGCCGCACGGTCAGCCCCTGCACGTACGGGGTCGCCTGTGGCAGCAACGCGATCCGGCGGGCGATGTTCCGCCGGGACAGGGCTTTCATCGGCCCGTCGTCGAGCAGCACACCTCCCGAGGACGGTTCGAGCAGCCCCGCCAACACCCGCAGCAACGTCGTCTTGCCGCTTCCGTTGCGCCCCAACAGGCTCAGCCACTCCCCCGCGTGCACCGCCAGGTCGATGCCGCGCAGCACCTCGTGCTCACCGAACCGCATCCGCACACCTTCGGCGCGCAGTGGTGTCACCCGATCCCTCCCGTTCTCCGCGCCACCACGATGAGCACACCCGCGCCCAGCAGCGCCGTGATCGCCCCGGCGGGCACGTGCACCAACTGTCCGACGGTGTCCGCCACCGCCACCGAGCCCGCTCCGGCGAGCGCGGCGGCCGGGACGACGTTGCGGTGCACCGCCCCGACCACCCGGCGGGCGAGGTGCGGCGCGAGCAGTCCGACGAACGCCGTGGCACCGACCGCCGCAACGGCGGCCGACGTCGCCAGCGCCGCGAGCAGCAGAACCGTGCTGCGCCAACGGGTCACGGCCAGCCCGACGGCGTGCGCGTGGTCGTCGTCCACCGCCAGCACGTCGAGCACGCCGCCGAGCAGCGTCCCCGTGACCACGACCACCAGCAGGATCGGCCACAGCGGGGCCAGGTGCTCCCACGTGCGGCCGACCAGCGACCCGAGCAGCCACCGCGACACCGCGCCCGCCAGTTGGGGTCGGGCGGTCAGCAGGACCAGCGTCGTGCCGACCAGCACCGCCGACACGACCACCCCGCGCACCGCCACGTCACCGGAACGCCCGGCCACCACCCACAGCACACCGCCGCCGAGCACTCCGCCGGCCAGCGCCGCCAACGCCATCGGCAGCGGCGCGGAGGCCCCGACGACGGACGCGACCACCGCGCCGAGCACCGCGCCCGAGCCGACCCCGGTGATCTCGGGCGACGCGAGCTGGTTGCGGATCGCGGACTGGAGGATCGCCCCGGCGATCCCGAGGCACGCGCCCGCGCACAACCCCACCAGCACCCGCGGGGCACGCAGTTCCAGCATCACCATCCGGGCGTGGCCGTCGTCGCCGAACAACGCGCCCAGCGTCGCACCGGTCGTCCCGACGCTGATCTGCGCCAACGCCCCGAGCAGCACCAACACCACCAGCACGACCATCCGCCACCACACCGGGCCGGCCACCGGCCGCTTCACGCCCGCCTCCGCACCAGCAGCCCGACCGCGACCGCCGCCAACGCCGTCAAGCCGCCGACCGGCAGCTCCACCGGGTACAGCACGGTCCGCGCCACGAGGTCCGCGACCACCACGACCAGCGCGCCCAGCACCGCCGTCACCGCGACCGAAGGCCGCCCGAGCCGGGCCGCGAGCCGGGGCGCGAAGAACCCGACCCACGCCACCGGCCCCGCCGGCCCGACCACCACGGCCACCAGCAGCGAAGCCACCCCGAGCACGGCCAACCGCACCCGCCCCGGCCGCAGGCCCGCCGACAGCGCCTCGTCGTCACCGAGCCGCAGCACCCGCACCCGTGGCACCACCGACACCACCGCCGGCACCACCAGCACCAGCCCGACGGCAACCGGCCACAGCGTCCGCCAGGTAGTGCCGGTCAGCGATCCCAGCAGGTAGCGCACGAGCACCCCCTGCTCCCGCGAGTCGGTCATCGCCGTGGCGGCCAGCATCACCGCCTGGCACGCCGATCCGACCGCCGCGCCGATCAGCAGCACAGCGGCCGGACCGGTCGCCCCGCGCACCGCGAGCAACGTCACCCCGCCACCCACCGCCGCGCCGATCAACGCGGGTGTGAATGGCGCGAACGGCAGCGAGATCCCGAACGCCACGCAGGTCCCGACGGCCGCCGCCGCACCGCTGGACACCCCCAGCAGTTCGGGCACGGCGAGCGGGTTGCGCAGCGACTCCTGCAACAACAGGCCCGCCGTCCCCAGGCACGCCCCGGCGATCGCGCCGAGCAGCAGCCGGGGCGCGCGGACCTGCCACACCACGACGTGTTCCAACTCGGTGCCGGTGAACAGCACGACCGGCTGCCCCAGCATCAGCGAGGCGACCACGGCCACCAGCGCGATGGCCGCGATCAGCCTCAAGCGGGGACCTTCGCCACGGCCTCGTCCACGACGGCGGTCAGGCTGCGCAGACCACGCCCGGAGCCCCACAGCTTGGCGTGCGTCTCGTGCACCCGCTGCTGCCGCACGGCCGGGATCTGCTGCCACACCGGGTTGTCCGCCAGCCGGCTGCTCAACGTCTTGTCGTCGGACGAGAACAGCAGCGAGTACACGAAGATCACGTCCGGCTGCTGCGCCAGCAGCTCCTCCACGCTGTAGTTGCTCGCCGTGTCGACATCGGTTCCCTTGGCGGGGAACGGATAGCCGAACAGCTGACCGAGCAGGTGCCCCTTGAGCGACGACGTGGTGTCGACACCGATGGCGTCCGCGCTGCCGTACATCAGCAGCACTTTCTTCCCCGACTGCCCGTTGCCGTGGGTCTTGGCGACGGCGTCGGCGAGGTGGTTGCGGAACTTCTCCTCGGCGCGCACGGCCTGGTCGGTGCGGCCGGTGAGCGCGCCGAGCGCCCGCAGGTAGCCGATGGACTCCTCCCACGTGGCGGGCTCGGCCGTCCACAGTGGAGCGAACTTCTCGATGGCGGGCCGCAGCGAGTCGTGCACGCCGGGCAGGCCGATCACCAGGTCCGGCCTGAACCCGGCGATCGCCTCGACGTCCTCCGCGCCGAACGTCCCGGGCACCACCGGCACCGCCTTGCCCTGGTCGCCGAGCAGCGCCGGGTGCGTGATCAGCACGGAATTGCCGGTGCCGACCGGGGTGAGGCCGAGGTCGGCGACGATGTCGTCGCACAGGCCGCTGAGGCAGACGATCCGTTCGGCGGGCTTGGTCAGCGTGACCTTCGTGCCGTGCGGGTCGGTCACGCTCAGCGACGCCTGGAGCGGCGCGGCCGTGCGCGCGATCTCGACGGCTTTCGGGGATTCCGGCGTGGCGGGCGCGGCGGTGCACGCGGTGGCGCACGCGGTCAGCGCGAGGCCGGCCAGGAGCAGGGCGGGCTTGTTCATCGGACGTCCTCCAGCCAGGTCAGCAGGGTGGCGGCGTCCCGGTGGAACGCCTCGGGCGAGTCGTCCGGCACGAACTCCAGCAGCACCTGCCGGTCGCGGCCGTGGCCCCCGAGGACCTCCAGCAGCGGCTTCCAGAGGTCCTCGCGGGCGGCCAGCGGCAGCCGTTCGGTGAAGCCGTCCGGGCCCCAGGAGAACGCGTGCACGGCGGCCAGTCGCGGCAGCAGCGCGGCCACCTCGGCCAGGCATTCGGCGACGTCGGGTGCCTCGCGCGGCTGCCAGTGCGCCACCAGTCCGACCTCCGCCAGCAGCCGCACGGCCGAGTCGAGCCGGTCGGTCAGCGACTCCACGTGGTGCTCGGCGGTGACCGCGATGTCGCGCGCGGCGGCCAGGTCGACGCAGCGGCGCAGGTCGTCGGTGATCGCGGCGCGTTCGGCGGGTCCGACGTCGGCCGAGGCCGTTGTCCCTGCCCACACCCGGATCCGGGGCGCGCCCAGCGCTTCGGCGGACGCGAGGACGGGTGCGAAGTCGGCCGGGTCGCTGTCGCCGGGCTTGTAGTACGAGCCGTAGGTGCCGACCGCCAGGCCGTGGTCCCGGCACAGCCGGGCCGTGCGGGCCGCGCCGACCGGGTCGCCCGGCGGCACGTGGACGTCGCCGGCCCACTCGACCACCCCCAGGCCGGCGTCGGCGGCGAGGCCGACGACGTGTTCGACCGGTCTGTGCCGGAAGGTGACCGAGGCCAATCCTGCGGTGATCATGGGCGCCCTTCACTCGTGCGGGTGAGCCCACATACTTACTGAATATGACTGTCGTTATCAAGTCTGGGAGACGAGCACGACACCGTCGACCTGCCTCCGGCACGAGAAAACCCGCCTCGCACACCGTGATCACGTGTCACGGGGCGGGCGGGCAGCAGTCGGCGCGGCCGGCCCGCCCGCCCGGCCCCCCCCCCCCGGACCCCCCCCGGGGGGCCCCCCCCCCC
>CBHFOL010000327.1:0-9188 GCA_965995405.1 uncultured Saccharothrix sp.
TTCCTCCGACGGCGCGTCCAGCACCTTCGCCGACGACGGCGCGGCCCAGTCACCACTGGCCAGCGGCAGCCAGGAAGCCTTGCGCAGCGCGGAAAGCACACTCTCCCGCAACCGTCCGTCCACTTCGGACAACGGAAAACCGGGCAGCGGCACCAAAGACGTCCGCTCCACCGCCGGCAGCAATGCCACCAAAGCCGGATAAGCCGCAGCCGCCTCGTCCAGCACGAACGACGCCGCCGCGCCGACCAGCACCCGCCGCCGGGACGGCTCCACCGGCAGCGTCGCGATCAGCCGCGCGGGCAGCGACATCTTCTCGTCGGTCGGCGTCGGCGCGTGCAGGACGTCACCCGCCAGCGGCTCGTCCATCGGCCACGCCCAGCACACCGTCCAGTGGGGCCGCGCCTCGACGCCCTGCACCAGCGACGACGGCAGCTCGCCACCCACCCGGTGCACCCGCCACCTGGCCGAACCCGCCGGCCCGGTCAGCACCACGACGCCGTCGTCCTCGGCGCGCTCCCACACGTCCGAGCCGACCTCGATCCGGCGCAGGCCGGGCAGCGCCAGCAGCAGGTCCGGCACCTGCTCGGCGAACTCCGCCAGCAGCACCGCCCCGTCCACCTTCAACGGCAGCCGGACCTCGGTGTCGAAGCCCGCGGGCAGGTCCGCCTCGTCGGTCGGCCACACCAGCCGCAACACCGGCACGTCGCCGCCACGCGCGGAGGCCAACTCGGGCACGGCCTGCCGGGTCCGGGCCGCCGAGAACAGCACGCCACCGGACGCCGAAACCACGCGCGGCGCGTCGGTCACCGCCAGCACGGCCGCGAAACCCACGCCGAACTGCCCGACCGTGTCCGCCGACTTGGCCGACGCACGCAGCGAAGCCAGCGCCGCCACACCCGCCGACGTCAGCGGCGCGCCGGTGTTGGCCGCCCGCAGCTCACCGTCCACAACGGACAGCCGGAACACACCGGGCTCGGCACCGGCCGCGTCCGACGCGTTCTGCGCCAGCTCGACCAGCAGCCGGTCGCGGTAGCCGCCGAGCCGGAGGTCCTCCTCGGCGTTGGCGTCCTCGCGGAACCGGGTCGGCGAACCGCGCCAGGCGGCGAGCACCGAGTCGCGCAGCGCCTCGGTGCCGAACGGGTCCCGATTCACCGATCCGTGTCCGAAGCTGTCGCCTCTTCGGACGACGTCACGTTGGCCTCCACGTCCAGCACGGCGTCGTCGTAGACGAGGTCGGCCACCGGCACCGCCGGCCCGTTCTCCACCTCGACCTCGGAGTGCGCCCCGCAGCCGTACTCGACGTGCACCACGTGCCCGTCGGCGGGCGTCAGCTCGTTCGCGCACACCCCGAACGCGGCACCCAGCGAACCGGCCACCCGCAGGTAGAAGCCGCACGTGCCGCAGGTCGCGGGCGCGCTGCGGGCCATGTCGCTGCGCGGCCCGTAGTCGCCGCCGTGCCAGCGGGAGGCGGCGTCCAGCACACCTTCCCGGGACAGCACGCGCACCCGGCCCAGGCCGATGTCGAGCGCGACCTCCTCGACCGCCGGGTCGTCGGAGCCCGCGTAGCCGGGCGCGAGCCGGGGGTCGTCCTCGCGGGCGGGCAGCAGGTCGCCCACGCCCAGGTCGCCCGCGCGGACCCGCTCGTGCCACGGCACCCAGTCCGGCGCGACCAGCGAGTTGTTGCCCGGCAGCAGCACGACCTCGGACACCGAGACCGGCGTGCCCGGACCGGCGAACGCGACCGTGACGGCCCAGTTCCAGCCCAGGTAACCCGCGTGGTCGGCGCGGAACAGGTGGGTGACCGACGCCTCGTCCTCGGCGAGCACCCCGACGTGGTCGCCGACGGGTTCCGCGCCGGCTTCCTCCCGCGCGGCGGCACGGGCGAGGGCCACCGCACCGGAATCGGAGAGCACCGGGTCGGCGAGCACGGGAACGGGCTGCTGGGTCGGCGTGGCGGTCACAGGTGAATTGTGCCGCACGTCTGCGCGGCCCCGTGCACACGTGCCACTCTTTCGGACGTGCGGTGGCTCCTGATGGCAGCGGTCTTCGTCCTGTCGGCGGCGTGCACGGCTGCGCCGAGCGCGTCCGAACCGCCCAAGCCGGGGGTGGAGGTGCTGGCCACGATCCCGCACGACCCCGCGGCGTTCACCCAGGGGTTGGAGCTGGTGGACGGCGTCCTCTACGAGGGGACCGGGCTGGAAGGCCAGTCCACGCTGCGCCGGCTGGACCCGTCGACCGGCGCGGTCCAGCGGCAGGTGGAGCTGCCCCCCGAGCTGTTCGGCGAGGGCGTGACCGTGGTCGGCGACAAGATCTGGCAGCTCACCTGGCGGAACGGAGTGGCCATCCAGCGGGATCGGGAGACCCTGGCCGAGGTGAAGCGCGTCACGTACGAGGGCGAGGGCTGGGGCCTGTGCCGCGACGGCGGCCGGCTGGTGATGAGCGACGGCACCGAGGAGCTGCGGTTCCTCGACCCGGAGACGTTCGCCGAGACCGGCCGGGTCACCGTGCGGCGCAACGGCGTCCCGCTGGTCCGGATCAACGAGCTGGAGTGCGTCGGCGGCCAGGTCTGGGCGAACCTGTGGCAGCTGGACGACGTGGTGAAGATCGACCCGGGCAGCGGGAACGTGCTGGCCACCGTCGACCTGAGCCCCATCCGGCCGGCCGACGTGCCCAAGTCCGACGTGCTCAACGGCATCGCGGCCGTGCCGGGCACCGACGAGTTCCTGGTCACCGGCAAAAACTGGCCGACGATCTTCCGGGTGAAGCTCCGCGCCTGACCGTCACAGCATCACCGCGAGCCCGGTCTTCACCGCGTCGAACACCGGCAGCGTCTCGTACCGCTTCACGTTGTCGTCCCGCTGGAACAGCTCGTCGCCCAGCTCCCGGCACCGCCCCATGTCGGACGTCGACAGCACCACCAGGTAGTCCCAGCGGCCCGCCAGCTCGTAGCACTGCTGCACCTCGGGCGTGGCCCGCATCCGCTCGGCGAACCGCCGGTGGTGCGCGTTGGACTCGCGTTCCAGGGTCACCAGCACGATCGCCAGCATCCCGCCCAGCTTCGCCGCGTCCAGCACGGCGACCGCCCTGGTCAGCAGCCCGGACGTGCGGTAGCGGGTGATCCGCCGCTGCACCGCGCTCGGCGACAGCCCCACCCGTTCGCCGAGCTCGTGCAGGGTCAGGTCGGCATCGCGCTGGAGCTGGTCGAGCAGTCTCCGGTCCACCTCGTCCACGCAAAAATCTTGCGCCACGGCGGGAGAACTTTCAATCGCCGCCACCGGCCCCCGATCTACCGTCGGGGCGTGGACCTCAGCCTGGAGAACATCGCCCGCGCCGCCAAGACCATCGACCCCGTCTTCCGCGACACCCCGCAGTACGTGGACGAGCAGCTGTGCGCCGCGCTCGGCCGGCGGATCGTGACGAAGGTCGAGACGGCCAACCCGCTGCGCAGCTTCAAGGGCCGGGGCGCGGACTTCCTGGCCTCGACACTCCCGGTCGGGCAGACCGTGGTGTGCGCCTCGGCGGGCAACTTCGGGCAGGCCGTCGCGTACGCGGGCCGCAACCACGGCTTCCCGGTGGAGGTGTTCGTCTCGGACACCGCCGTGCCGGACAAAGTCACCCGGATGAGGTCCCTGGGCGCGACCGTGCACGCTGTGCCGGGCGATTTCACCAGGGCCAAGGACGCCGCCCGGCAGCACGCCGAACGCACCGACGCGGTGTTCGTGGAGGACGGCCGCGAACTGGCGATCAGCGAGGGCGCGGGCAGCATCGCCGTCGAACTGCTGGAATCCGGGCTGGAGATCGACGCCGTCGTGGTCCCGATCGGCGACGGTGCGCTGGTCACGGGCATGGCGCGGTGGCTCAAGGAGCACTCGCCGCACACCCGGATCGTCGGCGTCTGTGCCTCCGGCGCGCCCGCCGTGGCCCGCGCGTGGGCCGGCGAGACCTACACCGGCCCGGTGGACACCATCGCGGACGGCATCGCGGTCCGCGTGCCGGTGCCGGAGGCGATCCCCCGGCTGCGGGCGCTGGTGGACGACATCGTCCTGGTGGACGACGACGCGCTCCGCCGGGCGGCGGACGTGGCGTTGCGCACTCTGGGCCTGGTGCTGGAACCGGCGGGCGCGGCCGGGTTGGCCGCGATCGCGGTGCACGACATCCCCGGAGAGACCATCGCCACCGTGCTCACCGGGAGCAATGTCTGAGACAGCGGGGAGGACGTGAGGCAGGATTGACCCTGTGACGCGTCCACCGCCGGAAGACCCGTCGCGGCGGTACCCGTGGGAAGACGACGAGTACAAGCCGCGCACCCGGCCGTACCCGACGCCTGGAACCCCGCCGACTCAGCCGGTCCCGCCGACTCCGCCGGCCGACGAGCGCCCCACCGTCCCCACGATGCCCAAGAAGCTCACCGTCACGCGGGTGGCGCTGTGGCGGACGAAGCAGCTCAGCGGCCAGGCGGTGGCGGCGTTCCGGAAGGCCGCGCACGCGGACGGCGCGAAGCAGTCCGGCCTGTCGTCGCTCACCTACGCGGTGATGATGAACTACGCCGCCGACGCGGCGATGGCCGTGGCGCTGGCGAACACGCTGTTCTTCTCCGCCGCGACCGGCGAGAGCAAGGGCAAGGTCGCGCTCTACCTGCTCATCACGGTCGCGCCGTTCGCGCTGGTCGCCCCGGTGATCGGGCCGGCGCTGGACCGGATCCAGCACGGCCGCCGGTTCGCGCTGGCCGCGTCCTGCGTGCTGCGGGTCGTGCTGTCGGTCGTGATGGCGATGAACTTCGACAACTGGGGCCTCTACCCGGCCGCGCTGGGCAGCATGGTGCTGTCGAAGTCGTTCACCGTGCTCAAGGCCGCGATCACGCCGCGCGTGCTGCCGCCGGAGATCACGCTGTCCAAGACCAACGCCCGGATGACCGTGTTCGGCCTCGCCGCCGGTGGGGTGTTCGGGCTGGTGGGGGCGGGTTTCGCGAACATCTTCGGCTCGCCGGGCGCGCTTTGGTTCACGGCCGTGCTGTGCCTGGTCAACGCGTGGCTGTGCCTGCGCATCCCGTCGTGGGTCGAGGTCACCGAGGGCGAGGTGCCCACGTCGCTGCGGGCCCAGCCGCACAAGCCGAAACGCCAGCCGCTGGGCCGGACGGTCGTGGTGTCGCTGTGGGGCAACGGCGCGATCCGGATGCTCACCGGCTTCCTGATGCTGTTCGCGGCGTTCGTGGTGCGCGCCCAGACCGAGGGCGACGCGTTCCTCCAGCTGCTGCTGCTCGGCGTGATCGCGGGCGCGGCGGGCATCGGCAGCTTCCTGGGCAACATGGTCGGCGCGCGCCTGCACTTCGGCTCGCCGGACCAGGTCGTCATCGGCTGCCTGAGCGCCGCCCTGGTGTCTACGATCGTCGCGGCCATCCTGCCCGGCCTGATCACCGCCGCCGTGGTCGGCCTGGTCGGCGCGACGGCCAGTTCGCTGGCGAAGGTGAGCCTGGACGCGGTGATCCAGGACGACCTGCCGGAGGAGTCCCGGGCGTCCGGGTTCGGCCGGTCGGAGACGATCCTCCAGCTCGGCTGGGTGTTCGGCGGCGCGCTGGGCGTGCTGCTGCCCACCGAGTACTGGATCGGGTTCACCGTGCTGTCCGGGCTGCTGGCGTGCGGGCTGGCGCAGACGATCCTGTCCCGACAGGGCAGCTCGCTGATCCCCGGGCTGGGCGGCGACCGCCCGATCCGGCCGTCCGCCGTCACACCGTAGGCTGCTCGTCCGTGCGCCGAGTCCTGCCGATCCTGCTGCTCCTGTTCGTCACGGGGTGCGCCGCGCCCGGCCACCCGGAGGTGACGTTCTACGCCGACGGCAAGGCGATCGACGTCAAGCCGACCCAGTACTGCGACCTCAAGGTCGAGAACTGCGACGTGGACCCGGAGGCCGGCGGCGTGCTGCGGGTGCGTCCGGGCAGGCCGGTGCAGATCTCGGTGCCCGGTGAGCTCGCGCAGAGCGCGTGGGCGGTGAAGTTCACCTACCGCAACGCACGGGGCGAGACCCAGGAACCGCTGCGCAGCAAGGTCTTCACCAAGAGCGACCCCCGGCACGCCTACACGCTCGTCCTGCCGAACCGGGACGACCAGTTGGAGAGCGTCGAGGTCCAGCAGTACGGCTCGCGGATCGAGAGCAGCACCACCGGGACGTTCGACTTCGTGGCGCGCGCGACCTGGGTGCTGTCGGTGGACGACCGGGCGTGACCCGCGTTACGGGTCCAGCTCCCGCGCCACCGCGCGGACCACGTCGGCGATCAGCTTGATGTTCTTGCGTTCCGGGTAGCGCCCGCGCCGAAGCTCCGGCTGCACCTTCAGCTCCAGCAGCTTGATCATGTCCTCGATCAGGCCGTGCAGCTCCTCGGCCGGCCGCCGGCGCGCCTCCGCCACCGAGGGCGCGGGATCGATCAGCCGCACGGACAGGGCCTGCGGCCCGCGCCTGCCCTCCGCCATGCCGAACTCGATGCGCTGTCCGGCCTTGAGGCCCTCGACGCCCGGAGGCAGCGCGGATTTCCGCACATAAACGTCTTCGCCACCGTCCTGTGTGACGAAGCCGAAGCCCTTTTCCGAGTCGTACCACTTGACCTTGCCGGTCGGCACCGCGCTCACCAATCCCTTGAACAACCACAGACGAACGCGTCCCGGGCGTGCCCAGGACGCGTCCCACCAGACTATCCAGAAGACCGCCGCCGGGGCACCTCCGATCGCGCGACTACGCTCACCCGCATGTCGACTCCGAAGCTGATGCCCGTGTCGGTGGCGCTGTTCGCGCTGGGTGTCGCGGCGATCATCGCCATGTTCGTCGTCGGCGAACGGGGTCTGCCCGCGTGGGTATTCGCGGTCGGGTGGCTGCTCGCGCCGGCCGGATTGGCGCTGGGCGTGTTCAGCGCGGTGCGTAGCTCCCGTCGGCGAGCGTAGGCGCGTTGCGCCGCAGCCAGTCCGGGAATTCGGCCAGCGACGCGAACACCACGTCCGCGCCCTCGGCCCGCAATTCGGCCTCCGAGCAGGGACCGGTCAGCACGCCGACCGCCACCGCGCCGGCGCCCCGGGCCCCGCGCATGTCACCGATGTGGTCGCCCACGTAGACGGACGCCCGCTGCGCCTTGAGCGCCTCGGCCTTGCCGGTCGACCACAGCTCGCCGAACAGGTGGTCCACCTCCCAGTCCAGCGCGGCCAGGTGCAGCGCCGCGTTGGCGGTGTACTTGCCGGTGACCACGACCGTGCTGCCGCCCAGTTCACGTACCGCCGCAAGCGATTGCGCCGCGCCCGGCAGGGCGACCGTGGCAGGGATGACGAGTTCCGGGTAGAGCGCGCGGAACCGGGCGACCAGGTCCGGGAGGACGTCGTCGGGCACGCCCGCGGTGCGGAACACCAGGTCCAGCGGCGGGCCGAGGTTCGCCGCGAAGTGCGCGCCGTCGAGCGGATATCCCGATTCGGCCGCGACCGCGTCCATCACCGCCACCATGCCGGGCCTGGGGTCGATGAGCGTCATGTCGAGGTCGAATCCCACGGTCAACGGCACATCGGCAACTCTACGGGGTTTACAAAAAGCGACTCTGTGTAAAGCTGGAGGCCGTGACGGAACTCACCCGCGCGTTGCTCGACGCCGCGACGGACCTGTTGGCGGCGCGCGGCTTCGGCGGCCTGCGAATGTCCGATGTGGCGACAAAAGCCGGGGTGAGCAGGCAGTCGGTCTACAACGAGTTCGGCAACAAGGAACAGATCGTGCACGCCGTCGTCCTGCACAAGACCGAGGAATTCATGCGTGGGGTCCGGGAACGGCTGAGAACGGCGGCCGACCCGGTCGACGGGATCGGCGCGGCCATGCGGTTCGTGTTCGGGCTGGCCGCGACCGACCCGCTGACCAGGTCCGTGCTGTCCGGCGCGAACGCCGAGGACATGCTGCCGCTGGTGACCACCCAGGGGCACCCGATCCTGGCGACCGCGACCGACGCGTTCCAGGAGCACATCCACCTGCACTACCCGTGGCTGTCCACGGCCCGCGTCGACCTGGTCGCGGAGACCATCGTGCGGCTGGCGATCAGCCACCTGCTCACCCCGAGCGGCGACCCGGTGGACGCGGTGGTGTCCGTGACGCGGGCCCTGCTCGTCTGACCTTGTTGCCAGTTTCTGGCAATATTCCGGCCCGTGACCGTTCTGGGCCGGGTGCGCACCGGGGCCGCGCTGCTCGGCCCGGCGTTCGTCGCCGCCATCGCCTACGTGGACCCAGGCAACGTGGCCACCAACACGGCGGCCGGCGCGCGCTACGGCTACCTGCTGGTGTGGGTGCTGGTCGCGGCCAACGTGATGGCCGGGCTGGTGCAGTACCTGTCGGCCAAGCTCGGCCTGGTGACCGGGCAGTCGCTGCCCGAAGCCGTGCGCGACCGGATGTCCGGGCCGATGCGGCTCGCCTACTGGGGGCAGGCCGAGGTGGTCGCGATGGCGACCGACCTGGCCGAGGTGCTCGGCGGCGCGATCGCGTTGAACCTGCTGTTCGACCTGCCGTTGCTGGTCGGCGGGCTGATCACGGGCGTGGTGTCGACGGCGCTGCTGCTGGTGCAGGACCGGCGGGGGCAGCGGCCGTTCGAGCGGGTCGTGACGACGCTGCTGGTGGTGATCGCGGTCGGGTTCGCGGCGGGCCTGTTCGTGTCGCCGCCGACCGCCGAGGTGGTCACCGGCCTGGTGCCGAGGTTCGACGGGGCGGACAGCGTGCTGCTCGCGGCGGGGATGCTGGGCGCGACCGTCATGCCGCACGCGGTCTACCTGCACTCGGCGCTGGCCCGGGACCGGCACGGGCGGGCGCCGCACCTGCTGCGGGCCACCCGGGTCGACGTGGCGGTGGCGATGGTGCTGGCGGGCGCGGTGAACCTGGCGATGCTGCTGCTGGCGGCGTCCGCGCTGCGCGGCTCGGCGGACGTGGACAGCCTGGAAGGTGTGCACCGGGCGATCGGCGCGGAGCTGGGCGGCGGGGTGGCGCTGCTGTTCGCGATCGGCCTGCTGGCGTCGGGGTTCGCGTCGACCGCCGTGGGCTGTTATTCGGGTGCGGTCGTGCTGGACGGGCTGCTGCGGGTGCGGGTGCCGCTGCTGGTGCGGCGGGTGGTGACGTTGGTCCCGGCGCTGGTCGTGTTGGCCGTCGGGGTGGATCCGACGCGGGCGTTGGTGCTGTCGCTGGTGTTC
>CBHFOL010000328.1:0-9183 GCA_965995405.1 uncultured Saccharothrix sp.
GGCGGGCGGGCAGCAGTCGGCGCGGCGGACCGTCAGGCCGGTCCACCGCGCCGGAATCCGCGAAGGTCGTCACACCTCACAGGTTAACGAAAACGGTTGTCATCCTCGTTCCACCAGATGGCCCACCACGTCCGGACCGGGGTGCGCGTGCCCGGAACCGTCCCGGCGCGGATCCACCTCGGGCAACTCCACCGGCGAACCGTTGTCCGCCGCACCCGCCGGACGCGGACCCACCCACGCCAGCGCCAGACCCGTCTCGCCCTTCAGGAACCGCTGCGCCCGCACACCACCGGTCGCCCGACCCTTCGCCGGGTACTCCGCGAACGGCGTCACCTTCACGCTCTGCCCGGTCGACGTGACCACCATCGGCTCGCCGTGCTCGTCGTCATCGGTCCGCACCGCCGCGAAGAACACCGCGCGCGCGTCGCCCGACAGGTTGATCCCCGCCATGCCGCCGCCCTTCAGACCCTGCGGACGCACCAGGGAAGCGCTGTAGCGCAACAGGGACGCGTCCGACGACACGAACACCAGCGTCTCCTCCGCGCCGCGCAGCCACGTCGCCCCGACCAGCTCGTCGCCCTCCTTGAGGGTGATCACCTCGAACTCGTCCGACCGCACCGGCCACTCCGGCGAACACACCTTCACCACGCCCTGCCGCGTGCCCAACGCCAAACCCGGCGACTCGGTGTCGGTCAGCGGCGCGATGCCGATGACCCGCTCACCCTTCTCCAGGTCCACCAGCTCACTGGCCGCCATGCCACCGCTCAACGACACCGTGCCGCTCTGCTCCGGCAACACCGGCAGCGGCAGCACGTCCGTCTTGAACGCCCGACCCCGGTTCGTCACCAGCAGCACCTGGCCGCGGGCCGTCGTGTGCACGGTCGCCGCCACCGCGTCGTGCTTCGTCCGCCCGTTGCGCCGACGCGCCTCGGACGCCTCCTCCGACTCCGCCGCCGTACGCGCCACCAGCCCCGTCGCCGACAGCACCACCTGGCACGGGTCGTCCGCGACCTCCAGCGGCCCGGCCGGCTTCGACGCCGCCAGCACCTCCTTCAGGTCGCCGTCCAGCAGCACGGTCCGGCGCTCCTGCTGGAGGTCCTTCACGACCTTCGCCAGCTCGCCGGACACGACCTTCTTCAGCTCGCGCTCGTCGTCCAGGATCCTGCTCAGCTCGGCGATCTCGTTGCGCAGCCGCTCCTGCTCGGCCTCCAGCTCGATCGAGTCGTAGCGGGTCAGCCGGCGCAGCGGCGTGTCCAGGATGTAGGTCGCCTGGATCTCGGAGAGCTTGAACGTCTTCATCAGGCCCTCCTTCGCGGCCTGCGCGTTCTCGCTGCCCCGGATGAGCTTGATCACCTTGTCGATGTCCAGCAGGGCCCTCAGCAGACCCTCGACCAAGTGCAGCCGGTCCTCCCGCTTGCGCCGCCGGTAGCGGGTGCGGCGGGTGACCACGTCATACCGGTGCGCCAGGAACACTTCGAGGAGCGCCTTCAGGCCCAACGTGCGCGGCTGGCCCTCGACCAGCACCAGGTTGTTGATGCCGAACGACTGCTCCAACGGCGTCAGCCGGTACAGGTCGGCCAGCAGCGCCTGCGGGTTGACACCCACCTTGCACTCGATCACGACCCGGGTGCCGTTCTCCCGGTCGGTGAGGTCCTTGACGTCCGCGATCCCGGTCAGCCGCTTGGACTTCGTCACCTCGTCGGTGATCTTCTCGATGATCTTCTCCGGCCCGACGCCGTAGGGCAGCTCGGTGACCGTGATCGCCTGCCTGCCCCGACTGCCCTCCAGCGGCCCGGTCTCCACCTTGGCCCGCATCCGGACCACGCCGCGCCCCGTCTCGTACGCCTTGCGCACCTCGTCCAGGCCGAGCAGCACGCCGCCGGTCGGCAGGTCGGGGCCGGGGATGAACTCCATCAGCTTGTCCAGCGACGCGTCCGGGTGCGTCACCAGCCAGCGCGCGGCGGCGACGACCTCGGCCAGGTTGTGCGGGATCATGTTGGTCGCCATGCCGACCGCGATCCCGGACGTGCCGTTGACCAGCAGGTTCGGGAAGGCGGCGGGCAGCACGGACGGCTCCTGGAGCGAGCCGTCGTAGTTCGGCCGGAAGTCGACCGTGTCCTCGTCCAGCTCGCCGACCAGCAGCATCGCGGCAGGCGACATCCGAGCCTCGGTGTTGTGGTTGACGAACCCGCCCGCCAAGAACGAGTGGTCCTCCGACTCGACGCGAACGGAATACACCTCGGCCGGCTCGGCGGCCTCGACGCTCGTCACGGCCTCGAAGCGATACCCCGAGTCCATGATCGGCAGGATCGTCGCAAGGATCTCGGTGTCCTTGATCCGGTCGATGATCCGCAGCCGCTCGGTCTCCCACCGTTCCACACGGTCGAAGTTGTGCTGTGTGAGCCACTTCCGCCCACTACCACGGCGGTCGAAGTCCAGCGCTCCCCGCACGTAGTCGGCGACGAACGGGACGTGGTCCGCGCTCAACCGGTGCGGACTCAACGGCGCATGGCGGAGCAAGGAACTCAGGATCGCCTGCTTGGTCTTCAGGAACCCGACGCGCTCCGCGAAAGCCCGAACGTTGCGCAACCCCGACACGACCAACCGGTGCTCGACCGACCCACTCGGCCGCCGATACTGGCGGTGCACGGCGATCACGCCGAACTCGGCCAGCAACTCCTGCATCTGCGCGGCGAGGCGATCACTGTAGGTCGAATACTGGATCGTGAAGCTGTTGTAAGCCTCCCGGCATCCGCCATCACCCTCGAACGCGGCCATCAGGAACGCCCGCTTGACGCCCCAGCCACCATTCCAGACGAACTCGGGCACGAACTTGTCCCGTGCCTGGTGGCCGACGAATTCGGCGAGCGGACTGTTGCGGAACGCCTCCATGCCTCCCGCGTACTCCTGTACGTCGAGTTCGTGGATGGTCTTCCGGTCGCGCCTGGTCGACCGCTCCGCGAGGTACCTCCGGCCGCCTACGACCTGGTCGTAGGCATGGACGACTTCGTTGAAGAAGTGCTCGTCGGTGTTGTTGAAGCCGGCCCGGGACTTGCCGGCGAAGCCTTCGGAAACCCACGCGCCGCCGAGCACGCCGAGCATGTACTCCCGGGCCGTGGGGATCACCTGCGACCAGGCGTTGCGGGCCACCGCCACGACCGCGCCGGGCTGGAGTTCGTCCAGCCGTCGCCACTGGAACAACGGCACGCCCATCGGGGCTTCCAGGCACAGCACCAAGTGGTTCTCGCTGCCACGCACCGAGAAGCCCGACTTCGTGGTCATCCGGATCGTCGGGTGGACGCCGGAGTTGAACACCTTGTTGACACGGACAGCCTTGCCGTCCTTGTCCAAGACCTCGAAGTCCGCATCGGCTTCGGAGTCGGCGGACAGGTTGACCAGATCGGCGATGCGCGGGCTGGATCCGTCGGCGAGCCGAATGCGAGTGTCGCCTACCAAGCAATAACGCGATGCAGCCGGTCCATCGTCTGGGCTTCCAAAGTTGCCGTGCCCGTCGACCAACGGCGTGTTCAGCGAGAAGTCCTGCGCCAGGCGGACCATCGCGTCGTAGATCGCGGTGTCGCCGTGCGGGTGGTACTTGCCCATGCAGTTGTGCACGACCTGGCCCGCCACCACGAACGCGTGCTCGTCGGCGGCGACCTGGATGTCGTAGGTCGTGTCCGGGTCGGCCGGCGCGACGGCGACGACCTCGCACCGGGTCAGCCGGTCGGCGACGTGCTCGGCGCGGGCGCTCCGGATGACGTCGACCAAGGCGTCGTGGCCGGTCCGGGTCCACCGGAGCAGCGCGGCGGCCAGCGCGGACGCGTGCCTGCCGGTGACCCACAGGCCGTCCGGGGCGCGGTCGGCGCGGATACCGGCGTCCGCGAGCATCGCGTACACCTGGTCACCGGTCTCCGCGAAGCCGATCTCCCGGCCGTCGTGGATATGGCCGGCCGCGTCGAACAGGCCCGCCAGGTACGGGGCCCACTGGGTCCGCTCGGCGAGCACCTCGGCCGGCGGCCGGACGGTGGCGTGCACCAGGGCGTCGTCGGGCTCGAACGTCAGGACGTGCCGGTCGATGCCGTCGTCGCCCTCGTACTTGTCACGCGACACGGTCAGGTGGTGTGCGATCGCCCAGCCGTGCGCGGTGTCCAGCGGCTCGGTGGACGTCATGGTCAGGTGCAGCCGGCCGTCCTCGACGATGCCCCGGGCCGCGACCAGGCCCAGCACGTACGCCTCGACGTCGCCGCCGTCCGCGACCAGCGTCGCGTGCCGGTCGGTGCCGTAGGCCAGGGTGTGCGCGCCCGCCAGGTCGCGGGCGGCGGTCCACTCGTCCTCGCCGGTGCGGAACCGCTGGCCGGGCGTGACGAGCATGGTGTCGCCGTTGGCCCACGTGACGCGGACCAGTTCGGACACCGGATTCCGGTACGCCTCGACCACGGTCACCGGGCGGCCCGCCGGGTCCAGCACCCGGTCTCCGACCTCGATGTCCTCGATGGGCCGCAGGCCCTGAGGGGTGGAGACCAGCGCGCCGCGCACGAAGCAGTCGCCGACCACGCGGGACGACTTGACGTACGGGCTGGTGGGGCGGTGGCCCTGCTCGTTCATCGAGAACAGGATCCGGCGGTGCACCGGCTTGAGGCCGTCCCGCGCGTCCGGCAGCGCCCGCGAGTGGATCACCGAGTAGGCGTACTCCAGGTAGGAGTCCTCGATCTCGGTGGTCAGCGAGTTGTCGAACACCTGCGCGCCCGCGCGGTCGAAGGCGGACGGGTCGACCCTGGTCGTGGGGGTCTTGCGGCGAGCCACTGTTTCTCCTGCGTCAGACGTCGATCGCGGACTGGTCGACCCGGGCGGCCGATTCGACGAGCCACGCCCGGCGCGGCTCGACCTTCTCCCCCATCAGCAGCTCCAACGCGGCCTCCGCTGCCTCCGCGTCGTGCATGGTGATGCGGCGGACGGAGCGGGTCGTGGGGTTCATCGTGGTGTCCCACAGTTCTTCCGCGTCCATCTCGCCCAGCCCCTTGAACCGGGGCACCGGCTTGACGATCGTCTTGCCCGCCTTCTCCAGCCGGGCGACGGTCTGCTCCATCTCCCGCTGGGTGAAGGTGAAGTGCGTCTCCGGGTTGCGTCCCTTGGTGACGACCTTGTGCAGCGGCGGCATCGCCGCGTACAGCCGGCCGTCCTCGATCACCGGCCGCATGTACTTGGCGAACAGGGTGATCAGCAGGGTCCGGATGTGCGAGCCGTCGACGTCCGCGTCGGCCATCAGGATGACCCGGCCGTAGCGCATGGAGCCGAGGTCGAACGTGCGGCCGGTGCCCGCGCCGAGGACCTGGACGATGGAGGCGATCTCCACGTTGCGCAGGGTGTCGGCGAGGCTGGCCTTCTGCACGTTGAGGATCTTGCCGCGCAGCGGCAGCAGCGCCTGGTACTCGGACACACGTGCCATCCGGGCGCTGTTGTGGACGAAGACACCGGCTTCCAGCGCGAAGTTGTGGTAGCCGTCCACGGTCAGGTCGTACACGTCGGCGGTCTCTGTCAGTGGCTCGACCGCGGCCACAGTGTGGTTGACCTGGGCCGCCGCTTCCCGCAGCCGGGCGAGATCGCCGTCGAAGCCGGCCAGCAGCCGGTTGAACCGGAGTCCGGTGCGTGCGTTGCCCAACCGCTCGTTTTCGTACGCGGTGGCAAGCTCCGCGTCGGCCAACGACAGGAAGGGGACGAGCCGCTTGAGCGCGGCGACCCGGCGGCCTTCGTTCTGCTGTGCCACCCGCACGGCGCGCGGCACGGACGAGACATAACGCGCCCGACCGGCCTGGACCTTGGCCAGGTGGCCCGAGTCGGGGTCGAGCATCCGGACCTTCATCCGCACCGCGTGCCGTTCGCCGAACTCGGGGTTCGCCTGGTGCCAGGCGACCACGGCGGCGCGCTGCCGCTCCCGTTCGGCGGGGTCGGCGAGGTAGTGCGTGTACACCCATTCCGACCGGTCGTTCATCCACACGCGTTCGTAGCCGTTGAGCTTGTCGCCCGCCGACTTCGCCGAGACGGACCGGTAGAGCGGCATCAGGGAGTCGCCGGGCTGGAGCTGGTCGGCTCGGCGGTAGGAGCCGTCGCGCAGCCGGAACAGGTGGTCGGGGGTGCAGCGGACGGACTCGCCGTTGTCGATGGTGACCCGGACGAGCGGCGCGGCGCTCTTGGTCAGGCGCGGCTCGACCAGCGGGGCGACGACGACGCGTCCGGCTTGGTTGGTGGTGTAGCCGAAGTGGCGGATGCCGCGTTGCCAGTCCGCCGCGAGGTCGGCGAAGGACATCGACCGGCCCGAGGCGAGGGCGACGTGCGTGTCACCCGTGAAGCAGCCCAACGCGCTGTCGCCCTCCACGAGGAACAGCTCGCTGCGGGCGACGCCGGTCGTGCGGCAGTCGACCAGCTTCGGCGGCATCGCCGCGCCTTCGAGGGCGGTCTTGCGGCGCGCGGCGTCCTTCTGCTGCTTCTGGGTCAGTCGGACGCGGGAGGCGTCCACGACCTTCTGGAGGACGATCTTCGCCTCGGACTTGGTGCGGCGGTCCTCGCTCCACGCCTTGACGTGCTTCTCGACGACGCCCAGCGCGACCTTGGTGATGCCCGCCGTGGACAGCTCGTCCTTGGTCTGGGAGGTGAACTGCGGTTCCGGGATGCGGACGTGCACCACCGCCGTCATGCCTTCCAGCACGTCTTCCAGGGTGGGCGGGTCCTCCTTCGGCTTGAGCAGGCCGCGCGTGCGCCCGATGGCCTCCTGCACCGCCTTCAGCACCGCCCGCTCGAAGCCCCGCCGGTGGGTGCCGCCGTGCATGTTGCGGATGGTGTTGGTGAAGCACTCGACGGTGCGCTCGTAGCCGGTGCCCCAGCGCAGCGCGATCTCGACCTCGGCCTGCCGCTCGACCTTGGACCGCATGACGCCGTTCTCGTCGGCCGCGTTCTCGTGGTAGATGCCGGTGCCGTTGATGAGCAGCGTGCCGGAGACCGGCTTGTCGTTGGCGGGCGCGAGGAAGTCCACCATGTCGGACAGGCCGCCCGGGTAGTGGAACGTCTCCTCGCCGATCGCGCCTTCGGTGGCGTCGCGCAGCACGTACGTCACGCCGGGCACCAGGAACGCGGTGTTGCGCAGCTTCGCGCGGACGGCTTCGACGTCGAGCTTCGCGGAGTTCTCGAAGTAGCGGGCGTCGTACCAGTAGCGGATGGAGGTGCCGGTGCGCTTGGTGCGGCCGGTGACGCGCAGCCCGGACTCGCGGGTGAACGCGGCCTTCGGGCCGGGGCCGTCGAAGGTGCCGGGTACGCCGTGCGCGAACGACATCTCGTGCTTCTTGCCCTCGCGCATGACGAGGACGTCGAAGCGGTGGGACAGGGCGTTGACGGCGGACGCGCCGACGCCGTGCAGGCCGCCGGACGTCTTGTAGCCCGAGCCGCCGAACTTGCCGCCCGCGTGCAGGCGGGTGAGGACGAGTTCGACGCCGGACAGGCCGGACTTG
This sequence comes from uncultured Saccharothrix sp., assembly GCA_965995405.1. GTDB lineage: Bacteria > Actinomycetota > Actinomycetes > Mycobacteriales > Pseudonocardiaceae > Actinosynnema. Next base: position 7,500 of record CBHFOL010000328.1, read on the forward strand.
GCGTGCGTGCCGGTCGGGATGCCCCGGCCGTCGTCGTCCACCTGGACGCTGCCGTCGGCGTGCAGGGTGACCACGACCCTGGTCGCGTGCCCGGCCACGCCCTCGTCCGTCGAGTTGTCCACCACCTCGGTGAAGAGGTGGTTGATCCCCCGGCTGTCGGTGGATCCGATGTACATGCCGGGGCGCTTGCGAACCGCTTCCAGACCTTCGAGGTGGGTCAGGTCGTCGGCCCCGTACAGGATCTCAGCGGTCACCGGGTCGTTCTCCCCCAGGTCTTGGCGTGCGGCGGTTCTGCGTGCGGCGGTACACGGTAGAGGAGGGTAACTTCCGGGTCCGACAGTGTGCGTCCGCACGACGGAGAATCACGTCATGGGTTTCGTCCGGACCTGGATGTCGGCCGCTCTGGCGGGCGGCGTGCCGTCGACCGTACACGCGCTGTTGACCGGCCGTGACGTGTTGCAGGCTACCCGCGCGGCGGGGACGTTGTTGGGCGGACCTGGGGTGGGGCGGGGTGTCGTGGCCCACCTCGGCGTGTCGGCGGGGTGGGTGGCGGTGCTGGGGGTGGTGGACCGGCGGTGGCCGTTGGGGGTAGTCGGGGGTGCGGCGGCGGGTGCGGTGATCGCTTTGGTGGACCTGGAGGTGGTGGGGCGGTGGTTTCCGGCTGTCCGGGAGTTGCCGCGTGGGGCGCAGTGGGCGGACCACGTCGTGTTCGGCGCGGTGGCGGGTGCTTCGCTGCGGGCTGGCCGGTAATCGCGGTGGGTGGATGTCTGGTGGTCCACTGTGGACCGGCTGCGGGGACCGGCTGTGGCCTCCGGCCCCCGATTCCATTCTCCCACGGAGCACCGACAGTTTCGTGCGCAAGAGCTGAGGAACGGGGCCGGCGGCGGGCGGTCCCGGTTGGGCCGGGTCGTTCACGGTTCACGGTTGGGCCGGGTGGTTCGCCGGTCCGGGCCGGGTGGTTCGCCGGTCCGGGTCGGGTGGTTCGCCGGTCGGGTTCGGGCCGGCGCGGTGGAGCTGCGCCGGCGGTGTCGACAGGGTCCGAAGTGGTCGGAGGGGGTGTTCGGTGAGCAAGGCGGGTGTCTGGGGCCGGGGCCGTTGGGCGGCGGGGCGGCGGGGCCGTTGGGTGGCGGGGGACACACGGAGGTGGGCGTAACCCGTGGTCGGGTTCGTCGTCCCTGGCCGTACCCACCCCTGTTCCGCGTAGAGTGCGGGCGTTCCGCGCAGTCGTGCCTGGAGGTGATCGGGCGCCTTGATGTTCCGACGTGCCGCAGCCGTGCCGAAGGAGCCTGTCGTGTCGGCCCCACCCGAGCCCACCGTGGTGGAGCGCGAGCCCGCGCCCACGCCCGCCCCGGCGCAGTTCTCCGCGTCCTTCGCGGGTGCCACCCTCGTCGTCGCACCGCCCTCCGGTCCGGGCCAGGCGGCGACGAACCTCGCCCGCGGCCTCCCCGTCGACCGGGGCCGGACGGTGGTCGTGGTCGACTTCCCTCCCGGCGACGAGACCGCGTTCTGGCCCGCCGTCGCGGCGGCGTTGCAGGGACGGGGGCCGGTGCGGCTGATGACCTCGCACGCGGGCACCATGCGGCCCACCGCGCCCGCCCAGTGGCTGGCCGAGCAGGTGCAGGCCGAGGTGGTCGCGGCGGACGGTGCCGTCACGACCGTGCCCGGTGCCGCGTTCGTCGTCGGC
>CBHFOL010000329.1:0-9171 GCA_965995405.1 uncultured Saccharothrix sp.
GTGACCACGTTGCCCAGCCGGAAGTCACCCGGCACCGGGTTCTTCACGATCACCGTGTAGGTGACGGTCGCGGTCGCGCCGACCGGCAGGTTGCCGGTCCACGTCAGGTTCGGCGAGGTGAACGTCGCCGTGCCGATCGTCGCGGTCGCCGTGCCCCAGTTGGCGTCGTCCAGCACGCCGGTCAGGTTGTCGGTGAACGTGGCCCCGGTCAGCGGCGTCTTGCCGGTGTTCCGGACGGTCACCGTGTAGGTGACGGTGTCGCCCGGGTTGGCGGACGCCCGGTCGACCCGCTTCACGATCTGGAGGCCCGCGACCGGCGTGGACGTCTTGCAGCGCACGTCGGTCGACCCGACCGGGCAGTTGTTGCCCGGCGTCGTGGACGTGACCACGTTGTCCAGCTGGAAGGTCCCGGTCACCGGGTTCTTCACCGTCACCGTGTAGGTGATCGTCGCGGACGCGCCGACCGGCAGGTTGCCGTTCCAGGTGAGCGTCGGCGAGGTGAACGAGACCGTGCCCAGCGTGGCCGACGCGCTGCCCCAGTTCGCGTCGTCCAGCACGCCGGTCAGGTTGTCGCTGAACGTCGCGCCGGTCAGCACCGTCTTGCCGGTGTTGGTGACGGTGACCGTGTACGTCACCGTGTCGCCGGGGCTCGCGGTCGCCTTGTCGGCCTTCTTGTCGATCGTCATCCCGGAGACCGGGGTGGACGTCTTGCACTTCGGGTCGGTCGAACCCGCCGCGCAGTTGCTGCCGGGGGTGGTCGACGTGACCACGTTGTCCAGCTGCTTGTTGCCCGCGCCGGTCACCGTGACGGTGTAGGTGACGGTCGCGGACGCGCCGGGCGCGAGCGTGCCGGTCCAGGTCAGCGTGGGCGCGGTGTAGGCGGCGACGCCGGCCGTCGCCGAGACGCCGCCCCAGGTCGCGTCGTCCACGACACCGGACAGGTTGTCGCTGAACTGCGCGTTCAGCGGGATCAGGCCGGTGTTGCGCACGGTCACCGTGTAGGTGACGACGTCACCGGGGTTGGCCGACGTCTTGTCGGCCTTCTTCTCGATGTCGAGGCCGGGCAGGTTGACCGTCGTGGTGCAGGCGGGGACGGCCGTCGTGCAGGTGCCCGCGTTGCTGGTCACGGCGTTGCGCAGCTGGTGGTCGCCGGTGATCGGGTTGTTCACGGTCACCGAGTAGGTGAGCGTGACGGTCTGGCCGCCCGCGACGTTGCCGGTCCAGCGCAGTTTCGGCGGGGTGTAGGTGAACGAGCCGACGGCGGGCGAGCCGGCCGCGTCGAAGTTGTAGGTCGCGTCGTCCAGGACGGCCGTCAGGTCGTCTTCGAGGATCAGGCCGTTGACCGGCTCCGGGCCGGCGTTGGCGACCGTCACGGTGTAGGTGACCGTCTCGCCGGGGTTCGCGGTGGCCTTGTTCGCGGTCTTGCGGATGCGGAGGCACTCGATCGGCAGCCGGTAGTCCTCGACCTCGCCGCTGTCGGCGAGGCCGGTCGGGTTGAGCACCTGGGTCTGGTTGCCGCTGACCCGGAACCGGGCATACGTGTAGCCGCAGCTGAGGGTCGAGGGCACGGTCCAGGTGATGTTCACGGCCGTGATGCCCGCGCCGTAGTCGGCGCAGGCCCGTTCACCCGGGGTGTCGAACAAGCCGTTGCGGTTGAAGTCGATCCACGCGCACACCCGACCCGCCTGGGTGGTGCGGGACAGCGTCACCGGGACGGTGTAGCCCAGCCCGGCGGACGTCTCGGCCAGGCGTGGGAACGCGGCCACGCCGTCGTCGAACGTGTCGCCGTTGGGCAGGTTGTTGTCCGCGCCCGGCGCGACCGCCTTGGGGCTGGGCGTGATGTTGCCGGTGTTGAGGATCGTGGTGTTGTCGGCCGAGACGTTGGCGCCCAGCACCGGGCCGCCCACGACGTGGCCGGCCGCCGTCACCGCGTCGTAGCTCGCGGGCGCGTCGCCGAAGTCCTCGTCCACCGAGAAGCCGACCGCGTACGCGTCCAGCGTCATCGCGCCGCCGTTGGACAGGTAGTCGACGTTGAAGGTCAAGGACGTGACGGTGCCGTTGATCCGCACGCTGCCGCACCCGGCGGTGGCCTGCCGGGGGAACGTCGTGTCGCACCGGGTGTTGGTGCTGATGTTCGTCGCCTGGATGCGGTTGCCGACCACGGAGAGGTTGGTCGAGCCCACCGGCGGCGGGCTCAGCGTCGCGCCGGCCGGGACCGAACCGGTCAGCGTGTGCGCCGCGTGGCCTGCGCTGAAGCCGTCGTCCACGATCGACCCGATGCCCACCAGGTGCAGCACCGGATCGCGTACCGGGCGGTTGAACGACAGCGTCAGCGTGCCCAGGTTGTTGCACGGGTTGCCCTGGAAGCAGGCGTCCGGGTTCGCGCCCAGGTCGAGCAGGCCGGTGTTGACCGGGATCTGGGGGCTGAACATCGTCGGGATGCCGCCCCGGTTGCTCGGCGGCGAGTACAGCCCGTTGAGCTGGAGCTTCGCGCCGGACACGGCGGCGGTGACCACGAGGCCGGACGGCTGCGTCGAGGACGCGTTCGCGTTCACCGACGGAATGGGGGAGGCACTTGTCCACGCCGAGGCCGGGTGCGTCTGGTACGCCTGGGCGGCCGGCGTCACCACGGCGACGCCGGACACGGCGAACAGCAGGGCCAGTAGCGCCGAGCCGAGGCGGCGTGCCGGGCTCGTTGACATGGTGCTCCTTCGGTTGACGGATCTCGCGGTCCGAAGATCACGCTAGGCCGTGCCACCGACATTCCATTCGGGACGGACGGGTAGGTCCACCCGAACGAGTGGTGTGAAGCACTGATAAAGGGGATAAGTGGAGGCCTGCCGTCCCTTGTGGATGGAACGACAGGCGGGCGCGGATCAGTACGTGCAGAGCCACCGCTCGGATGAGGAACGCGCCTTGCTGTTCGGGCTGGCCTCGCCGTGGCCGACGTCCCAGACGCGAGCGCCGTTCTCGCTCTCGAAGTGGACGCCGATCCTCATCCGGTTGCGGAAGGACCACACGTGGTGCTGGACCCCGTAGTTCTCCAGGTCCCAGCAGCGGTCGCGGATGCCCGTCTCGAACTGGAAGTCGCGGAAGTCGGTGCTGTAGTAGAGGCAGATGTGCAGGTCGTCGCACGGGTCCACGACCGCCGAGGCGGACGCGTTGCCGGTGACGAAGAACAGCGCAGCCGCGACGAACGCGGTGGCGCGGGTGACGAGCTTTCTCATCCCTGTGTCCTTTGAGGTCGGTCGCGCGACCGCCGGAACCTCTCGCCCGACGGTCGCGCTGTCGAATGTCCTAGGTGGACTGTCTGAAGTGGACTACCGGACGCGCGGGGTGCGCGCCGGCTGCTGGTCCGGCCGGTCCGATCCGGTGCGGATGCGGTGGCCGGTCACGATCAGGTCCGGGTTGGTCAGGTGTTCGGGGTTGAGCGCGACCAGCGCCTGCCAGCCGCCCTCCACCTGCTTCTCGGTCGCGATGGACGCGAGCGTGTCGCCGGCCTTGATCGTGTAGTCGCCGCCCGGGTTGTCGGTGGACGGCGGGAGGACGGGCGCCGGTTGCGGCGCTTGCCGGACGGTGCGGGGGGTGGTCCGCGGGCTGCCCGGGGTGGGCGGTGTCCGGGTGGGGCCCCGGCCGGCGCAGTGCGGCCAGGCTCCGGGGCCTTGCGAGCGGAGGACGTTCTCCGCGACACGGATCTGTTCTTCACGGGTGGCCTCGTGCGGCAGACCGGCACCTCCGTTGGACTGCCAGGTGCCGGTGCTGAACTGCAATCCGCCGTAGTACCCGTTGCCGGAGCTGGTCGACCAGTTGCCGCCCGATTCGCAGTGGGCGACGGCGTCCCAGTCCAGTTCCGGTTCGGCGGTCGCGGCCCCGCCCGCCAGCCCGAGCAGGCAGGCGGTCGCGGCGGTCAGGAACGCCGCGCGGCCGACGTGGTTCTTGCCGTTCTCGGGGTTGCCTCCGTGATGGCCCATGGATTCCACTCGCCGCCGCACCACGCCGGCCCGCGTCGCGGTCCCGGCGACCCCTGTCCGACGGCCGCGTCCTTCCCGTGCGGTTGACGCGGTCCGGCAGGCCGGCGGACAGAGCTGGTGCCCGACCTCCCGTTGGTGCCCGTGCCCGGTCTCGGACCGGTCACGAGCGGACCATAAGAAGCGGCGGCCGGAACGGCGCGGCGAGCGGACCGGCCTCACCCCGCCTAGCAGAGGAAAGTCCACTCGAATCGGTGATTCGCGTTGGGGTGGCTAGTCATCCGCCCGGGACAGCCGGGACGGCCACCAGATCCGCCGGCCGATGTCCACGGCCAGCGCGGGCACCAGCAGCGACCGCACGACGAGGGTGTCCAGCAGCACGCCGAACGCCACGATGAACGCGATCTGGGCGAGGAACAGGATGGGCAGCACGGCCAGTGCGGAGAACGTGGCCGCGAGCACCACACCGGCCGACGTGATCACGCCGCCGGTGATGGTCAGCCCGCGCAGGACGCCCGCGCGCGCACCCAGCGACCGGGTCTCCTCGCGGACCCGGGTCATCAGGAAGATGTTGTAGTCGATGCCCAGCGCGACCAGGAACACGAACCCGAACAGGGGAACCACCGGATCCGCGCCGGGAAACTCGAAGATCCCGTTGAACACGAGCGCGGACACCCCCATGGTCGCGCCGAAGGACAGCACGACGGTGGCGATCAGCAGCAACGGCGCGAGCAGCGACCGCAGCAGCAGCGCGAGCACCACGAAGACGACCAGCAACACGATCGGGATGATCACCAGCCGGTCGCGTTCGGAGGTGCGCTGGGTGTCCAGCTGGGTGGCGGTGGGCCCGCCGACCTTGGCGTCCGCGTCGGGCACCTGCCGCACGGCTTCGCGCAGCCGTTCCACGGTGGCGACGGCGTCCTCGGAGTCGGCCGGGTCGGCCAGCACCACGTCGATCCGGGCCGTCCCGTCCGCGACGGCTTTGCGCTCCACTGTCGACACCCCGGCCACCCCGGCCGCCTTCGCCACGTCGTCCGCCCGGTCGGCGCGGGCGAGCACGACCGTGGGCGCGCCGCTGCCGCCGGGGAAGTGCCGGGACAGCACCTCCTGCCCGGCGACGGAGTCCACGTCGGTGAGGAACACGTCGGACTGGGCGGTGCCGGACGCCTTGAGCTGCGGCACGAACGCGACGCCCACCAGCAGCACCAGCGCGGTGACCACCCAGGTCAGCCGGGGTCGGGCGGAGATGGCGCGGGCCAACCGGCCCCACCGCCCGCTCGCCTCGGGGTGCGCCGAGCCGAGCGCCGGGCGGCGTGGCCAGAACGCGGCACGTCCGAGCAGGACGAGCACGGCGGGCAGGAACGTGACCGAGGTGAGCAGCGCCGCGCCGATGCCGATGGCGGCGACCGGGCCGAGGCCCTTGTTCGAGTTCAGGTCGCTGAACAGCAGGCACAGCACGCCGAGCACGACGGTGCCCGCCGACGCGGCGATGGGCTCGATGGTGGCCCGCCACGCCGTGCGCATCGCCCGGTGGCGGTCGTCCGTGTCGCGCAGTTCCTCGCGGAACCGGGAGACGAGCAGCAGGGCGTAGTCGGTGGCCGCGCCGAACACGAGGATGGACAGGATGCCCTGGCTCTGGCCGTTGAGGTCGATCACGTCGTGGTCGGCGAGCACGTACACGGCGAGGCTCGCGGTGCCCAGGGCGAACCCGCCGGACAGCAGCACGATCAGCGGCAGCAGCGGGCTCCGGTAGACCAGCACCAGGATCAGCGCGACGACCGCGCCCGCGACCAGCAGGAGCAGGCCGTCGATGCCGCCGAACGCGGCCTTGAGGTCGGCGATCTGCGCGGCCGGTCCGGCGACCAGCACGGTGAGCCCGGCCGGCGGGTCGACGAGCTTCGCCCGCAGGTCCCGCACGGCGTCGGCGGGTGCGACGGCGTCCACCGCGACGACCACCTGGGCGGCCTGGTCGTCCTGCCGGGACGGGATGACCGGCGACGCCCGGCCCGGGTACGCGATGCCGGCCAGCCAGGTGCGGTCGTCCCCGGTCAGCCCGGAGGCCCGTTCCGCGACCACGACGGCGGGCAGGCTGCGTTGGTCCCCGAACGCCCGGAGCCGCTCGGCGACCTCGGTGGCCTCCGCAGAGGACGGCAGGAAGGCCGTGCTGTCGTTCACCGCGACCTGGCTGAGCTTGCCGGTGAACGGCCCGGCGAAGCCGCCCAGGACGAGCCAGGCGACCACGATCAGGGCGGGCAGGATCCGACGCACGGGAGAATGACCTCCGGCAGGACAGGTGGTTCGATGATCTGATAGTTCGATCGTCGAAATACTAACCGGAGGGCGGATGGTCGACAACGCGGCACTCGTGCGGCTGCTGCGGCAGCTCATCGTGGAGTCCGACCACTTCATGAGCCTGTTCGGCGAGGCGCGGGGTATGCACCGGACGGACCTGAACGCGCTGGCGCTGATCATGGACGCCCGCGACGAGCCGATGTCACCCGGAAGGCTGGCCGAGGCGATGCACCTGAGCGCGTCGGCGACCACCTCCGTGCTGGACCGGCTGGAGGCGGCGGGCCACGTCGAGCGCACCCGGAGCACGCGGGACCGGCGGAAGGTCGAACTGCGGGTGCCGGCCGAGTCGCTGGACCTGGGCCGGCGCTTCTTCACGCCGCTGGCGGGCGCGTTCGGGCGGGCGTGGGCCGGGTTCGGCGACGGGGAACGGGAGACCGTCGCCCGGTTCCTGGCCGCGAGCATCGAGGCGACCGTGTCGGTGCGCGGTGACTTCGTGGAGCGGCCGGAAGATCCGTAAACCGGTCCGGTCCGGACAGGTCGTCGGATACGGTGGGGGAAGATCAGCGGCGTGTAGCTCAGTTGGCAGAGCACCGGGCTCGTTACCCGGAGGGCGCGGGCTCGGGTCCCGCCACGCCGGCTATGAACGGGATCAACTACCCCCTCGCCCGATTGGCGGACGCGTTCGCCACCGCGACGACCCACCCCGACGCCGCCACCCGGCAGCGCGCGGCGGAACGGGCGGAGCGGTGGAAGTCGGTCGTGGCCGGAATCGTCGACGGGACGTTGCGGATCGGTTCCCGGACCCCGGTGAAGGGTCTCCCGGTGTGGGTGACGCCCGAGGTGGTGCGAGGCGGGTTCGCCACCGGGCGGGCGCTCGCCGAACTGCCCCGCGACGCGGGCGACGAGTTCGGGCGGGCGCTGACGCCGGACGGTCTCGGCGAGCTGCTGGCGATGCTGGACGGCGGCGCGTACCGACTGCACTACCCGGAGGCGGCGGCGCTGCCGGTGGTGGCGTGGCTGGTGCGCGCGGGCGACCAGGAGGCCGCCGAGGCGCTGCTGCGCGAGCTGGCGCCGTTCGCCCAACGCCTGCGGTTCACGCCGTGGCCGGCGGACGGCCCGCAGGACCTGTCCACCGTGTGGCGGTTCACGGTGGGCGACGTGCGGGAGTCGTTGGCCGACCGTGCGCCCAACGCGCGCGTGGAGACCATGCGGACCACGTTGACGGTGTGGAACCCGTACGCGGACGAACTGCTGGAGCTGTGGCTGGACACGGTCGTGGACGACCAGGTCGGGGCACGAACGGACGACGCGTGGCGCTCCCGGGCCGCCCGGCTGGTCGCCCGGTACGAGGAACTGGCCGCCGCGCACCCTCCGCCGCGCCGGCACCGCGACCCCAAGGAGAACCCGGCGATCCTGCGCCGCTGCGCCGCGACCCTGTTGGCGGGCAGGGAGATCAGGCCACGCCCCCGGCGGCTGCTGGAGCACGCCGTGCGGTCGATGGTGGCCCGTCGCGGCCGTCCGGGTTCGCCGGAGCACACGGCGCTGCGTGCCGCGCAGGCCGCGAACGCGGCGACCCCGACCATGCAGGCGTTCGCCAGGCTGTTGGCGACCCGGGTCGCGGAACTGCCGCAGGACGCGGGCACCACCCTGGTCGACGAGCTGCTCACGCCCGTCCACGAGGACGTGCCGGACATCCCGGTGGGCACGGAGATCCCGGCGGCGCTGCACCGGATCGTCCGGCGTGCGCTGGCCGGGACGGTGCCGGAACTGGTGGCGGCCGGTGTGGTGCCGTCGGCCGAGGTGCTGGCGAAGCTCTCGCCGACGATCGCGGCGCTCACGGTCGCCGACGGGTACCCGGACGCGGTGCTCGGGTCGCTGATGGCGGCGAACTACCTGGCGTTCCGGTCCCGCCGGTCGCTGTTGCTGCTCAACCTCCAGCACCAGGCCACGCTGGAGGAACTGCCGTGGGTGCGCGCGGTCGAAGCGCACCGCGCCGCGCGGGACACGCACGCCACCGCGCGGGCGCTGGGCGGGCTCGTGCTGGAGGCGTTCCCGGGCACGGTCGTGCCCAACCCGATGGTGCGGGAACTGGCGCACCTCGCGCCGGACCTGCCGTGGGTGGAGGAACTCGCGGCGGACATCTTCATGGGCGCGTTCTCGAAGAAGTTCCCGGTGGCGGCCCGGATCGCGGGCGACCTGCTCGACGGCAGCCTCTACGCGCGGTACTACGACCTGGACTTCACGGCGGTGGCGGACCAGAAGTCGTTCGCCCGGTGGTGCGGCGACCGGGCCGGACGGGGCGGGAACTACGTGGTGGCCAACGGCATGGCGATCGAGCAGGCCCAGATCGTGACCACGCACAACCTGGCGACGCTCGTGCACGCGGGCGTGGACGCGGACTGGACGGCGTTGGCGCACAAGGCGTTCGGCCGGGCGGCCCGGCTCGCGCGCACGCTGGGCGGCCCGCGCTCGCTGCGGACCGTGAAGGACATCGCCTACGCGTGGCGGCAGTTGGTGTTCTTCCTCTCATTGACCAACTCCGCGCGCGCGTTCGTCACCGAGCGGTGGGCGGACGCGCCGAGCGCGCTGTACGTGCCGCTGGCCGGGTTGGAGCACGTCGTGGACGGTGGCACGTTCGACGACTCGGGGCGCGGCGGGCAGGGCAGGCGGCTGCTCGGGTGGAGCGCCAAGGGTCACTGGCTGCTCACCTAGGCCGTATGCCCGAATTCATCCAGCGTGGAAAAGGGCTATATTCGAGCCGGTGAAGATCCTGTTTTCGAGCCTGGGCTCGCACGGACACACCTATCCCTTACTCCCCCTGGCCATCGCCCCCCACCCGCCCCGCGACCACCACCTAGAAACCCCCCGTCAAAGCATACCGCGGACCCGCCAACGGCACCGCCAACCGTTA
>CBHFOL010000330.1:0-9159 GCA_965995405.1 uncultured Saccharothrix sp.
ACCCGACCACCACCACAACCACACACGCCGACGCCGCCTGACACCGGGCAGCCCTTCAACCCCACACCGGTCGACCGGAACCCGGCGGCACCGGTACCCAGCCGCGCTCCCGGACACCCGAGGTGAAACGACTTTGCCGGCCCCTACCCCCGTGACCGTTTCCACAGGTGGAGGTTGTGCCGGAGGGTGTCCACCCTGGCAGGATCAGGGCGTGAGTGACATTCAACGTGTGGGAGTCGTGGGGTCCGGGCTGATGGGCTCCGGCATCGCCGAGGTGTGTGCCCGAGCCGGACTCGACGTGCTGGTGGCCGAAGTGAACCTGGACGCCACCGAAGCGGCGAAGGGGCGGATCGCCTCCTCGCTGGGCAAGGGCGTGCGCAGCGGGAAGCTGACCGCCGAGGACCGGGACGCCGCCCTGGAGCGGCTGCGGTTCACCACCGACATCGCCGACTTCGCCGACCGGAACCTGGTGGTCGAGGCCGTCGCGGAGAACGAGCAGGTCAAGACGGAGATCTTCACCGCGCTCGACAAGGTCGTAGAGGACCCGAAGGCGATCTTCGCCTCCAACACGTCCTCCATCCCGATCATGAAGCTGGGCATGGCGACCGGCCGCCCGGAGCAGGTCATCGGGGTGCACTTCTTCAACCCGGTGCCGGTGCTCAAGCTGGTGGAGCTGGTGCCCTCGCTGCTGACCGGCGAGGAGACGCAGACCCGCGCCGAGGCGTTCGTGACCGGCGTCCTGCACAAGGAGGTCATCCGGTCCCAGGACCGGGCCGGGTTCGTGGTGAACGCCCTGCTCATCCCCTACCTGCTGTCCTCGATCCGGATGCTGGAGTCGGGTTTCGCCAGCGCCGAGGACATCGACAACGGCATGGTGCTGGGCTGCGCGCACCCGATGGGCCCGCTGCGCCTGGCCGACCTGATCGGCCTGGACACCACCAAGGCGATCGCCGAATCGATGTACGAGGAGTTCAAGGAGCCGCTGTACTCGCCGCCGCCGCTGCTGCTGCGCATGGTCGACGCGGGTCTGCTGGGCAAGAAGAGCGGTCGCGGGTTCCACAACTACGCGGCCTGAGCGACGCCGGTGCGGGTCTCCGACACCGGAGACCCGCAGGTCGTCACAGGAGCGCGCGTTCCACCGCGGAGTCGTGGACGGCGAACCTGAAGTACACCCCGAGGTCCGGGCGGCGGGACGTCGTGCGGATGCTCAACAGCTCGGGCACCCCGGTTGCGGAGTCCGGGGCGAGGGCCGTCGCGACGGCCTCGAACTGGCGGTGGTTCGCGCCGAACCGGCGTAGCACGGACGCGACGCGGGCCGTGGCGTCCGGGCCGGTCAGCCTCAGGTAGACGTTCGCCTCCTCCGGCCCGGCCGCGCCCGCGCGGAACGCCAGGCACGTCATCGGCTCGTTGTCAGGCAGCGCGGGCGACCCGTAGACGTCCCGGTACGCGGGTCCCGCCAGCGCCGGGTCGTGGGTGCGCGCGAACGACGCCACCCGGTCCAGGTCGACCCGCCCGGTATGGCGGAAGTACACCTTCACGCGGGCGTCCGGCTCGTCCGCCAGGTCCAGCGCCACGAACTCCAACTGGTGCCCCTCGTCGGCGAGTTCGGCGTACGCGGAAGCGACACCGTGCCACGCCGAGGAGAGCCCGAGCCGGGCCATCGCCTCGGCCATCACCTCCGGCACCGCGGACCGGCCGTGCGCCTGCGGGTTGAGGTACACCTTGTAGCGCGGCAGCTCACCCGGACGGTAGGCCAGCGAGTGCCACACGGTGGGCCGGAACAACTGCGGCTCGGCCACCACGAACAGCTCCTCGACCGCCAGGTATCGGGCCAGCGCCACGCCGGGCCGTCCGGCCAGCGAGCGGGTCAGCGCCCGACCGGCTTCCTGCGCCGCCCGTGCGGTGGGCACCGCGCCGAGCGATTCGAACAGCACCCGGACCTCCGGGGCGCCGCCCCGCCAGCTCACCGAGAACTCCATCGGGAATCCGTCCGCGGAAACGAACGACGGGTATTCCCGCCGGGTTCCGATCAGTCGGTCCGACCAGTCGCCCAATAGTGCGCCGAGTTCGGCGGACGACGCGCTCGACCGCGCGGCGGAGAATCCCAGTGCGGTGCCGATCGCCAACCATTTGTCAAATGCGAAGTCTCGATAGGTCGAATGTGCTGCTCCGAACCGGGCCTCAACACGTGAGGCCCGGGCCACAGCGGTGGAACTGGACACTAGGCACCTCCGGGCGCAAGGCTTACCTTGTGAACAGGGGGCACGCAATGGAGGATCGAACGGTTGGCGGAGATCACACACCCCGGACCCCGGACACGCTGCGTGACGGAATTGACCCGAAAGGGTGGCGACACTTGTGGGTGAATTCCCGGCCAGTCAATACCCCGAACGTCCCATTCATGATCACACCTGCGTGATCGGCGCCGGCATCTCGGGTCTCGCGGTCGCCGGAACGCTCCACTCGCGGGACTTGCCGGTCACCGTGCTGGAACGTTCCAACGGCATCGGCGGCCTGTGGCGCTACCCGGACCCGCCCGAGCCGGGCCCGGCCTACCCGTCACTGCACTTGAACACCTCCGCCAAGATCACCGGCTACCCCGACTTCCCGATGCCGGCCGACTTCCCGCGTTACCCGCGCCATGACCAGGTTGCCGCCTACCTGCAACGTTACGCTGATCACAAGGGCGTGACCGACCTGGTGCGGCTCGGCGTGGAGGTCGAGTCGCTCGATCGCGACGAGGACGACACCTGGGTCGTGACGAGCCGTGACCGAACCGGGACACGACAGCGTCGGCGGTATGGGCACGTGGTCGTCGCGACCGGCCACCACTGGTCCCCGCGACTGCCCGCGCTCCCAGGGGATGAGACGTTCCCCGGTCGCAGATTGCACTCGTTCGACTACGCCGGCCCGGCGGCACACGCCGGCAGACGGGTGGTCGTGGTGGGCTTCGGGAACTCGGCCGCGGACATTTCCGTGGAATTGTCCAGGGTCGCCGCGAAAACCGTCCTGGTGCAACGCCGAGGCGTGCACGTGGTGCCGAAGACAATGCTCGGCATACCCATCGACGAAATCGCGTCGGCCCCCTGGTGGGCCCGGCTGGCATTTTCCGAACAACGCCGGCTCATCGAAACCCTGCTGCGCGTGATGCGCGGCCCGCTGACCGACTACGGGTTGGCTGAGCCGGACCACCGCATCTTCGGCGGGGCGCTCACCATATCCGACGAGCTGCTCAGCCGAATAAACCACGGGCGGCTCGTTGTCAAGCCCGCCGTGGCACAGATCGTGAACACTTCGGTACATTTCCGGGACGGCACGGTGGAAGAGGCCGACGACCTCGTCTACTGCACCGGCTACCACATCGAATTCCCATTCCTGCCGATCGAATGGGTGTTCGAACCGGCCGGCCGGGTGGCACTCTTCCAGCGGGTTGTGTCGCTGGCCCGGCCGGACCTCTACTTCGCCGGGCTGATCCGGCCGTTCGGCTCGGTCACCCGGCTCGTCCAGGCGCAGGCGGAGTGGATCGCGGACCTGGTGGAGGGTGTGGCGGAACTGCCCTCGCCGGCCGTGATGCGGCGCGAGGTCGACGCGCACCTCAAGGCCGCCGGCGCGCGCTTCGGCCCGTCGGCGGCGGATTCGGTCCAGGTGGACTTCGGGGCGTACCTGGCGGCGCTGCGCAGGCAACGCCGCTCACCGGTGCTGACCACGCGCCGCAGGTGATCACGTAGGCGATCACATCTCGGCACGTGGTCAGGCCATCGCGTCCAGGCGGTCCATGGTGTGCTGGATCAGGTTCACCAGGACCGTCTTGGACGACTCCCGGTCCCGCGCGTCGCACAGCACGAGCGGGATCGCGTCGTCCACGTCCAGCGCGCGGCGCACCTCGGCCGCCTCGTAGGTGTGCGCGCCCTCGAAGCAGTTGACCGCGATGATGAACGGGATGCCGCGCCGCTCGAAGAAGTCGATCGACGGGAAGCTGGAGTCCAGCCGTCGGGTGTCGACCAGGATCACCGCGCCGATCGCGCCGAACGCCAGTTCGTCCCACATGAACCAGAAGCGGTTCTGGCCGGGTGTGCCGAACAGGTACAGCACCACCTCGGGGTTGATCGTGATGCGCCCGAAGTCCAGGGCGACCGTGGTGGTCTCCTTCTGCTCCAGGCCGAGCACGTCGTCGACGCCGACGCCCGCCTCGGTCAGCAGCTCCTCGGTGTGCAGCGGCGGGATCTCGCTGACCGAGTTGACCATCGTCGTCTTGCCGGTGCCGAAGCCGCCGGCGATCACGATCTTGACTGGGGTCGGGACCAGTAGTTCCCCGCCCGGTCGCTCAGATTCCACGGACACCATCCAGCACGGCCTGCAACAGGTTCCGGTCCGGCACTTGCGGGACTCGGGAGGGGTCTCGGATCACGACGTCACCGCGCTGGATGAGGTCGCTCAGCAGCACCTTGACGACCACCAGCGGCACGTCCAGGTACGCGGCGACCTCCGCCACCGACAGCGGGCGCCGGCACAGCTCCATGATCTCCAGGTGTTCGACGGCCAGCGCGTCCGGGTCCGCCGGCGACGGCATCGCCCGCACCTGGGTCACCAGGTGCAGCTCCGGCCGCAGCGGACGGGTCCGGCCGCGCACCATCGCGTACGGGCGGACGAGCGGGCCCGCCGCCTCGTCGTACCACCAGTCCTCGCGGCCGGCCATCACGACGACCTGCGCGCGGTTGGCAACCCGGACGACGCCGTGCGCGGCGCGGACGACAGGTACGTGCCGACGCGCTTCACGAGCATGTTCATCTCGTAGGCGATCATGCCCATGTCGGAGTCCTCTTCGCCCAGGACGGCGAGGCACGCGCCGTGGCCCGCCGCGGTGACGAAGAGGTAGGCGTGCTCCATCTCCACGATGGTCTGCCGCACCGCGCCGCCGCCGAAGTGCCGCCCCGTGCCGCGGGCCAGGCTCTGGAAGGCCGACGCCATCGCCGACAGGTGGTCGGAGTCGTCCTTGGACAGTCCGGGTGAGCGGCCCAGCAGCAACCCGTCGGCGGACAGCACCACCGCGTGGCGGGCACCCACCACGCGGCCGACCAGGTCCTCCAACAACCAGTTGAGTTCGTTGTGCTGGCTGGTCTTGTCGTTCATCGCCGTTGCCTTTCCGGTTTCCAGTCGTCCGGCCACTGCTGCTGAGGTCAGGGTTCGAGGACGTCGTCGGAGCGGCGGGCGTCCCTGGTGCCCCGCTGGAACGCCGACAGGTCCTGGCGGACCCGTTCGGCGGACTGCTCGACGTCGCCCTCGGATAGCGGTTCGGGCGAGGGGTGGAAATCGTTGCGCACCAACTGCGGCGCGAGGTTCTGCTGTCTGCGGCGGCGGGGCAGCTCGGGTCGGTCGGCGCTGTCGGCGGACGGCTCGTCGCTCGGCCAGTCGGTGGTCCGCTTGCGTTGCGGCAGCTGGAGTTCACCGCTGTGCGGCGGCAGGTCCGGCTCGGTGCTCAGTCGTCGGTCGTCCGCTGGAACGGAATGCTGGTTGGCCGCGGCCTCGGCCTGGGCCCAGAAGCCTTCCAGGTCTCGGGAAGAGTCGGGAAACCTGGCGTCTCGCACCGAGTCGTCGACCTGCTCCGGGATCGCGTGGTCGTCTTGGAAGGCGCGGCGCGGCAGTTCCCTGGTTTCCGCCGGCTCCACGGCGGAGTTGGGGCCCGCGACGATCGCGGACGGGATGAGCACCAGGGCGAGCGTGCCGCCGTAGGGCGACTCGCGCAGCTCGACGTGGATGCCGCGCCGGGCGGCGAGCCGGGCCACCACGAACAGGCCGAGCCGGGACTCTCCGCGCAGCCGCATCGCGTCGAACTCGGGCGGGTCGGCCAGCATCGCGTTGTGCTGCTCGCGGTCCTCGGGGTTGATGCCCAGGCCGTGGTCCTCGATCTCCACCACGATGCCCTGCGGCACCTCGCTCGCGTGCACCTGCACCTGGGAGCGCGGCGAGGAGAACGCGGTGGCGTTGTCCACGAGTTCGGCGACCAGGTGGATGGTGTCCGCGACGGCCGCGCCCACGAGCGCGGTCTCCGGCACCGGGTTGACCTTGACCCGGACGTACTGCTCGGTCTCCGCGACGGCCGCGCGCAGCACGTCCAGCAGCCGCACGGGTTTGCGCCACTGCCGGCCGGGCTGCTCGCCCGCCAGGATGATCAGGTTCTCCGCATTGCGGCGGGCCCGGGTCGCCAGGTGGTCGAGCTGGAACAGCGCGTCGAGCTGCTCGGGGTTCTCCTCCTCGCGCTCCAGCTTGTCCAGGATCTTGAGCTGGCGGTGCACCAGGCCCTGGTTGCGGTGCGCGATGTCGAGGAACACCCGGTTCACGCCCTCACGTGCCTGGCTCTCCTTCACGGCGGCGGCGACGGCGGTGTACTGGGCGGCGTTGAACGCGTCGGCCACCTGGCCGATCTCGTCGCTGCCGTAGTCCAGCGGCGGGACCTCGACCTCCACGTCCACGTGCTTGCCCTCGCGCAGCCGGTCCACGATGTCCGGCAGCCGTTCGTGGGCCAGGGTGAGGGAATCCTTCTTCAGCGCGGCCAGCCGGGTGATCAGCGCGCGGTTGACCAGCCGGTTGGAGATGCGGACCGCGAACACGATGCCGCAGAGGACGACGACCAGTGCGATCAGCGCGCCGATGAGGACGGTGACGAACCGGTTGTTTCCGCGTTCCAGGCCGGTGTCGGCGGCGCTGGACGCCTGGTCCACCGCGAGGTTCACCAGGTGCTCGGACACCGGGCCGGCGGCGGACTGCCATTCCTCCAGCGCGACGGTCGCGGTGGGGGTGGCGATCAGCTCGTTCTCCAGCCGGGTGAGCGTGCGCCAGTTGTCCGACTCGGTCAGCGCCCGGTAGTCGCGGCGGACCTTCTCGGCGGCGAACGGCGTCGTGGTGGCCAGCTGGGACCGGTAGGAGCCGACCAGGTTGACGAACTCCAGCAGGTCCTCGGCGCCGGGCCGGCCGGAGGTGAGCGCGCCGGCGGCGATGGACGAGGCGCGCGACATCCAGTCGGCGGCGCGGAACAGGTCGGTGGCGTTGAGGCCGCCCTGCGAGGCGACCGCGTCCGGCACGACCCGGGCCTGGGTGCCGAACAGCGCGGTGCCCGCGTCGACCACGCTGTTGTAGTAGCGGTAGACCGTGCCCTTGTCGACCTTGCCGGACTCGATGCCCGCGCGGCGCTGCGGCAGCTCGGCCAGCAGGTTGTTCAGGTCGGTGATCTTCGCGTTGACCTCGTCCGGCGCGTTGCCGGAGACGGCGTCGAACGCCGCCTTCATGGCCGCCGCGGACTCGTCCACCACGCGCTGCTGCTCGTGCAGGTCGGCCAGGTCGGGGCTGCGCCGGCTGAGCGCCGTCATGGCCAGCTGGCGCTCGCGCTGGATGGAGACGAACGCCTTGACCGCCGGAATTGACGCGTCCTTGACGCTGACCGCAACGGCACGGGTGTAGAAGCCGTCGAACACGGTGTAGGAGGAGAACACCAACCACATCACCAACAGCACCACACTCGGCACCACCACCACACCGGTGAGCCGAGAGCGGATCGTCTTCTGGTTCGTCTCCGCCTTGATGTTCTTCTGCTTCACAGTGCTCCGCAGCCTCGTGAACTCTTCCGCCTGGTCTGAACGCAGCACTAGGAGCGCTGCCTCCTCGTCACCCGATCGGCCACGGAACGGTAACACCATAAGATCATCATTACGAAGAGACAGCGATCACTTGCGCGACGCGACGCTGAGGTTACCCAGTCGTGTGATGCCCCGAACAGGGGGCCGATGTGAACTTTGCGCCTATCGGCCCCCTGTGTTTCACCTGATGGGCACAGCGACAACCGTGTACGTAGTCGTCGGAGTCGGCGGAGTGGTGAACCGGGCATTGGGCAGATACAGCCGTTTGCCGTAAGCCGCGACCGTCGTCGGCACGTCGAACCTCGGGTCGGTGATCCTGGTCACCAGCTTTCCGCTGGTACCGGCACTGTCCAGGTCGAACACGGCAACGGTGTTACGCGCGTTCTGCACCACGTACAGAGTCCGACCCCGTACCAACAGGCCGTCACCGGCAGTGAGCACCTCGCCGCCGAGATCGACTGTCTTCGTGACACCGTCCACTGTGCGGAACAACTTGCCGGTGGCGCTCTGCACCACTAGGAGCGCTTTGCGATCGGGTGTCTGCGCGATCCCGTTGGCGTTGAACGCGCCGGGAACGAGCACGAAATCGCCGGTCAGCGGGATGGCGGTGGCAGTGTCGGGCAGTTCGCCGCGCCGCCCGAACGCGATCTTGTAGAGGACCGCCTTGGCCGAGTCGGTGAAGTAGGCGGCGTCCTCGGTGACGACCACGTCGTTGACGAAATTTCCGGTGCCGGCGAATTTGTAGGACTTGAGGATTGCTCCGTTTCCGGCGTCCACCACTCGGGCGTCCCCGCCACTTCCGCCGGCCACGAACAGCCGATTCCGGCGGTCGATCTTGAGGCCGACCGACGACGTGCCGGGGCCCTGGCTGAAGACCTCCGTCTTGCCGGTGCGCAAGTCGGCGCGGAGGAGGTCGCCGTCGGCCAGGGAGCCGAGGTAGGCGGTGGGCCCGCCGCCGATGGCGATGCCTTCGGGGCGGAAGCCGTTCGGCAGCTGGATCTCGTCGGGCAGCGGGTGATGGTGCGCGCTCTCGGCCGTGGCGGGCGCGGCGGTGACGAGCGAGAGCCCGACGACCACGGCGGCCAGCACACCGGACATGCGAGCCATGACCACTCCTTAGGGTTGTCCGTCCGGCGAGTCTCCCGCCCGCCGTGCGGCCCGGTGAACCCCTCCAGCGGCCCGAAGCGTGGTCCCCACCCCGGGAGCCGTGGTCACCACTTCGGGTGACACCACTGCGGATCCGGGCGCTCCGGGGCGGTCTCCCGGGAAAGCAGCGATCACGGACCTCCGAAAATGTCCGGCAGGGAAATCAGGAAAATTCCCGATTTCCGCGTGTTAGCAGCCCTCGAATTCGGACATTTTCGGGAAATGACTCCGCGATTCGTCTTGCATCGGATCGCCGACACCGCCATGATGGCTTCGCACACAAAAATTCGGCACGGACCGAGCGGCCCGTGCCGAACATCGTGCGATATGTGGGTTCCGCTGTCAACGGCTATTCATGGGCTACGCAAGCAGGCGGTGTGCC
>CBHFOL010000331.1:0-9147 GCA_965995405.1 uncultured Saccharothrix sp.
TCCCCCGCCCCGCCCCCCCCCGCCCCGCCCCCCCGCGGCTGGGCCCGGGCCCGCCCCGGCCGCCGGGGCCCCGCCCCCCCCCGGGCCGGCCCCGCCCGGGGTTCAGCAGTTCGCGACCACGTCCAGGAACGCCGCGTCGGCCTTCGGCACGTCCTTCGCGAAGATGGCCTCCCGCAGCACGCGGGCCGCGTCCCGGCACTTCACCATGCCGGCGCTCTGGTCCTCGGCGCGCTTGCGCCCGCTTTCCGCCACGTTGGCCGCGTCCTTCGCCTTGGACGTCTCGTCCTGCGCGTCCTTCAGCTGCTTGGCGGAATTGTCGAGCTCCTTTTCCTTCTCCGCCAGTTGGCCGGAAAGCCGGTCGTTCTGGCCCACCTGATTGGAGTAGAGCACGCCGAACACGCCGGCGGTCGCGAAGAACAGCACCGCCAGTACCGCGGTCACGACGAGCCCGGTCTTCTTGCGCGGTGCGCCGACCGTCGGCGCGGACTCCGCGGGCGGCGGACCGACCGGGTGGAATTCCGGCCCGGCAGGCAGTTCCACGGCCGGCTGGAACACCTGGTACGCGGCTGTCGGCTGCGGTGCCTGCGGCTGTGCCACCTGCGGCTGGGGCGGTACCTGGGCGGGCGTGGGCGCGTACGGTTCGAGGACCGGGAAGTGCTGCTGGTTTTCCTGCGGTCTGTCGCCCGGGTGTGTCATCGTTCCCCCCTGTATTCGTGTGGGTACCAGTATGAGGCCACACCCGGCCGATTCGTTCACGGAATTTTCCGCTTTCCCTCCGACTTCGTTTCAGCTGCGTGAACCCGGGGCGAACGGCACCCCGGAACGGATCGCGCGCAAACCGATCGGCACGAGTTCGCCGAGCAGGCTCACCCCGATGGACAGCGTGATCGGCCGTGTGTCGGCGTGCGCTCCGGAAGCGGTGGCGGCGAACGAGAGACCCGTGTTGCACGCGAGCGACCCGACCCACACGGCGATCGTCCACGGGGTGTAGCGCTGCCACAGCACGCCGTCCCGCGTGAACAGCCGGATCGTCGTGCCGCGCAGCATCCCCAGCGCCCCGCCGACGAGCGACCCGACCAGCAGCCACAGCACGTCCACCGGGCCCGGGTCGACCTTGGTCAGCTCGTACACGCCGATGCCGATCAGCACCAGCGGCGGCCCGAACAGTTCGCGCGCGGACAGCGGCTCGCCCAGGAACCGCTTGACCACGACCGCCACCACCCCGACGGCGATCAACCCCCACATGAGCATGCTTCCCCCTCTGATATGGCATGACCGTGCTAATTAAGCTAGCACGACTGTGCTAGAAAGGGGGTGTGCCCAAGGTCGTGGATGCCGATGCCCGCCGCCGCGAGGTCGCCGAGGCGGTCTTCCGGGTGGTCCGCGCGCACGGCCTGGAACAGGCGTCGCTGCGCAACGTCGCCGACGAGGCCGGTCTGGCGATCGGCTCGGTGCGGCACTACTTCACCGACCACGAGGAGTTGCTGACGTTCGCGCTGGAGGAGCTGATCGACCGGGTCGAGCGCCGGGTGCTGGCCCAGGCCGACCGGATCCTCGCCGCGACCACGTCCGAGCAGCGTCGGGCCGGGGTGCTGGACCTGCTGGGCGAACTCGTGCCGCTGGACGCCGACCGGCACGACGAGGCGGTGGTCTGGCTGGAGTTCTCCAACGCCGCCCGCACCCGCCCGGCGCTCGCCCCGGGTGCCCGCCGGCTGCACGCGGGCATCCGGATGCTGGTCGGCAAGGTCCTGGCCCGGTCCGGCGTGCCGGACGTGCCGGTGGAGACCGAACGGCTCGCCGCGCTGCTCGACGGCCTGGCGGTGAACGCCGTGCTGCAACCGGACCTGACGACGCCGGACGTCGTGCGTTCCGTGCTGCGCCGCCATGTGGACGCCCTGGCAAGATCCACTGTGGATGGTGGATCCGGTGTCGATACAACGTCCTGACCGGCGTTTCAGCGGGACGCTCGTCTCGGTTTCCCGATCGGGTGGGTGTCCCGGAAACTGCCGGGAGGGGGGTTGCGGCGCGACGGTAGCCTTTCCCGGTGCCGCTGCTGGGACCTACTGACGAGTTGCCGCACTCGCCGCGGCGGGTGCTGGTCGCGGGTACGTCGGGCGCGGGCAAGTCGACGTTGGCCAGGGGTGTCGCCGACGTCCTCGGTCTGTCCTATGTGGAGATGGACTCGCTGTTCCACGGTCCTCAGTGGACACCGCGCCCCGAGTTCGAGGCCGACGTGCGGGAGTTGGTGAAGCGGGACGCCTGGGCCACCGAGTGGCAGTACACGGCGGCCCGTCCGCTGCTCCTGGAGCGCGCCGACACGCTGCTCTGGCTGGACCACGCCAAGCACACCGTGCTGCGCCGGGTGGTGGTGCGCACGTTCGTCCGCCGGATCCGCGGCCAGGAACTGTGGAACGGCAACACCGAACCGCCGCTGCGCACCGTGTTCACCGACCGGGAGCACCTGCTGCGGTGGGCGTGGAAGTCCCACGGGCGCACCCGCGAGCGGATCGCGGGAGTACTGGCCGGCGAACACGGCCGCCGATTGGCGGTGGTGCGGCTGCGCGGGCAGCGTGAGGTTGACCAGTGGCGCGCCGGACCTCTCCGGCGTGCGGCGGAGCGCGGCGAGGAGTCGGTGCGATGAGTGGGCGGACGGCGCTGGTGCTCGGGGGCACCGGCATGTTGCAGGGCTGCGCGGACGAACTGCTGGCGCAGGGCTGGCAGGTGGTGCTCCCGTCGCGCAGACCGCCGCGGGCGGGCATGGCGGTCCGCGCGGCGCTCGGCAGGCCCGGGAAGGTGCCGCAGCACGGGCAGCACACCGGGGGACAGCCGGTCGAGGACGAGTCGCGGGCGAAGTGGGTGCGGGCGGACTGGGCGCGGCCGGACGAGCTGGCCGAACTCGTCGGAGCCGCCCTGCCCGCGCCGGCCGACCTGCTGGTGGCGTGGGTGCACCTGAGCTACCGGGAGCCCGTGCTGCGGGCCGTCGCGCCACTGCTCGCGCCGCACGCCCCGGTGGTGGAGGTGCACGACAGCTCCGGCATCGACTCCCGGCGCGGCGTGCCCGACCCGATCCTGCCCGGTCACCCCACCCAGCAGGTGGTGCTCGGCTTCGTCCGGCACGGCAGCGGCACGCGCTGGCTCAGCCACGACGAGACGTCCGTCGGCGTCCTGGAGGCGGTGCGCCGCGCCCTGGACGGCCGGCCGCCGTCGGTGCACCAGGTCGGCGAGATCGACACCTGGGTGGTCCGTTCCTGAGTGGCTAGCCGGCCGGGCGCAGGCCCCGGACCAGCAGGAGCACCGCTTCCCGCACGTCGGCCAACGTGCGTTCGGGCTGGAACACCTGCCAGTCCAGCGCGATCACCAGCAGCGTGCCGAACAGCGCCGCCGACGCCGTGCCCACCTGAACGCCGTCCGGCAGCCTGCCCTCGTCCGACAGCCGCTGCATCTGCCCGCGCACGATGGACACGATGTCGTCCCGCAGCAGGCTCAACGTGCCGTGCCACTGGCCCGGCGTCCGCCACAGCTCGCTGACCAGCAGCTGCCCGAACGCCGGGTACTCGGCGAAGAACCCGAGCATCCCGTCGACCAGCGACTCCATCGCCCGCTCGGTCTCCGCCTCGCCCTCGGCGACCCGCAACCGGTCGGCGAGCAGCTCCACGCCGTGCCGGAGCAGGGCGTCCACCAGCGCGTCCTTGCTGGCGAAGTTGTAGTACACGGTGCCCTTGGCGACCCCGGCCTCGGCGGCGATCTCGTCCACCGTCACGCTCGCCGCGCCGCGTTCGCCGACCAGTTTCAGCGCGGCGTCGAACAGCTTCTGCTTGGTGACGGCGGTGCGGCCGGGGCGCGTGGTGGTCACAGCACCAGCTCGGGCTTGAGGCGAGACGGGGTCCACACCCGCTGCTTGTACGCGGCGAACGTCGACAAGGCAAGAGCCCCGACGAGATAGGCGAGCAGGATCAGCGCGTCCTTCCCGACGCTGTCCAGCGTGCCGCCGTACATCAGGTGCCGCAGCCCGTCCACCGCGTACCCCATGGGCAGCCCGTAGTGCAGCGGGTACAGCGGCACCGGGATCGTCTGCCACGGGAACGTGCCGCCCGCGCTGACGAGCTGGAGGATCAGCAGCACCAGGCCGACGAACTTGCCGACCGCGCCGAGCAGCGCGTTCAACGCGTGCAGCACCGCCACGAACGTCGCCGACGTGAGCAGCAGGAACCCGAGCGTCCCCAACGGGTCCGTCGGCCGGATGTCCACCACCAGCGTCACCACCGCGAACATCACCACGACCTGCGCCGCGCCCAGCAGCACACCCGGCAGCCAGCCGCCGAGCGCCACCCGCAGCGCGTTCTGGCCGGCCGCCAGGCCACGCCGGGACAGCGGCTTGAGCAGCAGGAACAGCACGAACGCGCCGATCCAGGTGGCCAGCCCGAGGAAGAACGGGGCGAGGCCCGCGCCGTAGCTGCCCGCCGACGTCTGGCTGACGCCGCGCACGTTCACCGGGTCGCCGATGGTGTCGGCGGTGGACTGGCGGGTCGGGTCGTCCGGGTTCGGGATCTGCTGGACGCCGGCGGTGAGTGCGTCCCGAAGCTGGTTGGTGCCGTCGACGAGCTGCTGCTCGCCGTCCCGCAGCGTGGTCGCGCCGTCCCGGAGCTGCGCGGTGCCCGCCGCGACCTGCGCCGCGCCGTCGTTCAGCCGGGTGACGGCGTCGGTCAGCGCCGGGGTGGACGCGGCCAGCTGGGCCGCGCCGTCCGACACCTGCTTCGCGCCGTTCGCCAGGGTCCGCAGCTGTCCGGACGCGGCCTGCACCTTGCCGTTCGCGTCGTCCACGGGCGCGCGGGCGTCCTTCAGCGCGGCCAGCACCCGCTGCACCTGCTCCTCGGTGAACCCGGCGGCACGCAGGTCGGCCGCCACGTCGCCGCCGACCGTGTCCAGCCGGGTGACCAGGGCCTGCGCCTTGCCCGCGTAGTCCTCGGCGGTCCGGGCGACGGTCTCGTTGCCGTCCGCGACCTGTTTCGCGCCGTCCGCGAGCTGCTGCGACTTCACCGGCAGGTCCTTGGTCTGGTCGCGCAGCTGCCGCAGCCCGCTCGACACCTGCGCCGCGCCGTCGGCCAGCGGGCCCGCGCCGTCGACCAGCCGTTGACTGCCGTCCAGCGCGCCCTGCTGGCCGGTGGCGAGCTTCGTCGCGCCCTCGGCGGCCTCGGCGGTCTTCTGGCGGATGGTGGAGAACCCGAGCAGCAGCTTGTCCGCCGCCTCCGCGCCGACCTTCACCGACACCGAGCGGCGCACCTCGGCGACCACCTGGTTGGCGATGGTGGAGCCCAGGTAGTTGTTGGCGTCGTTGGTGGTCAGCATGATCACGCCCTGGCGGGGGGTGAAGTCGCCGGACGACAGGAGGGCCTGGGAGAAGTCCTCGGGCAGGGTGAGGCCGAACGTGTAGGTGCCGTCGCGGACGCCCTTCTCGGCCTCGTCCGGGCCGACCCGGTGCCAGTCGAACTTGTCGCCGGAGACCAGCTCGGCGGCGACGTCCTCACCCGCGTTCTTGAAGGTGCCGTCGGCGGCGGTCGCGCCCTTGTCCTCGACGACGAGAGCGGCCGGGACCTGGCTGAGGTTCGCGTACGGGTCCTTGTTGGCGTAGAGGTAGAGGGCCGCGTAGAGCAGCGGCACGAGGGTCAGTGCCAGGACGGCGAGCTTGGGCAGCTTGCCGGACGTGATGCGGCGCAGTTCGTTGAACGCCATCCGAAGGGCGGTCACGCGGTCTCCTCGGTGGCGGGTTCTTCGACATCGGCCGGCTTCGCGGTCACGGTCGGCGGTTCGGCGGTCGGCGGCCCCACGGCCGGGCTCATGGCGGGCCGGGTGGCTTCGAGCGAGTGCTTCGCGGTGGGCTCGGCCCCCGGGTCGGTGTTGTCCGCGCCGAGGCGGGCGTGCGGCACGTCCAGCAGGGCGGCCGACGCCGGCGTGCACAGCACGACCACGGACAGCTCCGGCGTCACGTGCTCGCGGGCGAGCTTCCACCAGCTCTGCGGGTCGCCGTGGTAGCGGTCGGGCGTGTCCAGGATCAGGACGCGCGCGCCCGGCCGGCCGGCGGCGAGTTCCAGCATGAGCGCGCACCGGACGTCCACCGGCACGTACTCGAAGCGGGCGTCGATGTACTCGTCGGCGTTCCGCTCGACCAGCCAGTCGGCGACCGCCTTGCGCCCGCTGCGCTTCCCGTTCATGGCCAGCTCCTCGCCGACCACCCCGGCCAGCGACAGTGACCCCTCCGGCTCGTTCACCCCGGGCGAGTCCACCAGCACGACCTGTTTGCGCAGCTCGGCCGGGGTGGGCGTGACGGTGCCGGTGCTCGGCCGCAGCCGTCCGGACAGCACCAGCGCGAACGCCGTGTGCCCCGCGTCCGGCGGGCCCGCCACCAGCACCGCCACACCCGGCGGCACGCGCAGGCCGGTCGGCTTGAGCAGCGGACCGTGCGGCCCGGCGACGCCGACGCGCTGGGCGTGGATCTCCACGGCGTGAACCCCTCCATTGAACTGACTGGTCAGTACAAATAGTGGCGCAGCCGTGCGTGGACCGCAACCACGAAGGCTGTGATCTAGTCCGATCGGGGTCCAGTGCACCACCGCCGGCGGACTACCGCAGCGCGACGGCCGGCCGCACTTCCCACACCGTCCACAGCGGCCGGTAGCCCTGGCGCGGCCAGAACACCGAGGACAGCGGGTTCGGCGGGTTGTAGTAGAGGTAGCTGCCGACCGTGCCCAGCCGCTGCAACTCGCGGTGCGCGTGCGCCATCAGCTGCTGCCCGATACCCGAGCCGCGCGCGCCGGGCAGCACCGACAGGCAGTTCACGTAGCCCCAGCGGCCCGGTGGCAGGCGGGTCGACGTCCAGTTGCCCGGCTCGGACGTCACCAGCGCGCACTCGGCGAGCGCCACCGCGATGCCGTCCCGTTCCGCCAGCCACGCCGGGCCGCCCGCGACGAGCCGGTCACCCAGCGTCCGGCGCTTCAGCTCCACCGCCTCCGGCCGGTGCACCGTGGAGCCGACCATCGCCGAGTAGCGCAGCTCGGCCAGCGCGAGCGCCAGCACCGCGTCCAGATCGGCCGGAGTCGCCCGACGGATCGACAGCGTCCCCAGCGGCGGCAACGCCGGCTGCGCGGTACCCGCCGCGCCGTCGGGGCTCTGCGCGCTCCGGCGCACGGCGATCACCGTCAGCGGCACCAGGCCGTGGTCCAGCAGGGCACGGGCGCACTCGACGTCCCGGGACGGCCACGTCACCACGCACGCCGAGTCCCGCTCGGCCGCGCCCACCCGGTCCATCCGGTGCCGCCACGCGCGCAGCAGCGCGTCCATCCCGGCCGCGCCCGCGCTGCCCAGCAGCGGCGTCAGCTCCCACACCTCGGTCGCCGACCACAGCCGCGCCGCCGACGCCCGGTCGTGCACCTGGCGCTGCACCACGCCGGCCACCCTGGTGCCGTCCGGCAGCGCCGCCGTGAGCACGTCCCCGTCCGGCGGCGCGGTCACCGACGGCAACATCGGGTCGACACCCGCGAACCGCGTGCTCTGCGCCTCCACCAGCCCCCGACTGACGGTCATGCTCCGCAGGTTACGGCTTGCGTGTCCGCAGAATCGCGGTGCCGGGGAATAGCCGGCCGCGCAGCGGGCTCCACTGGCCCCACGTCCTGGTGTGCCCGGCGGGCCACTCCGGCTCCACCACGTCCAGCAGCTCCAGCCCCGCGCCGACCAGCGCGCGGACGTAGTCGCCCATCGTCCGGTGGTGCTCCACGTAGGTCGCCCGGCCCGCGTCGTCCACCTCTACATAGGGCGTGCGGTCGAAGTACGACTGGGTCACCGTCAGACCGTTCGGGCCGGGGTCGTCCGGGAAGATCCACCGGATCGGGTGAGTCACCGAGAACACCCACGGCGCGCCCGGCCGCAGCACCCGGGCCACCTCCCGGAACACCTCGCCCACGTCCGCCACGAACGGCACCCCGCCGAACGCGGAGCACGCCGCGTCGAAGCTCGTGTCCGCGAACGGCAGCTGGTCCGCGCTCGCCTGCACCAGCGGCACGTCCAGCCCGGTCTCGGTGTTCCCCGCGACGGCGTGCCGCAACATCCCGGCGGAGATGTCGAACGCCACCGGAAGCGCACCGTGCTGTCGGAGCCAACGCGAGCACGGCGCGGAGCCGCAGCCCACCTCCAGGACCCGCCGGCCGGTCACGTCACCGAGGAAACCGACCTCCTCCTCACGCACGCCCTCCGGGCACCACACGAAGTCCGCCGCGCCCAGGAAGCCGCCGTGCTCGGCGTGGTAGTCGTCGGCGTCCGCGTCCCACCAGACCCGGTTCGCCGCCCGCGACTCGGCGGCGTCCGCACCCCGCTTGGCGATACCGATGGTGCCGAGCGCGAGCTCGGCGCTCGCGTGCTGGTCGGACACACTGCTCCTTCAGGGTTACGGGTGGGGGGACCGGTTTGCCCGGGGGTCGTCGGGCCGCGTACGATACCGCCCGCGTAGTGGGTTCGCGCTGCCCATGATCGGTATGCACGTCACGGGACTGGTCGTCGGGGGAAGCCTTGCCTCCCGCGCAGCGTTGCACCCAAGGCCAGACAACCCCAATCCGTACCGGAGCCACCTACCTAATGTCCACCGACACCACCACTGTCCCGGCTGCCACCGCGCCGAAGCAGCAGATCGCTATCAACGATATCGGGACGGAGGAGGACTTCCTCGCCGCCATCGACAAGACCATCAAGTACTTCAACGATGGCGATATCGTCGAAGGCACCATCGTCAAGGTCGACCGGGACGAGGTCCTGCTCGACATCGGCTACAAGACCGAGGGCGTCATCCCCTCGCGCGAGTTGTCGATCAAGCACGACGTCGACCCCAACGAGGTAGTCAAGGTCGGTGACGAGGTCGAGGCTCTTGTTCTCCAGAAGGAGGACAAGGAAGGCCGGCTGATCCTCTCCAAGAAGCGCGCCCAGTACGAGCGCGCGTGGGGCACCATCGAAGCCCTCAAGGAGAAGGACGAGCCGGTCCGCGGCACGGTCATCGAGGTCGTCAAGGGTGGTCTCATCCTCGACATCGGTCTGCGCGGCTTCCTTCCCGCCTCGCTCGTGGAGATGCGCCGCGTGCGCGACCTCCAGCCGTACGTCGGCAAGGAG
>CBHFOL010000332.1:0-9104 GCA_965995405.1 uncultured Saccharothrix sp.
ACCCGTCCGGCCAGGTCCGGGTGGTCGGCGTCCACGCCCGTGTCGATCACCGCCACGGTCACCCCGTCGCCCCGGGAGGACGTCCAGGCCACGTCGAGGCCCAGCTGTCCCACCCAGAACGCGAGCGCCGCCACCAGGACCGCGTGCACTACCGGGTCACCATTGGTAGGTGTTCGCGCCGGGGGCCGTGTTCCTGGACACCACGATCGACACGCCGTCGTTCCCGCTCAGACCCTCGGGATTCAGACAGGCGCTGATCGGCACGTCGGTGTGCAGGTTGCAGACCACGCCGGTGATGTGCTGGTTCATGTACCCGATGCCCTCGGTCCAGAGCATGTCCTTGCCCGCCGTCGGGTCGGCGAGGCACGCCCTGGTCACCGCGCTGTAGTTGCCCGTGGCGGTGTCCTTGAGCGTGGCCAGGCACATGCCGGTGGACCGCTGGACCACCAGGTACTCCCGCCAGCCGTTCGGGTTCACCGTGTTCGGGACGTACCGGATCAGCCAGTCGTCGCTGAAGTTGCCCAGGCACGTGTTCTGGACGACCGGAGCCGGGTACGTGGCCGTCGGCGGCGAGGTGATGCACTTGCCGTTGGCGACGTGCTGGAACGACACGACGAGGTCGGTGTCCTGCTGGTGGTCGACCACCGGGACGAACGCCAGCGCGTCGAACGCCACGATGTTCCCGGTCGCCCCGTCACCGGTGAGGGTGTTCAGGGTGACCTTCGGGATGTTGTCGAAGTCGAACACACCCAACGACAGCCACTGGTTGGCGGACGTCTGCTGGTTCTTGGTGACGGTCTCGGTGCCCCAGGCCGTCTGGACCTGGTAGTTCGCCGCGGTCGTCTTCTGGCCGCCGTGGGCGGGGATGAACGTCAGCACCCTCGCCCTGGTGCGCAGCTTGCTGTGCAGCTCCCAGCTCGCCGTGGTCACGGCCTTCAGGTCGTCCGCGTTGCCGGTGCGCTTGGTGTGGCTGATCCAGGAGTGCCCGCCCAGGCCCGTGCCCAGCTGGTGCAGGTCGACCCACGCGCCGGGTCGGTCGTAGCCGAACGACATGGTGCCGGTCCCCTGCGGCAGTTGTGTGCAGTTGGGTCGCCGGGTCGGCGCGGTGTGGTCCACGACCAACGCCCGGGTGCTCACCGGAGGCTCGACGGGGCAGGTGGGCGGGTAGCTGGTGCCGTTCGCCGGTTCCGCCGCGTACTCCGGGAAGTCGTACCGGATCATCTCGACGCCGCACGTGTTGCACGCGGGCTTCCACGCCGTGGACGTGTGCCACCAGCACCGCAGGTCGTACTGGCCGGCCGCGTTCTGGTGCGCGCACGGACCGGTGTCGGCCACCGGGTCGCCGCCCACCTCCGGGTCGGTCGGCGTGAACTGGCCGCCGGGCACGCAGTTGTTGTCGGCGGTGCAGAACAGCAGACGCGGCGGCTTCACGTTGCGCTTGTTGTACTCGGCGGTGCCGGGTACGTCCGCCGAACCCGCGCCGCCGGGCCACAGGGCGTAGCGGAAGAACGGGACCTCGGTGTTCTCGTCCTCCGCGATCGACGGCGGGTTGCCCGCGAAGCCCAGCACCTTCTCCGGGTACGGCCAGAGCTGCGGGTGGGCGAAGTCGGTCGGGTGCTCGCCGAACGAGTGCCGGTTCGGGTCGTAGTGCGGGTTGGCCGGGTTGTTGGCCCAGCCCAGGCCCCAGGCTCCGTTGCTGTTCGGCTCACCCGGCTGGTGGAAGCCCGAGTTGTACGCCCACGCCGCGAAGAACCAGTTCTCCAGCTTGGTGACGTCGTTGTTGTTCAACGTCATCCCGGCCGCCTGGACCTCGTTCCACTTCTCCTGGAGCTTCCGCATCCCCGCCGACACGTTGGCCGCGTAGTCGGTGGCGATGGCCAGCTGCTGGTTGTACGGCAGCTGCGGTTCGTTCGGGTTCTGCGGGTCACGGCCGCGGCCCTGCATCCGCATACCGTCGGTGACCTGGGTGACGCCGTAGCCGCAGTCGGCGTCCGCGAAGTCGATGTCCCAGTCGTTGTTGTTGTTCGAGTCGTACAGCTCCAGGCCGGAGTAGTTGCCGATCAGCGAGTTGCCGGTCTCACCGGGCAGGGTGTGCCGGCTCGCCTGCCACATGTTCGCCTCCTGCCCGGTGACGCCGAGCAGCACCTGGGCGGGCAGCGTGCCGCCGTTGGCGTTGGCCATCGGCAGCGGCGGGAACAGCTGCTCCGGGTAGTAGTTGCCCGGGTTGCCGATCCAGCCGGCCGGCCGGTGGATGTCCAGGTGGCCCTTCACGGCCATGTCCACGGCCCACTCGACCTGCTTGGGCTTGGGCTGGAGCACCTGGATGCCCGGGTCGTTGCGGGCCACCGCGCAGGTGCGGTCCGGCTCCACCTCGCGCGGGGTCAGCGCGTCCGCCGGGTCGACGCCGAAGCCGACGTCCTTGCCGGTCCGGAGGCTCTTGGTCCGGATGTGCCAGGTCTGCGGGTCGGACTGCATCGCGCTGCGGCTCGGCAGGACCTCGGTCAGCACCATCTCGCCGGTGGTGGACAACGTCGAGCCGGCCGGCACGTCGAGCTTGCGCACCGCCGACGGCAGCGACTCCAGCTCGGCGTCGCCGGTGATGGACACACCGCGCGCGTTCGCCGCCAGGCCGACCTTGCCGACCGCGCCCCGGGCCAGCAGCGACACCTTGCCGCGCACACCCGTCGACCGCTGGACGTTGACGGCCTCGCTGCTCTCGGCGGCCATGTAGACGATGCCGCCCTCGGCGTCGGGCTTGAGGTGGAAGGGCACGCCCTTGGTGCTGGAGATCCGTTCCTTGCGGCCCTCCCGGTCGACCTTCAGCACACCCGTGCCGCCGGCGACGGCGAACCCGTCCCGGATCGGCACGGCCGAGGTGAGCTGGCCGGTGACCTCGGTGCGGTCGCTGAGCTTCGCGGTGGTCGCGTCGACGGTCAGCAGGCCGGTCTTGCCGAGATCCTGGTCGGCGGCCTGGGTGAGCGCGACCTCTTCGCCGAGGCCGCAGCCCGGGTTGTAGTAGGCGAGCGTCGTGCGCACCGGCAGCTTGGTCACCTCGCCGGTGTTCAGGTCGACCACGGCCGTGAAACCGCCGCGTGCGAACAGCTTTTCGTTGTTGGTGAACGCTCGGGGCGCGTACACGACCACGGCCTTCGCGCCGGAAGCCGTGACGCAGGCGTTGCCCACCCAGGTGTCGGCTTCGGCGGCGGGGTGGTTCAGCGTGGCGACCGTGCGCCACGAGTAGCCGGTCTTGGCGTCGGCGACCAGCACGTGGAAGCCGGTGCCGTCACCGGTCGTCGTCCACAGCCGGTCGTCCGAAGCCTGCCACCTGTCGCCGAGGAGTTCACCGCGCTTCTCCGCCGCCACGACGGGAGGCTCGGCCTGTGCTCGGGGTGGCGGCGGCGGGTTCTCGTCCGGTGCCGGCGCGGCGGTGGCGACCGGTGCCGTCAACAGCGCCGCCGACGCCACCGCGACGGCGGACAGGGTCAGTGTTCTTCGCATGGATCGCACCATTTCCTGGTCGATATCAGGAGAATTCGGGCAGCGTTTTCCGCCGCGCCACCGAATCGGACAGTGCGCTATCGCGATGTCCGTCGGTAACTGGCACGGTGTTTGCGCGCGCTGTGCGGGGCGGCCCGGTCACATGTTTTTCCGGCGTGCCGGCAGGGTCCGGATCGGGGAGTCGGTCCGGATCTGCGCGGTGCGGTCGACCTTGCCCGGCAAGGGCGCTGTGACCTGGGTGAAGGTGATTGCTGCGCACTGTGGCGCGGCCCGTCCGATACCGGCGACGGGCGGGTGGAATCTAGTCGTGAACCAACCTGAGAGCCAATCGGGTCTGTTGGCCGTACGCAATCGACATCGGCATCGTAACCCCCCTGGTTTGATGTCGTCCGTAGTCGAGCGAACCGCATGTCCGCGTGCCGTGTCAAGGGCACGCATTACGCCGTTACGGTGTTTGTCTACGTCGGTCGGATCGCACCCGACGACTCACTCATCGGCGCACTGCGTCGGCGGGTCGCACGCCAGGCCGGATACGCGCCGGCCGGCGCTGAACCCGCGGGAACGACAGAGGCGGGGCACGCATCGCGCGCCCCGCCTCAGGTGTCCACCGGCCCATGCCGGTCGGTCTATCTCGTCGGTGGACTGCCCCCGCCGCCGATCGGATCCGGGTTCGGGTTCGGGGTGGTGGTCGTCGACTGGCACCGGATGGGAAGGCACGACGTCGGCTTGGTCGGCTCGGTCGTCGTCGTCTCGTCGCGGGTCGGCCGCTGCTGCGTGGTGGTCGACGGGGGCTTGTTGCGGTCCTCGTCGTCCTCCTTCGGCGTGGTCGTCGGCGGCGGCGCCTTCGGGTCCTCGTACTGGCCCATCGGCTTGGCCTTGGGGAACTTCGCCGGCGGTGTGCCGTCGAGGGCCTTGTCCATGAACTTCTTCCAGATCTGGCCCGGCAGACCGGCGCCGTAGACCGAACCGCCATCCTTGTCCAGGAGTGCTTCGTCGCCCCGGTCGCGGCCGACCCACACCGACGCCGACAGCGAAGGCGTGTAGCCGACCATCCAGGCCTTCGAGTTCTGCCTGGTGCCGGGGAGCTCGTGCGTGCCGGTCTTGCCGGCGCACTCGCGGCCACCCGCGCAGTCGAGCTTCGAGTAGGGGATCACGGCCTTGAGCGACTCGGTCACGTTGTCCGCGATGTCCTGGCTCTTCTGCGGGTCCGCGTCGAAGGCGCTGCGCGTCTCGTCCAGGTGCTGGGCGAGCACGTCACCCTGCGCGTTGGTGATCTTCGTGATGAAGAACGGCTTGTGGTAGGTGCCGCGGGCCGCGAAGGTCGCGTACGCCGACGCCATGTCGAACGGCCGCACCCGCGCCTCGCCACCACCGATCGCGATACCGGTGTTGGGCGGGCCACCGCCCTCGCTGACCAGGAGCTGCTGCTCCGCGCCGTTGACGTACACGGACTTCGGGATGCCCGCCTCGAACGCCGCGTCGGCCACCGCCTGCGGACCGATCTCGTTGGCCACCAGGTCGTAGAACACGGTGTTCAGCGACATCTCCATGGCCTTGCGCAACGGGCACTTCTTGCCGCAGGTGTTCCCGGTGTCCGAGGCGTTGCGGATGATCAGCGGGTCGTCGGTGCCGTTCGGGAACGTCTTGGGCGACACGCCGTCGTAGGTCGAGCCGAGGCCCTTGCCCTTGTGCAGCGCACCCACCAGGTCGAACGGCTTGAACGACGACCCGGCCTCCTGGAGGGTGCCGCGCGCGTAGTCGATGCCGTTGCCGTCCAGGCCCGCGTGGTACGCCCGGACCGCGCCGGAGGTCGGTTCGATGGCGGTCAGCGACTGGCGCAGGCCCTCGGTCTGCCCCTCCATCACCTCGTTCACCGCCTCTTCGGCGGCGAGCTGCATCTTCGGGTCGAGCGTGGTGTGGATGCCCGCACCGGTCTGGTGCGCCCGCTCCATCGACCAGTCCATGCTCTCCAGCTCGGCGATGACCTGGTTCTGGATCAGCAGGCGAGCCCCGTCCAGCCCGCCGGCCTGGAGCTCGGCCGCCGGGCGCAGCGCCGGCGGCGTCAGGTTCGCGTCGAAGTACCCCTGGTCGATCCACTGGTACGTGCGGAGCTGGCCCATCACGTACTGGTAGCGCTCCAGGACGTACGCGGGCTCCTCGGAGCGGCTGGGGTTCTGGATCATGCCCGCCAGCACCGCGGCCTCGGCCTGGGTGAGCTCCTTCAGGTCGTTCTTGTTGAAGTAGACCTTCGCGGCCTCCTTCACGCCGTAGGCGGAACGGCCGAAGTAGATCGTGTTCAGGTAGGCGGTCAGGATGTCGTTCTTGTCCTGCTGCTCGGACATCTTGTACGAGCGGACCATCTCGGTGAACTTGCGGGTCAGCGTCTCGTCTTTTTCGGTCGTGGCCTGCTTCACGTACTGCTGGGTCAGGCCGGACGCGCCGCTCTTCTTGCCGTTCATCTGGTACCAGACGGCACGGGCGATGGCGGTGAAGTCGAAGCCGGGGTTGGTCTCGAACGTCGGGTCCTCGGCGGCGAAGACCGCCTTCTTGACCTGGTCCGGGATGTCCTCGTACTTGATCATGGTCCGGTTCGCGCCGGACGGGGCGATCTTCGTCATCTCCGTGCCGTCGGCCCAGTAGATGGTGATCGCCTTGGCCTGCTCGAAGGCCACCTTCTCCGGGTTCGGGACGTCCACGACCTGGTAGGCGACCGCGAACGCGACGATCGGTCCCAGGATCGCCAGGAAGAGGCCGACGTAGGTGATCCGCCGTACGCGACGCCAGATCTTCTTCCGGCGCAAGGCTTTGGCCTCCTCCTCGGTGGGCTCGTCGTCGTACTCGTCGTCCTCGTAGTACGGCTCCAGTTCGAGGTCGTCCTCGCGGTGGGTGAGGAGTTCGGGCTCCCTCGCCACGGTCTGGTGCACCGGGGGCAGCAGGTCGGTCGGCTCCTCGCCGGGCCTGCGCGGTCCGCCGGGGCCGCCGGGTCCACCTGTCGGGGGACGTCCGGGCGGCACGGGGCCGTTCGGGCCGGGTCGGCGGATGCCGCCGGGAGGCGTGTTGGGCCGCACGGGGGCCCGGGGGACCTGCCGCGTGGCGTTCGGGTCGGAGTTGGCCGCACTCGGCACACCCGCACCGGGGCCGCTTACGCCAGGACCAGGGCCGCCCGCACGGGGACCCGCTCCGCCGGGAGCGCCGGCGCGGCTGGGGCCGGCACCGGGCATCGGCGCGCCGGGACCGTTGCCACGACCCGCGTCACCCGGCCCGCGCCGCACGCCGGGACCTTCGCCCGGGGGACCGTTGTCCGCGCCGTGCCTGCCGCCGCCCTCACCGGGCTCGGGCGCGCGCCGACGTCCGCCCCGGGGAACGCCCCCCGGCGGGGTGCCGCCGCCCTGCGGGATGCCACCGGGCGGAGTGCCCTGGGGGATACCGCCCGGCGGGGTGCCCATCGGACGTCCGGGCGGTGGTCCGCCGGCCGGTGGACGCGCGAAACCGCCGGGCGGCGTGCCCGGTCGAGGTCCGCCCTGCTGGCGCGCGAAACCACCTGGTGGGGTGTTCGGACGCTCCGGCTGATCCCCTGCCCCGTGGCGTGGGGTGTGCGCGCCACCGTCCGGGTCCTCCCCGGTCGGCCACTGCGGCTCCGCACCACGGTGCCTGTCGTCATGCTGGTCGTTCACGAAAAAGCCTCCCAGACCGGCGTGCCGTCGCACGCGGTTCGGTGGTCGTACGCCGTCGCCCGGGTGGGCGGCGTCCGCGGTCGGAGCCGGTTCACTCCGCCGCGGTCCTCCTGCGCGGCTTCCGAGCGTTCAAGCCACGCGTTCCCAGGACGTATGACTGCACCAGGTGGTTCCAACTACATGTGCGGCAGACTTCCACCACGTACACGGTGAACTCCTCGAAGAGGGTCGCCATGCGGGTGAGCTCGTCGACGGTGCGCGCGGATCCGGCCGCGTGCTTGAGCTCGTCGCCGTAGACCCAGGACACGTGGGTCAGCGGTTCCTTGCGGCAGACCGGGCACGTCACGTCGCTCGGCCTGCCGTGGAACTTGGCTGCTCGCAGCAGGTACGGGCTGGCGTCGCAGACCTCCATCGTGCCCACGCGGCCCGCGTAGACCTCGGCCAGCAGCGCGCGACGCTGCAACGCGTAGTCCACCACCTGCCTTTGGGTCAGCACGGGACCAGAGTACGTGGCAGCCCAACCCCTTCGTTGGGCCGTTCAGGGCAGTGGCCGTGATCACGGTGTGACCTGGTGCGCCACGTCACTTCCCGACTCGTGGGCAGATGTATCGAGCCGATATAGTGGGCACACCCATCGGCGGTGAGTGCGAGGAGGTGTCGCTTGCTGGAGTTCGCGATCCTCGGGCTGCTGCACGAGGCGCCGATGCACGGCTACGAGCTGCGCAAGCGCTTGCACGAGCTGCTGGGCGCGTTCCGCGCGTTCTCCTACGGGACGCTGTACCCCACGCTGCGCCGGTTGCAACGTGACGGGTGGATCGTGGAGGAAGCGCCGGACGACACCCGGTCCTGGGGTCGCCGCGCGCGCAAGGTCTACAAGCTGACCGCGGAAGGCAAGGAGCGGTTCGCCGACCTGCTGGCCAACGCGGGCCCGCAGACGTGGGACGACGACTCGTTCGGCGTCCACCTGGCGTTCTTCTCCCGCACGCCGGCGGAGATCCGGATGCGGATCCTCGAAGGCCGCCGGCGGCGCGTCGAGGAGCGGCGGGAAGGGCTGCGGACGGTGTTAGCGGGCGCGGGCGAGCGGATCGACCGCTACACGCGCTCGGTCTCGAATCGAGCGAGCGCGAGGTGCGGTGGCTCAACGAGCTGATCGCGCACGAACAGGCCGAACAGCGCGAACAGGACGAATAGCCCTGCGGGGCACTGACGTAGAACACAAGAAGGAGGACTCGGCATGGGCGACAACCGCCGCACCGTTCGAGTGGCCATTGTCGGGGTCGGCAACTGCGCGGCGTCGCTGGTGCAGGGTGTCCACTACTACCGCGATGCCGACCCGAGCACCCGGGTGCCCGGTCTGATGCACGTCGAGTTCGGCGACTACCACGTGCGGGACGTGGAGTTCGTGGCCGCGTTCGACGTGGACGCCAAGAAGGTCGGCGTCGACCTGTCCGAGGCCATCGGCGCGAGCGAGAACAACACGATCAAGATCGCCGACGTGCCGCCGCTGGGCGTCACCGTGCAGCGCGGGCACACCTTCGACGGGCTCGGGAAGTTCTACCGGGAGACCATCGAGGAGTCCGACGAGGAGCCGGTGGACGTGGCGCAGGCGCTGCGCGACGCCGACGTGGACGTGCTGGTGTCCTACCTGCCGGTGGGCTCGGAGGAGGCGGACCGGCACTACGCGCAGGCCGCGATCGACGCGCGGGTGGCGTTCGTCAACGCGCTGCCGGTGTTCATCGCGTCCGACCCGGAGTGGGCCCGCAAGTTCGAGGAGGCCGGCGTCCCGATCGTCGGCGACGACATCAAGTCCCAGGTCGGCGCGACCATCACGCACCGCGTGCTGGCCAAGCTGTTCGAGGACCGGGGCGTCCAGCTCGACCGCACCATGCAGCTGAACGTGGGCGGCAACATGGACTTCCTGAACATGAAGGA
>CBHFOL010000333.1:0-9098 GCA_965995405.1 uncultured Saccharothrix sp.
TTCCACGGCCCCGTCGAACGTGCCCGCCGCCGTGAACGTGCCGATGTGCAGCTCGTACACCACCGCACCGGGCAACGCCCGCCCCGTCCAAGCCTGATCCGTCCACGCGAACGCCGAGTGGTCGTACACCCGGGACGCCTTGTGCACCCCGTTGGGCTGCCACGACGACCGGGGGTCGGGCAGCGCGTCGCCGTCGAGCACGAACGCGTAGTCCGTGCCCTGAACCGGCGAATGCCACCACCCGCCCTCGCCGGACGCCATCTCGTGGTCCTGCCCGTCCACCCGCACCAGCACGCGCTCCTGATGCGGCGCCCACACCGAAAAGCTCACCGGTCTCCTCGCACCAGCAGTGCCACCGGGTAGTGGTCCAACAGCTCGGCCAACCGGGTCGACGCGGGCCGTGACGTGAGCGCGTCGGTCCACGTCCCGGGCGGCAGCGGCAGTTCCGTGTCCCGCCACCCGTCCGCCGCCAGACCCACCGGCCGCCGGGTCGCCACCGTCACCAGCCCGTTCCGCTCGAAGGCGATCACATGCTCGGCGGCGGAGCCGCCGGCGACCATCGGCCGGTAGCCCCGGAACAGCTCGGGCCGATCCCGCCGCAGCCGCAACGCCTTGTGCACCACCAGGAGCTTCGCCGCGCCCGAGTCGTCCACCGCCGGCAGCCACCCGTCCGCGATCGCGTCCAGCAGCCCACGCCGCACGTCGTAGTCCACCGGCCGCCGGTTGTCCGGGTCGACCAGCGACAGGTCCCACAACTCGGTGCCCTGGTACACATCCGGCACACCGGGCGCGGTCAGCTGCACCAGCTTCTGCCCCAACGCGTTGGACCAGCCGAACCCGGCGATCCGCGCCACGAACCCGGCCACGTCGTCCGCGACCGGACCGCCCAGCACCTGCCCCGGCCACGCCGCGACGGCCGCCTCGAACTCCTCGTCGTGGTCCACCCACGTGGTGCGGACCTTCGACTCCTTGGCCGCCTTGTCCAGGTAGGCCGCCATCCGGTCGGCGGTGATCGGCCACGCCCCCACCAGCGACTGCCACGCCAACAGGTTCAGCGACGGCTCGGCGATCGGGTGCGCGGCCGTCCACCGCCGCACCGCCGCCGCGAACTCGTCGGGGATCTCCGCCAGCACCGCGAGCCGCGCCCGCACATCCTCGGACCGCTTGGTGTCATGGGTGGACAGCGTCGTCATCGCACCCGGCGAGCCGGCTTCCCGCGCCGCCGCACGGCCGTGGAACTCGGCCACCGACAGCCCGAACCGGTCCGGCGCGCCGCCCACCTCGTTCAGCGCGACGAACCGGGTGTACCGGTAGAACGCGGTGTCCTCGGTGCCCTTGGCGACGACCATCCCGGACGTCTGCTGGACCCGGGTCGCCAACTCCCCGTGCGGATCGGCGCGGACCTGCTCGTCCAGCGCCCGCACCGCAGGCGTTCCACCCGCCACCGCCGCCTGCCACGCGTCCAGCCCCTCCGGCAGGTACGACCGGTACACCGGGAACGCGACCATCACCCGCGCCACGGCATCCTCGGCCGCCGAACGGTCCGGGAAGTCCACGAGGGCGGCGATCCGCCGCACCTCGGCCCGCAGACTCGTGCGGGCGATCAGCTCCCGACACTCGTGCTCGACCGCCGCGAAATCCGTCGGCACACCCAATTCCGCCGCCAGCGCGGTGAAACCGGCCTCGCCGGCCGGGTCCACGAACACCCCGCAGACCTCGCGCAACGCGTCGTAGCCCGTGGTCCCGTCGACCGGCCAGCTCACCGGCAGCGACTCGTCCGGCCCGAGGATCTTCTCCGCCACCAGCCAGCAGCCCGCCCGGTCCGCCAGCCGCCGGAAGTACCCGCCGGGGTCGGCCAGGCCGTCCGGGTGGTCGACCCTCAGCCCGGTCACCTCGCCCGCCGCGACCCAGCGCAGCACCTCGCCGTGGGTCGCCTCGAACACCTCCGGGTCCTCCACCCGCACGGCCGCCAGCGTCGTGATGTCGAAGAACCGCCGGTAGTTCAGCTCGGCGTCGCCACGCCGCCAGAACGCCAGCCGGTAGTGCTCGTGCTCTTCCTCGGCTTGAATCGAACCCGCGAACGGCAGCAGCACTTTCCCGGCCGACCAGTCGATGTCGAAGTACTTCGCGTACGTCGACCGGGGCCCGTGCCGGAGGACGTCCCACCACCACGGGTTCGCACGATCGGGGCCGACGGCCATGTGGTTGGGCACGATGTCCACGACGAAACCCAGCCCGGCCTGCCGCAGCGCCTTGCCCAGCGCCTGCCGCCCGGCCTCACCGCCGAACTCCTCCCGCGCCCGCGTCGGGTCGATCACGTCGTAGCCGTGCGTGGACCCGGGCATCGCCTCCAGCAGCGGCGACGCATAGAGCGCGCCGACGCCCAACGCGTCCAGGTAGCCGACCACCGCTTCGGCGTCGGCGAACGTGAACTCGGGCGTGAACTGGATCCGGTAGGTCGACGCCGGGGTCATTCGACGCCCGTCCGCTGGAGCACGACCAGGGACCGCGCGGTGAGCGTGACCGTGCCGCCGGACGGCACCGGCTCGCCCCGGTCGGACTCCCGCACCACACCGGTCGCCGTGTCGATCACCACCGTCCACTGTGGACCGTAACTCGAGTCCGGGAGGGTGATGTCGATGTCCTCGTGGTGGGCGTTGAACGCGAGCAGGAACGAGTCGTCCAGGATCCGCATCCCCCGCTGGTCCAGGCTGGGAATGCCCTCGCCGTTGAGGAACACCACGACGCAGCGGCCGAAGTCGTCGCCCCAGTTCCGCTCGGTCATCTCCTCGCCGGACGGCGTGAACCACGCGATGTCGCGCAGCTCGTCGCCCTTGCGGATCGGTTTGCCCTGGAAGAACCGGCGTCGCCGGAGCACCGGGTGCGCGCGCCGGAACGCGGTCAGCGCGCCGGTGAACTCCACCAGGTCCTTGTTCTTCTCGACCAGCGTCCAGTCGACCCAGGACAGTTCGGAGTCCTGGCAGTAGGCGTTGTTGTTGCCCTGCTGGGTGCGGCCCGACTCGTCGCCGTGCAGCAGCATCGGCACACCCTGGGACAGCAGCAGCGTGGCCAGCAGGTTGCGCCGCTGCCGGGCGCGCAGGTCGTTGACCTCCGGGTCGTCGGTCGGGCCTTCCACGCCGCAGTTCCACGACCGGTTGTCGTCCGCGCCGTCCCGGCCGTCCTCGCCGTTGGCCTGGTTGTGCTTCTCGTTGTAGGACACCAGGTCGGTGAGCGTGAACCCGTCGTGCGCGGTGACGAAGTTGATCGACGCGTAAGGCCGCCGGCCGTCGTCCTGGTAGAGGTCGGACGACCCGGTGATCCGGGACGCGAACTCGCCCAGCGTCGCGGGCTCGCCGCGCCAGAAGTCGCGCACGGTGTCCCGGTACTTGCCGTTCCACTCGGTCCACAGCGGCGGGAAGTTGCCCACCTGGTAGCCGCCGGGCCCGACGTCCCACGGTTCGGCGATCAGCTTCACCTGGCTCACCACCGGGTCCTGCTGGACCAGGTCGAAGAACGTGGCCAGCCGGTCCACGTCGTAGAATTCGCGGGCCAGGGTGGCGGCCAGGTCGAACCGGAACCCGTCCACCCGCATCTCGGTCACCCAGTACCGCAGCGAGTCCATGATCAGCTGGAGGGTGTGCGGGCTGCGGACGTTGAGCGAGTTCCCGGTGCCGGTGTAGTCGGTGTAGTACTTCGGCTCGTCGTCCACCAGCCGGTAGTAGGCGTGGTTGTCGATGCCGCGCATGGACAGCGTCGGCCCGAGGTGGTTGCCCTCGGCGGTGTGGTTGTAGACGACGTCGAGGATGACCTCGATGCCCGCCTCGTGCAGGGCCCGCACCATGCCCTTGAACTCCTGCACCTGGTTGGCCTGCTCGGGTAGCGCCGCGTAGCCGTCGTGCGGCGCGAAGAACCCGATCGTGTTATAGCCCCAGTAGTTGCGCAGGCCCTTCTCGGACAGACCGTGATCGGTGATGAACTGGTGCACCGGCATCAGCTCGATCGCCGTGACACCGAGCGCCTTGAGGTGGTCGATGACCGCCGGGTGCGCGAGGCCCGCGTACGTGCCGCGCAGCCGTTGCGGCACGTCCGGGTGCTTCACGGTCAGGCCGCGCACGTGCGTCTCGTAGATGACCGACTCGTTGTAAGGCGTCTTCGGCGGCCGGTCGTTCGACCAGTCGAAGAACGGGTTGACCACGACGGACAGCGGCACGTGCCCGGCCGAGTCCAGGTCGTTGCGCTCGTCGGGCGCGCCGAACCGGTAGCCGAACAGCGACTCGTGCCAGTCGACGCCGCCGGTGACCGCCTTCGCGTACGGGTCGATCAGCAGCTTGTCCGGGTTGCACCGCAGGCCGCGCTCCGGGTCGTACGGCCCGTGCACCCGGAAGCCGTACTTCTGGCCGGGGCCGATGCCCAGCAGGTAGCCGTGGTGGACGAAGCCGTCCACCTCCGGCAGCCGCACCCGCGTCTCGGTCCCGCCGGCGTCGAACAGGCACAGCTCGACGTGGTCCGCGACCTCGGAGAACAGGGTGAAGTTGGTGCCGACGCCGTCGTAGCCCGCGCCGAGCGGGTAGGGCGTTCCGGGCCAGGGCCGCACAGGTGCTCCTCCGGGACGAGCGGGATCCGACCCCTAACGTTCTAGATCATGGTCTGCGGGTGTGCGACCGGACGAGCTGCCCGCGCGCCGCGACCAGCAGCAGCCCGGCCTCCTGGAGCTCCAGGTAGCGCAGGTGCTCGGCGGCGGCTTCCGCGCAGGCCACGGCCTGTTCCAGGGCGCGGTCGGAACCCGGGTCGGTGCGGCGCAGCGCGTCCCGGAGGAATTCCTCCGCGTGGTGCGCCGTCGACGGCGGGTCGGCGGGGTTCGACGGCCGGACGGCGGCCAGCGCGCGTTCGACGGCGACTTCGAGCGCGTCGGCCGGACTCGGCGTGATCAGCTGCTCGGGCACGACGGGCCCGGTGCGGGTCACCAGCTCGGTGTTCACGGGCGGATGCCACCTCCAACGTTGGCGCGGGTGACGGAACGACGATACTCCGCGACGGTGCGGCCTGAGATGACCGGCGTGTTACCGGTCATCGACCACGACCGGACGCCAGCGCGTCCGCCACCCGGCGCACCCGCCAGTCGGCGAAGAACCCGTCGAGGTCGACGGGCAGCGGGATGCGCCAGTTCGGGTACTGGTCGACGGTGCCGGGCAGGTTCGGCTGGCGGGTCTCACCCAGCGCGTCCTGGGGCGATGTCAGCAGTAGCCGGGACGGTGCCCGGGCCAGCAGGGCGTGGAACGCGGTCACCAGGTCATCGGCAGCCAGACCCTCGTCCTTGAGGAGCGCCACCAGTTCCGCGCGTTCCCGTTCCGCAGCCCGGAATTCCGGTTCCGGATCGCCGTGGAACTGCCCCAGTTCGGCTCGCACCCGAACGTGTTCGGCCGCCAGGAAGCCCGCGACGGTCGGCAGGTCGTGGGTGGACACACTCGCCATCGCCGACTCGGTCCACTTCTCCGGCGGGATGAGCGGGTGACCGGGCCGGTCGTAGTCGCACTGGAACCACAGCACCGCCGAGCTGAGCATCCCGCGGTCGTGCAGGCTCTCGGTGACCTTCGGCTCGACCGTGCCCAGGTCCTCCCCCACGCCGACCGCGCCCGCCCGGTGCGCCTCCAGGGTGAGCACGGCCAGCATGGCGTCCTCGTCGTAGTGGACGTACGTGCCGCGTTTCGCCGGCTCGCCGGGCGGGATCCACCACAGCCGCCACAGGCCGGCGACGTGGTCGACGCGGATGCCGTCGGCGTGCTTGAGGACGTTGCGGAGCACCGCGCGGAACGGCTCGTAGCCCTGTTCGGCCAGCTTGTCGGGCCGCCACG
Source organism: uncultured Saccharothrix sp. (assembly GCA_965995405.1). GTDB lineage: Bacteria > Actinomycetota > Actinomycetes > Mycobacteriales > Pseudonocardiaceae > Actinosynnema. The sequence continues at coordinate 5,853 of CBHFOL010000333.1, forward strand.
GGGGCAGGTTCCAGTCCTGGCCGTGTCGGCTGAACGCGTCCGGCGGCGCGCCGACCCGGACGTCGGCCGCGAACGCGTCCCGGACCGCCCAGGTGTCCGCGCCGCCGGGGTGCACGCCGACCGGCAGGTCGTGGACGATGCCGACCGGCAGGTCACCGGCTGCCCGGCGGGCGTCGGCCAGCTGCTGTTCGCACAGGTGCTGGAGCCAGGCGTGGAAGGCGACCCGGTCCGGGTCGGCGGTCGCGGTGGCCGGGTCTTTTTGCTGTTCAGGCCACCTGCGCCAGTCCGGGCCGTGGACCTCGGCGAGGGCGCAGAACCGGGCGAAGTCGGCCAGGTCCCCCTGGGGCTGCGGGTGGTCGACGTGCGGCCAGAGCAGTTCGAGGGCGGCTTTCTTGGCCGTCCACACCGCGTCGTAGTCGATCAGGTCGGTGTCGTTGTCCGGACGCAACGCGTCGACGGCGCCCTTGGTCCGCGGGTCGGCTGTGATGTACGCGGGGACGTGTTCGATCCGCAGGTACAGCGGGTTGGCGAACCGGCGACTGGCGGGCGAGTACGGCGACCGTTCCACCGGGACGGTCGGGCTGATCGCCTGCACCGGGTTGACCAGCAGCACGCCCGCGCCGAGTCCGCGGCTGCGGCGGGCGATCTCGGCCAGGTCTGCGAAGTCGCCCATGCCCCACGAGCGGGACGAGCGCATCGCGTAGAGCTGGAGCATCCAGCCCCAGGTCTTCGGCACCGGGGCCAGTGCGCGCGGTGCGACGATCACCGTGCGGTGGCCGAGCCGGTGGTAGCCCGGCGGCGGTTCGGCGGGCAGGGCGAGCGTGCCGCCGTCCTCCAGGTCGAGCGTGCCCGGGAGGTCGAGGGTGTCACCTTCACGGAGCACCAGGGTCGCCGGTTCGGGGCGGGGCGCGGCGAGCGCGCGGCGGACCGCCTCCGGGGTCGAGGCGTCCACGTCCAACTGGGCGAGCACGGCCACCACTACCGCTGGGTCGACGTCCGCACGGCGCTGTCCGGCATCTTCGTAGTGGGTGGCCACGCCGTGCGCTTCGGCCAGTGCGGCCAGCTCGTCGTCCACGTGGGACAGCTTCGCCGCACGGGTGCCGGGAAATCCAGGCGGCGTGGGGGTGGTCACCCGAAGGTCGCAGGAGGATCGGCCGGGTTCACCCGCCGGTCGGGTGATCATCTCCGTGCGGTCGACTCCCGGACCACCAGGTGCGCGGACGGCGGGTCGGCGTCGTGCGGCTCGTCGCGCAGCGCGGCCAGCAGCCGGTGGACGGCGTGCTCGCCGCGTTCCCGCCACGCGCCCTCGACGGCCGTGATGCCGACCGCGCGGGCCAGTTCCGGGCCGTCCAGGCTGATGATCGACACGTCGCCGGGGACGTCCCGGCCGTCGCGGCGCAGGCGCAGGAAGACGCCCAGCGCCACCTCGCCGCCGGCGCAGATCACGGCGGTGGGCAGCCGGTCGCCGTCCAGCAGGACGTCCGCGACCTGCTCGCCGCCCGCGACCGTCGGCGACGACCAGAGCGTCCACTCGGGACGCACGTCCAGTCCTTCGGCGACGAGGAGTTCGTCGTAGGACTCGTCGGCGTCCTCGGCCAGCACCAGCGCCACCTCGCGGTGGCCGAGCTCCCGGACATGAGCGGCGGCCAGCCGCAACGCGTCCCGCAGGTCGTCCTCGCGGACCGCGACCACCGGCACGTCCAGCGCGTCGAGCGCGGACCGCTCGTCGTCGGCGAGGTCCACGGAGAGCGCGAGGACGCCGTCCACCCGTCGTCCCAGCGGAGACAGTTCCCCGAAGAACTTCGCGCGGGCACTCTCGTCGCGCAGCACGTAAAGCAGGACGTCGTACCCGGCGGCGCGCAACGCGCCTTCCGCACCCGCCAGCAGGTCGCCACGTCCGACGTCGGCGGTCAGCACGGCCACCGCGTACCGCCGCCCGCCGGCGAGGCTGGACGCGTCCCGGGCGATCGCGTACCGCATCCGCTTGGCCACCTCGGTGACGTAGCGGCGGGTCGCCTCGGACACGCCGGGCTCGCCCCGCAGCGCGCGCGACACCGTCGCGGCGGACACCCCGGCGGCCCGCGCGACATCGGACATGCTGGTCAACTCACACCTCCCGGCCTGACACGAGACTAGCCAGAACCGTACGGTGGCCCCGGAGCGAACACCGTGCGGAACGAGCTGTGCACTCGCTGTAGGAAGGACACGCCGACCATGAAGCCAGGCGACACCGCCCCCGACTTCACCCTCGCCGACCAGGACGGCACGCCCCGGACACTGTCGGGGTTGCTGGCCGACGGCCCGGTGGTGCTGTTCTTCTACCCGGCCGCGATGACCGCCGGGTGCACGGCGGAAAGCTGCCACTTCCGCGACCTGGCGGCGGAATTCGAGGCGGCCGGCGCGCAACGGGTGGGGATCAGCACGGACTCGGTAGCCCGCCAGAAGCAGTTCGCCGACCTGCACACCTTCGACTACCCACTGCTGTCGGACGAGGACGGCGAGGTCGCGGCCCAGTTCGCCGTAAAACGCCGCTTCGGCCCGTTGCCGGTGAAGCGCCACACGTTCGTGATCGACACCGACCGGACGGTGATCGAGGTGATCAAGTCGGAATTCGCCATGAACACCCACGCCGACAAGGCCCTGGCAGCCCTGAAGTCCCACGCCAACCGCCGATAGCCCCAACACTCCCTCACCCTCTTGGATCACGCCTCATCGATCACTCAATCCGGTGAGTCTCCGCCCGCATGACAACCAAATGGGCCTCTCAAAGCATGAGCCTCTATGAGGCACGGAGGCGGCCCCCAGGCGGCAACACATCCGCGACCCGACCCGCCTGCGATCCGAAAACCGACCACACGACCCGACCCACCCGACCCGCTGACCGACGACACCCACACCACCGACCGAACACCGAACCCGCGCCACCGCCAAGCGCGACGTCACTCGGCAACCCGGCACCCGGTCCGACAACGGCCACACGCCGAGCCACCCACGGCCAGGCACGCGCTACCACACCCACGCGCGGTTGGGTCACGCCCCGACTCGCGTGCGGCCCGGCATCACCCACGGCCCCGCGCAGCTCGGCAACTCGCCCGGCTCTGCATAACGCACGGCACGCACCGCTCGGCAGTCCGGGCCGCTGGCACCGCCCGACGTCACCCACGGCCCGGCAGCTCGCACGGCTCCGCGGCCCGGGGGTCTATCCCGCGATCGGTGTGTCCGGCGTTGTTGATCAGTAGGTTTCGG
>CBHFOL010000334.1:0-9058 GCA_965995405.1 uncultured Saccharothrix sp.
CGGCCCCCTGCGCCGGGTGCCCCACCCGCGCCCCCCCCCCCCCCCCGCCCGGCCCCCCCGGGGGGGCCCCGGCCGGTCGTGTTCCGTCCGTTGTGCGGCAAGGTTTCCTCGTCCGGACTGGAACGCCGGGGGCCCGTTCGGTTGTCCTCGCCCGCCAATTTCACCCGACCGTATGGTCCTGAGTTCCCCTGGGAACACCGCGACCGGACCCTCCGTTGGACCGGCTATGAAAAAGGTCACCGCAGCACTGCTCGGCGTGGTGGCGGGTGCGGTCGCGTGGGCTCTGCGCGACGTGCCGGCCGCGCGGGGCGGCACACCGGGCGGTGAACGCGTCCGGCGTTCACCGCAGTTCCGCGACGGCAGGTTCCGCAACGCCGCTCGCACCCGGACCATGCCTCCGGGCAGCGCGGGCGAGACAGCTCGGGAACTGTTCGCCGGTGACCACAAGCGGCATCCGGCGGGCCGGGTGCCGCTGGTCCCGGCCCGGTCGGGTGGGTCGGCCGAGGGGCTGCACATCACCTGGTACGGCCACGCGTCGACATTGGTGGAGATCGACGGCGCGCGCGTCCTGCTCGACCCGGTGTGGAGTGACCGCTGCTCACCGTCCCACCTGGTCGGTCCGAAGCGGCTGCACCCGGTGCCGCACGAGCTGAGCGAGGTCGGCCCCGTGGACGCGGTGGTCATCTCGCACGACCACTACGACCACCTCGACCTGCCCACGGTCCGGGCGTTGACCCTGGGCGGGGACGCGGTGTTCGTGGTGCCGCTGGGCGTCGGCGCGCACCTGCGCCGGTGGAAGGTGCCGGAGGAGCGGATCGTCGAACTCGACTGGGACGAGTCGCACGAGGTGGCCGGCGTGCGGCTGGTGGCGTCACCCGCGCAGCACTTCTCCGGGCGCGGCCTGCGGCGGGACAACACGCTCTGGGCGTCGTGGGCGATCATCGGTCCGGAGCACCGCGTGTACTACAGCGGTGACACGGGCTACTTCGACGGGTACCGGGCCATCGGCGAGGCGTACGGGCCGTTCGACGCGTCCCTGATCCAGGTCGGCGCGTACGGGACGGGCTGGCCGGACATCCACATGACACCGGAGGAAGGGGTGGCCGCGCACCGCGACGTGCGGGGCGGCCTGCTGGTCCCGGTGCACTGGGCGACGTTCAACCTCGCGTTCCACGACTGGGCCGAGCCCGTCGACCGGGTGTGGCGGGAGGCCAAGGCGTGGGACATCCCGCTCGCCGTCCCCCGGCCGGGTGAACGGATCGACGTGGCGGCTCCGCCGTCGGTCGACGGCTGGTGGCAGGCGCTCGCATGAGGACGGCGGTGGTGACCGGCGGCGGCACGGGCATCGGCCGGTCCGTCGCGAGTGAGTTGGTGCGGCGGGGTTTGGACGTGGTGATCACCGGCCGTCGAGCCGACGTGCTCGGAGACACGGGCCGGGAGATCGGCGCGCGGGCGGTCGCGTTCGACGCGGCGGACCCGGAGGCGGTCGACGCGGCGCTGGTCCACCTGCCGTCCACAGTGGACGTGCTGGTGAACAACGCCGGCGGGGCGGTCGGCGGTGTCGACCTGAAGGCGAAGTGGCTGGCCGACTACGAGGCGAACGTGATCACGGCGGTGCTCGTCACCACCGCGTTGCGGGCGCGGTTCGCCGACCAGGCGCGGATCGTGACGATCGGGTCCATCGCCGGACGGCGCGGTGGCGGGAGCTACGGCGCGGCGAAGGCGGCGGTGGAGGCGTGGACGGCTGAGTTGGCGTTCGGCCTGGGCGGCCGGGGTATCACGGCGAACGTCGTGTCGCCGGGCTACATCGAGGACACGGAGTTCTTCGGCGACAGCATGACCGAGCAGCGCCGTGCCACCCTGATCGGCCAGACCGCGAACGGTCGGCCCGGCACACCGGCCGACGTGGCGGCGACGGTGGCGTTCCTCACCTCGCCGGAGGCGGGCCACATCACCGGTCAGGTCATCGCGGTCAACGGGGGTGCTGCCTTGGGCCGTTGATCTTGGTAGCCGTTCCGGCTGGGCAGGGTAGGGCGTTGTCGCCGTGCTGTTGTCGCCGTGCTGTCGTCGCCGTGCCGTCTTCGGTGGTCGAGTGGGTCGGAAGGCTGCGGGCCGGGCGTCGTGCCGTCGTGGGTGAGTTCATGGCGCGTGACGGATGGCGGTCGGCGAGGGGGTCGAGTCCCTGACGGCGGGGTGCGCGCCTGTGGGTGGTGCGCGGTTCGTCGTGATCCGGTGCGGCCTGCGACCATGGGTGGGTGACCAGGATCGTCGCGGGCGCGGCCGGTGGGCGTCGGCTGCAAGTGCCCCCTCGCGGCACCCGCCCCACGTCCGACCGGGTGCGGGAGGCGTTGTTCAGTTCGCTTGAGGCGTTGGTGGATCTCGACGGGGCGCGGGTGCTCGACCTGTACGCCGGGTCCGGCGCGCTCGGCTTCGAGGCGCTGTCGCGGGGTGCGGCAGCCGCCACGTTCGTCGAGTCGGACAAGCGGGCCGCCGACATCGTGAAGGCCAACGCCAAGGCGCTCGGCCTGGCCGGCGCGACGGTGGTGAACCGCACCGCGGAGGCGGTCGTCGCCGTTCCCGCGGACCGGCCGTGCGATGTGGTGTTCGCCGATCCGCCCTACGCCGTCACCGCCGACGAACTCGGTCGGGTGCTGGACGCCCTCGTCGCCAACGGCTGGACCGCCGACGGCTCGGTGGTCATCGTGGAGCGGGCCGCGCGCGATGCTGAACCGATCTGGCCTGGCCCGCTGGAATCGTTGCGCAGCAAGCGATACGGCGACACCGCACTGTATTGGGCGGAACATGTGGGCACGCTCGGGTGATGCCGAACACGGACTGGAGTGGACGCATCCGATCGGGTGCTACCGTCCGAGACCATGACGCGTGCCGTGTGCCCCGGCTCCTACGACCCGGCCACCAACGGACACCTGGACATCATCGGTAGAGCGGCGAAGCTCTTCGACGAGGTCGTCGTCGCCGTGCTCATAAACAAGAACAAGAAGACCTTGTTCTCGGTCGAGGAGCGCACCGAGATGCTCCGCGAGGTGACCGCGCAGTGGCCGAACGTGCGGGTCGACTCGTGGCACGGTCTGCTGGTCGACTACTGCCGCGAGAACGACATCCAGGCCATCGTGAAGGGCCTGCGCGCGGTCAGCGACTACGACTACGAGTTGCAGATGGCGCAGATGAACCACCAGCTCACCGGCGTCGAGACGCTGTTCATGCCGACCAACCCGATCTACAGCTTCCTGGCCAGCTCGCTGGTCAAGGACGTGGCGACGTACGACGGCGACGTCTCGACCCTGCTGCCGCCGTCGATCATGGCCCGGCTGAAGCAGCGGCTCGCCGAACGCCGCTGACCGGTCACGGTCAGTTCACCTCGCCGTGGCGAGGTCATCACTCGATGTGATTACCGTTCGCTTGCATGAGCGAGATCACATCACGTGGTGCCAAGGCGCTGCTGTCCCTGCTGCTGGTTCTCGCCGGCACCCTGACGTTCACCGGCCCGGCCGGCGCCGAGTCGGTCGGCACCCAGCCGGTCGCTGCCCAGTCCGACACCGTCCGACCGGGCGACCTCCAGCCGGCCGCCCTCCAGGCGGTCTGCGGGGACACCTCCGCGTTCCGCAAGGTCGCGCTGTCCTCGCTGCCCACCCAGGCGACCGACACCGTCCGCCTCATCCAGCGCGGCGGCCCCTACCCGTACCCGCAGGACAACCAGACCTTCCAGAACCGGGAGCGCATCCTCCCGGCGTGCGCCACCGGGTACTACCGCGAGTACACGGTCAAGACGCCCGGCAGCTCCACGCGGGGTGCGCGGCGGATCGTGACCGGCAACGCGTCGCCGAAGCTGTACTTCTACACGGCCGACCACTACGCGAGCTTCGTGCTGGTCGACATCTCCCGGTGACTCGACGGCTCCCGGTGAGTCGGTGACACGCCCGAGTCGGTGACACGCCCTGCCGATCTCCCCGCCCCGGGGAGATCGGCAGGGCACACTGGGACGGGTACCGCTGTGTGGGCGTGGGGAGTGTGCCGTGTACCGGGTGTTCGAGGCTCTCGACGAGCTGGTCACGATCGTCGAGGAAGCGCGTGGCGTGCCGATGACCTCCGGGTGCGTCGTGCCGCGCGGTGACGTGCTCGAACTGCTCGACGACGTGCGGGACGCGATCCCGGCGGAGTTGGACGACGCGCAGGACGTGCTCGACCACCGCGACGAGCTCGTCGGCAAGGCGCAGCACGAGCTGGAGGCGACGACCAGCAAGTCCCGTGCCGACGCCGAGCGGATCGTCGCCGAGGCGCAGCACGAGGCCGAGCGCATGCTGTCCGAGGCGCGCGTCCGGGCCGAGCGCATGGTCGCCGAGGCCCAGGACCAGGCCGAGCGCACCATCTCGGCGGGGCGCAAGGAGTACGAGGACCTGGTGGGTCGCGCGCACTCCGAGGCGGACCGCATGGTGCAGGCCGGTCGGGCCAACTACGAGCGGGCGATCGAGGAGGGCCGTGCCGAGCAGGGGCGGCTGGTCGACCAGACCGAGGTCGTCCAGGCGGCGCACGCCGAGTCGGCCCGGATCCTCGACGGGGCGCAGTCCGAGTCGATCCGGCTGCGCAGCGAGTGCGACGCCTACGTGGACGGCAAGCTGGCCGATTTCGAGGATCTGCTCGCCCACACCCTCCGCTCCGTCGGCAAGGGGCGTTCGCACCTGCGCGGGCCGGCGGTGACCGGTGCGGCGGCCCCGTTCGACTACCACGAATCCGGCGCTCGTTCCTGACCTCGGGGCGCGGCCGGCCGGACACCGCGGAGATCATCGAGGTGTCCGGGTTCCCGACGCCCGACGGCGGTCCGGGCAGCGGCTTGGGCAGTGGCCTGAGCAGCGACCCCGACAGGGGCCTGGGCAGGGGCCGGACACCCGCTTGGCGGACGCCGGACCTGCCGATTTCACGTCAGCGGTGGTTGTCCCGTACCCTTGACCGGCTGGCCGTGGTAAGTCACCCGTCGGCAAACACCAAACATCATGCCTCAGCATCGTCACGCCTCCGCGCGTTCCACAGTCACCGGGCCCTGGGTCATCGACACCAGGGACCTCGGTCGTCGTGCCGGTTCCAGCCGCGCCCTCAAGCGCACGGTGCCCGCGGCGGGCCTCGGCCTGCTCGGCGTCATCGCGGTGCCGCCGGGCGGCAACGTCGAACTCGACCTCCTGCTGGAGTCGGTGGTCGAAGGCGTGCTGGTGACCGGCACGGCCGGGACGACGGTGGCCGGGGAGTGCTCGCGCTGCCTGGAACCGCTGTCGGCCGATGTCGAGGTGGAGCTGACCGAGCTGTACGCGTACCCGGACAGCGCCACCGATGAGACCACAGAGGAAGACGAGGTCAGTCGGCTGCACGACGACCTGATCGACCTCGAACCTGTGGTGCGGGACGCCCTCGTGCTCGCCCTGCCGCAGGTGCCGTTGTGCTCGCCGGACTGCCCCGGGCTGTGCGTCGACTGCGGCGGCAGGCTGGCCGATCTCGGCCCCGACCACGGGCATGAGACGATTGACCCCCGGTGGGCCGCTCTCCAGGAGCGGTTCGGCGGGAATCGTGACAATCCAGAGGAGAACTAGTCGTGGCCGTCCCGAAGCGGAAGATGTCGCGCTCGAACACGCGCTCGCGCCGCGCTCAGTGGAAGACCGCTGCCGTGCACCTGGTGGCCTGCTCGAACCGGGCCTGCCGCCAGCCGAAGCCGCAGCACGTCGCCTGCCCGGCTTGTGGCCAGTACGACGGCCGCCAGGTCGTCCAGCCGGCCTGATCCTCTCCAAGGCAAAGGTAGCGGCGCGCAGTGGGGGGTAGGTCGTCGCGCGGTCGGTCCGCCGACCGCGCCCCGTTGCTCGAAGCGCTCGGCGTCCCGTTGGACGCCGAGCTGCTGACACTTGCTCTGACGCACCGGTCGTACGCGTACGAGAACGGCGGGCTTCCGCCGAACGAGCGACTGGAATTCCTCGGCGACGCGGTGCTCGGCCTCGTCGTCACCGATCACCTTTATCGCACCCACCCCGAGCTCCCCGAGGGGCAGCTCGCGAAACTCCGTGCCAGTGTGGTGAACATGCACGCACTGGCGGGTGTGGCCAGGGGCCTGGGCGATGACGGTCTGGGCGGGCACCTGCTGCTCGGTCGCGGCGAGGAGTTGACCGGCGGCAGGGACAAGGCGAGCATCCTCGCGGACGGCTTGGAGGCCGTCATCGGCGCGGTGTACTTGCAATACGGCATCGACACCGCGCGTCAACTGGTCCATCACCTGTTCGATCCGCTGCTGGCGGAGGCGCCGTTGCGCGGCGCGGGGTTGGACTGGAAGACCAGCTTGCAGGAGCTCACCGCATCGGCGGGGCTGGGCGTGCCCGAGTACCGGGTGGACGACCAGGGGCCGGATCACCGCAAGGAGTTCACCGCAACGGTGCTCGTCGGTGGCCGACCCCACGGCGCCGGCGATGGCCGCACGAAGAAGGAAGCCGAGCAGAAGGCGGCAGAAGCCGCCTATCGTGTGCTGTCGGAACGGATCCGGGCGGAGCAGGAAGCCGCTTCCGGGAACGGACACGCCCCCGACTCGGCGAAGCCGCAGACTTCACCCACCGAGGAAGACTGACGCCGATGTATGCCACGAACGCCCGGACGAACCGGCGCGTGCGCGACCACCGCCAATCCGTACGACCGTTGAACGCCTCCCGCAGCGGCGGCATCCAGGGCTTGGTCCTGGTGCGTGACACCGCACAGGCGGGCGGCTGGATGCTCAAGCCGACCAAGCCGCAGGCCGCCGCGTACGAGCTCCTGGAGGAGCTGGAGGCCGCCGAAGAGACCGAGAACGAGGACGAGGACTGACCGCGTCACGTGCCCGAGCTGCCTGAGGTCGAAGTCGTCCGTCGGGGTCTGCACGAGCACGTCGCCGGCCGGACCGTCGCCGAGGTCGAGGTCCTGCATCCCCGCGCGATCCGCCGCCACCTGCCCGGTGCGGCGGATTTCGCGTCCCGGTTGACCGGTCGGACGATGGTCGGGGCGCGGCGGCGTGGCAAGTACCTGTGGGTGGACCTGTCCGACGGGGACGCCATGCTCGCCCACCTCGGGATGAGCGGGCAGATGCTGGTCCAGCCGCACGACACCCCCGACGAGAAGCACCTGCGGGCCCGCGTGCGGTTCGCCGACGGCGGGCCGGAGCTGCGGTTCGTGGACCAGCGGACGTTCGGCGGGCTCGCGCTGGCCGAGATCGTGGAGGTCGACGGCACCCCGTTGCCGGAGCCGGTGGCGCACATCGCGCGGGACCCGATGGACCCGGCGTTCGATCCGGACGCGGCCGTGGCGGCGTTGCGGCGGCGGCGCACCGACGTGAAGCGGGCGCTGCTGGACCAGACGCTGGTGTCCGGGGTGGGCAACATCTACGCCGACGAGGCGCTGTGGCGCACCCGGCTGCACAGCCTGCGGCCGACGGCCAAGCTCACCCGGCCGAAAGCCGCCGAACTGCTCGCGCACGCCACGGACGTGATGCGCGAGGCGTTGGGCGAGGGCGGCACGTCGTTCGACGCGCTCTACGTGAACGTGAACGGCGAATCCGGTTACTTCGATCGCTCGCTGAACGTCTACGGGCAGGAAAACCGGCCGTGCGCGAGGTGCGGAACGGCGATTGTCCGCGAACCCTTCATGAACCGGTCGTCCTACTCATGCCCGCGTTGCCAACCGAGGCCGAAGACGCCCTAACGGGTTTTCGGCTCGGCGAGGCGGCGCAGCAGCGGCGTGGCCGCGCGGACGTGGTCGCGTTCCTCTTCGGACAGTCGGGACAGCCGTTCCGAGAGCAGCTCGGCTTCGCCGTGGGCGAGCGACAGGATGGTGTCGCGGCCCGTGCCGGTGAGCTCCACGATCGTGGCGCGGCCGTCCGCCGGGTCCGCCTCCCTCCGCACCAGGCCACCGGATTCGAGACCGGTCACCACCGTGGTCGCCGTGGGCTGCGAGCACAGCGCGCGTACCGCGATCTCGCCTATGCGCATGGGACCCTGCGCGGCGAGCTCGGCCAGCACGAGCAGCTGTGTGGGTTGCAGCCGCCGAACGGGTGCGGACTGCCGCAGACTGCGGATCAGCCGGTGCACGGCGACCACGAGCTGTAACGCATCCTGGTTGGTCACACTGGTGGTCATCGAGGACCTCCTCGTGGCTCACCGACCGTGAGCAGTTGTCCGAATTCGGACAGGACATTCGCACTATCGCAGTACCGCTGTCCAGCGAACCGATTCATTCGCACCCGGATGTACTCACGGTATCCGCACCGATGCGGTCATCATCGCGCTAAAGCGGCATAAAAGCCGTGGTGGGGGGCATCAAGACGTCGTCAGAAAGGTGGGAAACCCGAGCCGTGCACAGCGGGCCTGCCGGGGCACGACGTAGTGTCGGACCGTGACGAAGGTGCTCGTGGTCGACGACGAACCGCAGATCGTGCGCGCGCTGCGGATCAACCTGTCCGCGCGGGGCTACTCGGTGCTCACCGCCCACGACGGCACCAGCGCCCTGAAGGCCGCCGCCGAGGGCCGGCCGGACGTCGTCGTGCTCGACCTGGGCCTGCCCGACGTGGACGGCACCGAGGTGATCGCCGGGCTGCGCGGCTGGACGTCGGTGCCGATCATCGTGCTGTCCGCCCGCACCGACTCGACGGACAAGGTGGAGGCGCTGGACGCGGGCGCGGACGACTACGTGACCAAACCGTTCGGCATGGACGAGCTGCTGGCCCGGCTGCGGGCGGCGGTGCGCCGGTCGGCGGTCGCCGAGGGCGAGGACGCGGTGGTGGAGACGTCGTCGTTCACGGTCGACCTGGCGGCGAAGAAGGTGATCCGGGAAGGCGCGGAGGTGCACCTCACGCCGACCGAGTGGGGCCTGCTGGAGATCCTGGCCCGCAACCGGGGGCGGCTGGTGGCGCAGCGGCAGCTGTTGCAGGAGGTGTGGGGCCCGCAGTACGCGAAGGAGACGCACTACCTGCGGGTGTACCTGGCGCAGCTGCGGCGCAAGCTGGAGCCCGAGCCGTCGCATCCCCGGCACCTGGTGACGGAGCCGG
>CBHFOL010000335.1:0-9036 GCA_965995405.1 uncultured Saccharothrix sp.
AGCCGGATGATCGCCGACCGGTCGTGCTTCAGCCACGACTCCACCAGCAGCGCCGCCAGCACAATGCACACGCCGAGCAGCCCGTACGGGTTGCCGGTGGTCACCGCCAGCGCGCCGAACGCGAACGCCCACAGTGGACTGCCCGCGCCACGGGCCGCGCGCCGGGCCGCCCACCAGGTGAACGGCACCCAGGTGAACGCCATCAGCCCGGCCGCCCAGGTCGACGCGTCGTAGTAGAGCGTGAACCCGCCGAACGGCAGCGCGATCCCGATCGCCGCCGCCGGCCCGCGTCCCGCGCCGTACTCCCGGCACAGCAGGTACGCGCCGAGCGCGAGCAGCGCCAGGAACTCGCTCTTGACCACCACGGCGGCCACGGCCAGGTCGTCGAACTGCGACACCAGCACGTAGTTGGCCAGGTTCACCGGGTTCCAGATGCCGAACAGCGCCTCGGCGGCGATGTTGCCGCCCATCCAGCTGTTCACGTCCAGCAGCGGTGGCCAGTCGCCGGCCAGCAGCCGGTCGCCCAGGTGGTGCCAGGTGGGCAGGAACTGCGCCGCGCTGTCGTCCCACACGTAGAACAGCCGGTTGCGCAGAAACGGGATCTGCGCGATCAGCACCACTGCGGCACATACGCCGAGCGCGACCAGCGGACCCCGCGCCGGCCGGCGGACGAGCGTCGTCACTGTGTCCGTTCCTCTTCCCTGATCGGTGGCGCGGCCGGTTTGGGGCGACCCATGAGCACGAGCTGCGCGATGATGAACGTGAACGGGATCGCGACCGCCGAAGCGAGCAGCGGCGCGATCCGCTGGTTGACCGCCAACCACGCCACCAGCACGTACAACCCCGTGGTGGTGACCACGAAGTTGGTCAGGTTGGACAGCGGGAACAGCAGGAACGTCCGCCACGACGGCGTCGTGCGGAACGTGAAGTAGCAGTTGAGGAAGTACGAGCCGACCATGGCGAGCACGAACGCCGCCACGTGCGCCGCCAGGTACGGGACGAGTTCGCGCAGCAGCAGGTACAGGCCGTAGTAGACCCCGGTGTTGACCACACCGACGAGTCCGAACCGGACGATCCGCCCGAGCCGTGCGGTCACCGCGTGGTCCGCTCCGTGAACGGGCCGACCACCACGCCGCCCTGGACCTCGGCCGCGTGCTCGGCGACCTCGCGGCCCAGCGGCAGCGTCACCGGGGTGGGCCCGGTGCCCGCCGACTCCTTCACCAGGAAGTGCGGCCGGCGTTTGGCCTCGAAGTAGATGCGGCCGACGTATTCGCCTATCACGCCGAGGAACAGCAGTTGCAGCCCGCCCAGCACCAGGACGCCGACCATGAGCGTGACGTAGCCGGGCACGTCGATGCCGCGCACGACGGTCTGGACCAGCAGCCAGATCGCGTAGCCGAACGCCACCGCCGTGGTCAGCGCGCCCAGGTAGATCGCCAGGCGGAGTGGCTTGGAGTTGAACGAGACCACGCCGTCGATGCCGTAGTTCAGCAGTTTGCGGAGCGTCCAGCTGCTGTTCCCGTTCTGCCGGGCCACGTTGTCGTAGTCGATGACGGCGGTGTCGAAACCGATCCAGGAGAACAGGCCCTTGGAGAACCGGTTGTACTCGCCCAGCGACAGCAGCGCCTGCACGGCGCGCCGGCTGAGCACCCGGAAATCGCCGACGCCGTTCTGGAGTTCGACGTCGATGACCTTGTTGATCAGGCGGTAGTACAGCGACGAGACGACCTTGCGGAGCGGTGCCTCACCGCGGCGGGAGCGGCGTGCGATCACCTGGTCGTAGCCGGTGCCGATGATGCCGACCATCCGCTCCAGCAGTTCCGGCGGGTGCTGGAGGTCGGCGTCCATGATGGCCACCAGGTCGCCGGTCGCGTGGCCGAGACCGGCCAGCATCGCGGCTTCCTTGCCGAAGTTCCGGCTCAGCGCCAGGTATTTGAAGCGCGGGTCGCGTTCGGCGAGCAGCCGAAGCCGGGGGAGCGTGCCGTCCGTGCTCCCGTCGTCGACGAGCAGGACCTCGAAATCCTCGCTCACCGCGGGCAGCGCGCGCATCAGCGCCGCGTAGAGCTCTTCCAGCCCGGTTTCCTCGTTGAAACACGGGACCACCACCGAGATGCGCACAAGACCCCTCGAAACCTATCCGGACACTTTCCGTGCCGATCCGACCACCGCCGTGGGAACCCACTGTGCTGATCGACGCGCGGCAGCGCGTTCGCGTTGCTCGGCGTCGTCTTGATCACCGAATTCTGTGCTGTCGCCTTTCTGTCGGTAGCCTGTCCGCCGCAGCAGGGGTGAAATGCGACTTGGGGGCACAGGGGTCATGGCGCGTACACGGCCGTTCGCACTGCTCGTGACGCTGGTGCTGGCGGTGCTCGTGGCCTGCGGCGACCCTACCGCACGGCCTGCGCCGCCCGACGAGGTCGCATACCTCCAGGTGGTCGCGCACCACGACGACGACCTGTTGTTCATGAATCCCGATGTCAGGGACGCGGTGCGGTCCGGGAACCGGCTGATGACGGTGTTCCTGACCGCCGGCGAGGCGGAGGCGGAGGACGCGAACGGCTACTCGGCGGCCCGGCAGGCGGGCGTCCGGGCCGCGTACGCGCGGATGGCGGGCGTTCCCGACGAGTGGGACGGCGCGGCGATGCCGCTGGCCGGCGGTCGCTTGGCGGAGCGCTACTCGTTGCGCGCCCGGCCGCAGGTGTCGCTGGTGTTCCTGAACCTGCCCGACGACGCCGACGCGCGGGCGAAGGGCGGCCGGGGCGCGCTGCGGCGGATGTGGCGGGACAAGGGCGGCTTCGTGTCGGTGGGCACGCTGGTACCGACCGGCGGGCAGGTGACCGAGCCGTCCTGGTACACCGGGAACGCCCTGATCCGGGTGCTGGCGAAGCTGATGGACGGGTTCCGGCCGACCGTGCTGCGCACCCAGGACCCCGACCCGAACCGGGACTACCCGTTCTGGCAGCCGTGGCACGACCACCCCGACCACGTGATGTCCGCGAGGTTCGCCGAGGCGGCGGCCCGGGTGTACCGGCGCGGCCCGGACCGTCCGGCGCTGACCACGGTCGGTTACCGCGACTACAACACGGAGAAGTCGCCCGCGAACCTGAGCCCGCGTCAGCAGGAGGACAAGATCGGCCATTTCGGGGTGTACCAGCAGCACGACACGCTGGCCCAGGGCCCGGCCTCCTACGACCTGTGGCCGCGCCGCATGTACTACCGGTGGGACCGCGGCACGTCGTGGGTCGGCCGGGACCGGGACGGGCGGCTGCACGCGTTCGCGGTGCGGGGCAGGCAGGTCGTCGGCTGGCGGCAGGCCGGTGACCGGTGGGAGGGCGTCGAACCAGACCGGGCCGGTGGTCCGCTGGCGGCGGGCTTGGCGGTTGCCGGCGGGGTTGGTGGGTTGACGTTGTGCGGGCGGCGGCTGGACACGCCGGAGATCACCTGCCGGGACGATCGGGGCTGGTCCGGCCTGGGCAGTCCGGACCCGGGCGACGAGCGGCTGGGCACGCCCGCCGTCGCCGCGCACCGGGACGGGCGGCTGGCCGTGTTCGTGCGGGACGCGGGGGGCGGCGTGAGCCGGGCCGAGCAGGACGGCGACGGCCGGTGGGGCGGGTGGGCCCGGTTGGGCGGCTCGGACGTGCAGGACGGGTTGAGCGCCGTGACCGGGCCGGACGGGACGCCGGAGGTGTTCGCGGGCACGACCAAGGCCGTCGTGCACTGGACCGGCGGGTGGGACCAGTCGTTTCCGCAGGTGCCGCCGGCCGGGCCGCCGGTCGCGGTGCCGGGTGGGACGGCGGGTGGGGTGACGGTCGTCGTGCCGGTGGCGGACACGGGGGAGGTCGCGCGGACGACCCGGTCGGGTGGCTGGTCGAACCCGGTGCGCGGGCCCGGTCCGGGTGGTCCGGGCGGGCCGGCGGCGGTGGCCGTGGACGGTGCGGTGGTGGTCGTCGGGCGGGACGGTGACGGTGGGGTGACCACGGACGTTTCCGGAGCGTGGGCGGGGATCGGTGGCCGGCCGTTGGACTACCCGGCGGCGGCGGTGGATGCGGACGGTCGGCTGGTGGCGCTGGTGATCGGCCCGGACGGCGGGCTGCACACCGCCCGACAGGCGGAGCGTGGTGGCGCGTTCGGCCCGTGGCAGCCGGCTTCCTGACCCTCGGTTTCGGCGGGTGGTTACGGCTTGTCGACCGGCGGCAGCGTGGGTGAGGGGAAGCTGGCGAGAATGCGTTCGGCGGGGATCTCGCCGACGTATTGCACGCAGGTGCACGGGACGGTGTGCGCGCCGACGTACGGGCTTCTGTCCCTGGTGGTGGCGTGGCACTTGCCGTGTTCGTCGTGGTAGGACAGGCCGTGCTTGCAGCCTTCGCAGACCGTGGGCGGGCGTCCGAGCGGCGTGCGTTGGCGGCGGCCGGTCAGGTGGCCGAGGCCGAAGCCGACCAAGGCGATGACCGCCCCTGCGATCAGCGTGACGGGGTCCATCCGGTGAGTCTCATTCCATGGTGGTGGGTGTGACGTCCCTGCCAGGATACTTTCGGTGGTGGTGGTTCAGCCGGTGCCGACGCAGATGAACCCGGCCGCGGCCGGGTCGTCGGCGGCCACCTCCCGCTGAGCGGCGGCGAGGGCGGGTGCCGGTGCGACGCCGGCGGCCAGGCGGCGGTGGACGGCGGTCATCAGGGTTCGGGTCTCGGCGTCCGGGACCGGCACCACCGAGGCGATGACCCGGGCCGCGCCGCGTTCGATGAACGTCGCGCCGAGGCCGAGCAGTTCGTCGCCCGAGCACACCACGGACCGCCCCACGTCACAGGCGGCCAGCAGGACCGTGTCGGGCACCCGGTCGAGCCGTTGCACGTCGTGCACGATGAGTCGCCCGTCGTGCAGCCGCAACGCCGAGAACAGCGGGTTGTCCGCGGCGAGTACGCCGTGCGCGGCCAGGTGCGCGGTACTCGCCGACGTCAGCGCCGTCAGCACCGCGTCCACGGTCGCGTCCGCGTCCAGCAACGGCTCCACCCCGTGGATCGCCGCGACCGCCGTCGCCTCCTCCCGCGCACCGGGCAGCCCCGGCCCGCCCGCCACGACGACACCACCCGCCGTCGCCGATCGGGTCGCGGCCCGGTGCCACAACGCGGCCGACGGCGACACCGCGACCGGACGCCCCGCGCACGACGGCAGCACCGACCACGGGAGGCTGTGCAGCACCCCGGTCGGCACCACCACCAACGGCCGGTCGCCGACACCGGTCGGGGCGAGCAGCAACCGGTCCAGCCGCTCGGCGGCGGCCCGCAACAGGTTCGCCGCGCGGGGCTCGCCACGGCGCAACGCGAACGGCACCCGGGCCACCAGATCCGCCACCTCGGTGGCCGGACCCAGGGCGTGCAGGCGCAGTCGTCCCCCGATCAGGGTCAACGCCAGCAGCCGGTCGTCCACCTGCACGTACTCCACCAGCGCCCGATCACCCAGCGCCTGACCCACCTCACGGGGCCGGACCTGCCGTCCCGGTGCCGACTCGGCGCGCAGCAACCGGCTCCGGTCGCGGATCTGGCGTTCCAGCGCGACCTGCCGGGCCACCAGACGTCCGGTCGCGGCACCCTCGGCGCGGGCACGTTCCAGTTCGCCGGTCGTGGCCCGCAGGCGGGGGAGGAGCCGGGCCAGTTCGGGATCGTCGGGCGGACGCACGGGCCGGTGCAGTAGCCGATTCGCCCGACCACGCTCCGCCCACTCGAACACGGCCGCCGGTCGTCCCTGCGCCAACGCCACCCGCAGCCCGAGGTCGGCCAGGTCGGCCCGGTGGGTCGCCGAGTGGGCACGCAGGTCGCTCGCGCCGAGTGCCGCGTGGTGCTCGTCGAGCACCCGCAGCCCGGCCCGCGCCGCACCGGCCGCGCCACGCGCGTCCCCGGCCCGTTCCCGCAGCAACGCCTCGGCATACCAGCCCCGGGCCCGCAACGCGGCCGGCCCGCGCCGACGGACCCGTGCCGCTGCGGTGAGGTGCTCGACGGCCGACGCAGGCCGGCCACGCAGATCGGCCAGCCGGGCCGCGTCCAGCCGAGCCTGCACGGCGGCAGACGGACGACCGTTCGCCACGAGCGCCGTCACCATCGCCTCGGCCTGCCGCATCCCCGTCCGCGCGGAACCCGTGCCGAGTTCGGCACGGAGCACCGCCGAACGTGCCAACGCGGCCCACTGTGGACGGTCCTGGCGGCTGAACGTGCGCAGCGCCGCGCCGCCGTGGTCGGCGGCGGTCGTCCAGTCGCGTTCCAGCAGGGCGGCGTGCGCCAGGAGCAGTTGCATCTCCGGCACTTTGAGCCGGCGGTTCCCCCGGCGGAACGCCTCGGTGGCACGCTCGGCGGCGTGCCGGGCCTCGCTCACCAGGCCGACCGACAGCAGCAGCTCGGCCCGGTCTTGGAGCACGGGCGCGATCTGGCCGCCGTGTCGGCCGATCTCTTCCTCGGCGCGGTCCAGTCGTGCGAGCGCCAACGGCACGTCGCCGCGCAGACTCGCCGCGAACCCCAGGTTTTCCGCGATGATCCCTACGGCCAGGTGTCGCCCGAGGCTCCGAGCGATCGCGTCGGCCTCGGCCAGGTCCCGTTCGGCGGCGTCGAAATCATGGCGCTCGGCCTGGAGGATGCCCCGGTTGACGAGCGTCCGTTGCAGCGCGAGCCGGTCTCCGCTGCGGCGCAGCGCGGCGATCGCAGCCTGGTAGTCGATGAACGCCTCGTCCAGTTGCCCGATGTGGTAGCGAATGACGGCCCGTCGCGCCAGCGCCTGCGCGCCGGCGTGGCCGTTCGCCACGGACATCGCGGCGTCGATCGTCCGTAGCGCCGCGCGGGTGTTGCCCTGCTGCGTCAACGCGAACGCGAGCCTCGTTCGGCCTTCCGCCGCCAGTTCCGGCCGGGTCGCCGCACCGTGCCGCACCGCCCGCCGCAGGTGGCGGACGGCCTCGCCCACCTCGCTGCACTGGAGGAGCGCCTGGCCCCACGCCTGTTCGGCCAGCGCACACGCCTCCCGGTCGCCTTCCCGGAGCGCCCTGCGCAGCGCTCGTTCGGCGGCGGGAACGGCGTGGGCCGGGTCCTGGTCGGCGAGCCGGACCGCTTCCCGAGCCTCTAAAAGTGCGGATAGCAGCGGCATTCGTTCAGCCTGCCGGGTGGAATATCCGTCTGCCAATGCATCAGGGGAAGACGATGCGGCATCCAGACCAGACGGAGACCTGATTGGGAGGGTAATTTCATGAAAAATCATCACGCCGACCGCGAAACGGGCGCGTCGCCCGGCGAACTGGTTGTCGACCTGCGCGAGCGTCCGATGGTCGAGGAGGCGCTCCGCGAACTCAAGCTGTCGCCGGAACGCGTAGACGAGGTGGAGGACTTCGACCTGGCCCTACTGCGGGTGAGGTACACCGACAATCCCGATCAAGTGGCGGACGTCGACCGAGTGGAGGAGGAACTCCGCACCTGGTTCGCCGGCAAGAACGACGGGTGGACCCCGGTCCTGGGTAAGAACCGGTCGATGCTGGGCCAGTTCGGCGCATACCCGCAGACCAAAGCAGTGACCGACTTCGAGCCGCAACAGGCGGGTGCCGCGACGCCAGTGCATGGTGTGGACCCGTCAGCCGGGGAAGGCGTCCGGGTGGGTGTCCTGGACACCCGTCTCTTCCGCCATCGCGACCTGGCAGGCCACTACACGGCCCCGGAAGCCACCGACACATTCGTCAAGCCCGGTCCGGACGACGTCTTCCAATGGGAAGAGGGTCATGCGGTGTTCACCTGCGGTCTCATCGCCGCCCACGCGCCGAAAGCGACGCTGGTCGCGCGGGGCGTGCTCGACTCGACCGGCAGGGCGAGCGCGTGGGACACCGTCAAGGCGCTGGCGGAATTCCTCTACGACGACGTGGACATCCTGGCGTTGGCCATGGGCTGCCGGACCGGTGACGGCAAACCGGCGCTTATCGTGGAACGCGCGATCGAACGACTTCTCCCGCACATGGTGATCGTGGCGGCGGCGGGCAATCACGGCGAAGTCGTAGGAGAGACGGAGCAGGGCACAACGAACACCTCTCCGACCTGGCCGGCGGCGCTGCCCGGCGTGCTGGGAGTCGGCGCGACCCGCCACGACGGCGAGTTGGAGCCGTACAGCCCGAAGCTCCCGTGGGTCGGGTACACGGTCGACGTCACCGACGAGGACGGAGAGCCCATCGCGAGCACCTACCTGGACGGAAAGGTGCTTCTGCGCAGCGGCGACGAGGAGTTTTTCACCGGCTACGCGAGGTGGAAGGGCACCTCCCTCGCCGCGGCGATCGCAGCGGGGCAAATCGCGGCCTGGACCAAGCCGGGACGGGTAACCGCCGCCGAAGCGTTGGCGCGGCTGCTCAAGAAACAGGGTCGGTGAGATGCACCTTCGCCCAGGTGCTCCCACCCGCAACTACGATGGCGGGGTGATGCGATCAAGGTGCGCCCGATGAGCAACACCGAGACCGGCCCCACCGAACTGGTGTGCACCGGCACGTCCGGCGTGGCGGCCAAGGTCGAGGTCCTCGAACCGCGTGCGGTGCCCTTGGGCGGGCCCCGCGCGATGACCGTGCGGCGGACGCTCCCACAGCGTGACCGGTCCATGATCGGCGCGTGGTGCTTCGCCGACCACTACGGCCCGGACGACGTGTCGGCGACCGGCGGCATGGACGTCGCGCCGCACCCGCACACCGGCCTCCAGACCGCGAGCTGGCTGTTCAGCGGCGAGATCGAACACCGCGACAGCCACGGCGTGCACGCGGTCGTCCGCCCCGGCGAGCTGAACCTGATGACCGGCGGCCACGGCATCTGCCACTCCGAGGTGTCACTGCCGGAAACCACGGTCCTGCACGGCGTCCAGCTGTGGATCGCACTCCCGGACGCCCACCGCGCCGCGCCGCGCGACTTCCGGCACCACGTGCCGCCGTCGCTGGACCTGCCGGGCGCGACCGCCCGCGTCTTCCTCGGCACGCTGGCCGGCCACACGTCCCCGGTCGGCACGTTCACCCCGCTGCTCGGCGCGGAACTCGTCCTGGAA
>CBHFOL010000336.1:0-9027 GCA_965995405.1 uncultured Saccharothrix sp.
GGCCAGCACCTCCATGTTGCCGGTGTCCGGCGCGGCGCAGTTGAGCGCCTCGGGTGCGAGGTGCGGGCTGCGTCCGGTGATCTCGGCCAGCGGCGCGTACTGGAGGTTGGTCAGGCCCGCGCCGTGCGTGGTGTCGGGCAGGAACAGGTTCCACAGGCCCTGCCGGCGGGCTTCGGCCTTGAGGTCGGAGATCACGGCGGGGCGGGCCCACGGGTCGGCGGCCTCGGCGAGCTGCCGTTCGGCGACGGGTTCGGCGGGCAGGACGTGTTCGTCCATGAACCGCAGCAGCCGGTCCCGCAGTTCCTCGGTCCTGGAGTCGTAGGCGAAGTCCATCAGTGCTCTCCTGCGGTCGCGGCGAGTCCCTGCCGGACCAGTGGCAGGGTGAGTCGGCCGATCTGGTCGAAACCCGCCCCGACCGTCTTGCCGGTGGTGAAGCGGAAGTGGATGCCTTCGAGGATCACGGCGAGCTTGAAGTAGGCGAACGCGGTGTACCAGCCGAGCCCGCCGACGTCGGTGCCGCTGCGGTCGGCGTAGCGCGCCACGAGTTCGTCGGCGGTGGCGAAGCCGGGCAGCGCGGAGACGGTGCCGGTGATCGGGTCGTCCTCGACGCCGATGCCGCGCCAGTACACGCACAGCAGGCCGACGTCGGCGAGCGGGTCGCCCAGGGTGGCCATCTCCCAGTCCAGGACGGCACTGATGTCGGTCGGGTCGGCGGTGACCAGGACGTTGTCCAGCCGGTAGTCGCCGTGCACGACGGTGGCGCGCGCGGACCGCGGCACGGTGGCGGCGAGCCGGTCGCGCAGCTCGTCGATGCCGGGCAGGTCGCGGCTGCGGGAGGCGTCGAGCTGTTTGCCCCACCGGGCGACCTGGCGGTGCAGGAACCCGTCGGGGCGGCCGAAGTCGCCCAGGCCGACCGCGTCGGGGTGGACGGCGTGCAGGTCGGCGAGCACGTCAACCAGCCGTTCGGACAGGGCGCGCGCCTTGTCGGGGGTGAGCCACGGGCACTGGTCGCGGTGCCGCAGCGCGACGCCGGGCGCTTCCCGCATCAGGTAGAACGGCGCGCCGAGCACGTCGGGGTCGGTGCACAGCAGCTCGACCTTCGGCACCGGCACGTTGGTCGCGGCGAGCGCGGAGATCACGCGGTGTTCGCGGGCCATGTCGTGGGCGGTGGCCAGCACGTGCCCGAGCGGCGGGCGGCGCAGCACCCAGCGGGACGTGCCGTCGGTGACCCGGTAGGTCAGGTTGGACCGGCCGCCGGGGATCAGTTCGGCGGTCAGCGGCGGAGTCTTGAGGTACGCGGCGAGCCGCGTGAGGTCCAGGCCGGGCAGGTCGGTCATGCGGTGGCTCCCAGCAGGTCGGCGAGGACGGCGCGGGTGGTGTCGGCGTCGGTGTGCCGGTGGGCGTGCAGGCCCACGGCGCGCGCTCCGTCGACGTTGACCGGGGCGTCGTCGAAGAACACGCAGCGGTGCGCGGGCAGGCCGATGGCGTCCAGGGTGTGCTCGAAGATCCGCGGGTCGGGTTTGCGCAGCCCGATCCGGCCGCTGATCACGACTGTGTCGAACAGTTCCCGCAGCAGGTCCTCGGGGTAGCCCTCGCCCCAGCTGTTGGACAGCAGCACCGTCCGCAGGCCCTGTCGCCGCAGGTCGCGGACGAGGCCGACCATGGCCGGGTCGGGGTGTGCGGTGCCGAACATGCGGCGCAGCAGCCCGTTCGCGGCGATCCCGCGTCCGTCGAGGGTGACCAGTTCGGCGGCCAGCAGGCGTTCGAACCCGTCGGCGGACAGTTCGCCGGTCTCCAGCCGGAACACCGGGTTGTCGGGCGCGGCATGGCGGCCCATCCAGGCGCGCATGGTCGCGGTGTAGCGCTCCCGGTCGATGTTCTCGCGGCTCAGCCAGTCCTCGATGAACGCGGGGACGGCGACGGTGAGCACGCCGCCCCAGTCCAGCACCACCGCGTCGACGCGTCGCTCGGTTCCACCCACGGCACGGAGGGTACCGACCGGTCGGTATGTCGGCAAGGCGGTCCTTTCCCGGTAATCGCCGGAAACGTGCAGGGCGTGGTGATGTGCCGAAATGTGACGGCGTCGTTCGTCTTCGCCGTCTGGTTCGCCTAGGGCGTGGTCCGGGGTCGGGCGTTGCGCAGCCGGATCCCGCTGAACGCGAGGCTGCCGGTGGTGGCCCGGTCCCAGAACGGCCAGAGTTCGGGCAGCAGCCGCAGTTCGATGCCGGCCTGTTCGTGCAGGTCGAGCAGGTCGCCGACGCGTTCGGGCGGGCCCAGCGGCTCGACCGGCGCGGTGGCGACCTGCGCGGCGTCGCCGAACGGTCGGAACGCCGCCGCGTCGAACCGGTACGCGTAGAGGGAGACGGTCCGGATGTGGTGCAGCCACCCGTATTCGACGGCGTGCACCCGGTGCGGGCCCAGCCACGCGCGGTCGGCGTCGGTGGTGTCGGGGGTGGTCCACGCCATGGCGCGGGGGCATTGGCGGGGGAACCAGTAGGACGGGGCCTGTTCGTGGTCGACGGCCCACACGTAGGCGTCGGGCTGCCGTGCGGTGACGGCGACGTGTGGCACGAACCGGGTGATGTGGGGGTCTTCGGAGAAGTGCAGCACTTCGCCGGGGGCGGGGCGCATGGTGGTCCATTGTGGCGGACGGCGGGGGTCTTGCCGGAAAGTTCGGTGGCGGTGAATCCGGGGGTCGGGCTGTGGTCGGTGGACGACGTGCATCGCCGTTGGCTGCCAGAGTAGGGCGGTGATCGGCGATTACGAGACGGTGCGGGACGCGGTCGACGGCGGGGGCGACGCGCTGGAGGCGCTGGTGTTGCTGCGGCGGCTGCGGGCGGAGTTGACCGAGTGGGAGCCCCGGTTGATCGAGGCGGCGCGGGGGCGTGGGGCGAGTTGGGCGCGGTTGGCCCCGGCGTTGGGGGTGGCGAGCAGGCAGGCGGCGGAACGGCGGTATCTGCGGCTGCGGCAGGACTTGGGCGACACGGCGGAGGGGCGGGTTCGCGCGGAGCGGGATCGGCGGGCCGGTGAGCGGGCGGTGGTGGCGTGGGCGCGGGAGAACGCGTCGTCGCTGCGGGATCTGGGTGGTCGGGTGGCGGTGGTGGACGTGGTGGTGCGGCGGGCGTTGGCGTCCGACGACGTGGTGGCGTTGGCGGGGTCGTTGGCCGAGGCGGCGGACCGGGTGGCCGATCCGGAGCTGGCGGCGGAGGTCCGGGAGTTGGTCGCACGGGGCGAACAGGCGCGGCGAGGGTAGCGGGTGTGCGGGGTGGGCGGGATCAACCGATCGGCGGGTGGCGGGTCGACCTTCTCCCGACCCGATCCGATCCTTTCGCCGATCGTGCGGCCGGCGCGGCGCTGTCAGGGTTGGTGGTGGTTTCCGACCGGCTACGAGGGGGAGTTCGATGGGGATTCGCGGACGGGCGTGGTTGGCGGTCGTGTCGTCGGTCGCGCTGCTGACCGCCGGCGCGACCGGTGCGGAGGCGCGGCGGGACGGGGACTGGGCGACCTGGCAGAAGGACGCGGCCGGGTCCCGGCACAACGCGGCCGAGTGGCGGATCACGCCGCACAACGCGGGGAACCTGAAGCTGAAGTGGGCGTTCGCCTACGACAAGTCCGCCGCCCCGGTGCGCAGCCAGCCCGCCGTCGTGGACGGCGTGGCGTACTTCGGCGGTCCGGACGGGAAGTTCTACGCCCGGGACGCGCGGACCGGTGCGGAACGCTGGACCACGGACCTGGCGGGCATCGCGCCGGGTGCGCGGCCGGCGATCCCGTGGGACGGGCCGGCGGTCGCGGGCGGGCGGGTGTACTTCGGCGACATCCGGGGCTACGTCTACTCGCTGGACCGGCGCACCGGGCGGGTGGAGTGGGCCAGGCAGGTCGACGCGCACGAAGCGGCGACGGTGACCAGCTCGCCGATCGTGCACGACGGCCTGGTGTACGTGGGCACGTCCAGCGGTGAGAACGTCGACCCGCGCGGCCGGGACTACCCGTGCTGCACGTTCCGGGGCCACATCGACGCCCTCGACGCCCGCACCGGCGACCTGGTGTGGCGGCACTACACGGTGCCCGAGCCGCAGGCGGTCGGCACGTGGCCCAGCGGCGCGACCCGCTACGAGCCGTCCGGCGTCGGGGTGTGGAGTTCGCCGACGATCGACGCCCGCACCGGCACGCTGTACGTGGGCACCGGGCAGAACTACACCGGCAGCGCGGGCGACTTCGACTCGCTGCTCGCGCTGGACACCCGCACGGGCGCGGTGAAGTGGCGCAACCAGGTCACCAAGGCCGACACGTGGCGGGGCCTGTGCGGCGAGCCCGACGCGGAGGGCTACTGCCCCGGCCTCAAGGACGGTTCGGCGCTGGACTACGACATCGGCGCGACGCCGAACCTGTTCACCGCCGGCGGACGCAAGCTGGTCGGCGTCGGGCAGAAGCTGGGTGTCTACCACGCGTTCGACGCCGAGACCGGCGAGGTGGTGTGGCGGCGGCAGCTGGGTGTGCCGTGGCCGGGCGCGGGTCTGGGCGGCATCCAGTGGGGGTCGAGTTTCGACGGGCGGCAGCTGTACGTCGCGACCTACTTCGCCGACCCGGGCACGCTGTTCGCGCTGGACCCGGCGACCGGCGCGGTGCGGTGGGAGACCCCGCACCCGGCGGACGGCTGCACGACGGGCGGCGCGGCGCAGCACCCGGACGTGTGCCTCCTGGCGCACGGCCCGGCGGTGTCGTCCAGCCCGGGTGTGGTCTACGAGGGCAGCAACGACGGCAAGCTGCGCGCCTACTCGGCCCACACCGGCCGGGTGCTGTGGACGTTCGACACGGTCCGCGACTTCACCGGCGTGAACGGCAAGCCGGGTCGGGGTGGCGCGATCTCGGGCGGCGGCGGTGGCGCGGTGGTCGTGAACGGCATGGTGTACGTGCAGGCCGGGTACTGGCCCGCCTATCCGAATCCGCACGGCAGCGTGCTGCTGGCGTTCGGCTTCTAGGCCGGCTCGTCCGTTCTCCGGACGCGGCCGTGTTCCGGCCGGGATCGGGCTCCGGGCGGATCGGCCCCGGTTGCCGCCGGTTCCGGTCGGGAACGCGGTCGCGTCCGCCGTATTCCGGCCGGGATGGACACGTCGCGATCCGATCCCGGCCAAGCCGAGCACCGCTCTGCCCGATCCGACGAGTCCGCATTTTTGCGGTTGCGCAGGGTGTCCGCTCCGACACGATGGGCGCATCAGACCCTCGCAGGGGAGGCACGGGCATGGATGCAGGTTTACTCGGCGAACAGGTTGTCGCCTTAATGGGTGACCATCTGCTTGCCGGTAGGTCCGGCGACCGGGAGTCGTCGGGCACCGCCGTGGAACGGCTGCACACGCTGGTGACAGGACGGGCACGGGCGACCCCGGAGTGGTCGGCGGCCCTGGACCGGCTCGCCTCCGCCCCCGGTGAGCAGGCCGCGCGGGCCGGCGCGGCGGATGCGGTGGCCGCGATGTGCGCGGGCGACGCGGCGTTCGACGACGCGGTGGGGGCCGCGTTGTCCGAGGCGACGCACCCGGCCGGCGGCCTCCACGACGACGGTGCCCGGACCGGGGTGTCCGCCGCCGGCAGCGCGACCACGAGCGGGCCAGGTCGCCGTCCGTCGCTGCGGGTCGCCGTGGGCGTGTCGCTGGCGGTCGTCCTGCTGGGCGCCGCCGGGGTCGTGACCTACCGGATCGCCGACACGTCCTCGTCGGGCGGGTCGCCCTCGACCGGTCAGGCGCAGGAGGGCCGCAACCACGAGCGCGGGCCGGCCGTCACCGAACCCACGTCCGCCCCCACGTCCACGTCGACCCCGGTTCCCGACCCGACGGCCACGTCCACCTCGACTTCCACGGCGGATCCCACGGTGACTTCAGCTCCCGATCCCAGCCCCGAGCCCGATCCCGACGGCCCGCGCCACAAGTTCGAGTTCCGCTACGCCAAGCAGGTGCCGGACGGGGGCGGCACGGTCAACGCCGACGTCCACGCCTCGGTCACGATCCGGCACACGGGGTTCGAGGACCAGGTGGACGACTGCGCGATCACCACGCCCCCGGGCACCCGCAACGCGGTGTTCAGCCTGTCCACGATCAACCTCAACCCGAAGTCCGGCGACCCGGCGCTCGACGCGTCCCCGCACCTGGACCTGACGCCGATCGGCGGCGACCGCCTCTACGCGGTCGAGACCACGCCCGAGGGCAACCGGCGCTGCGGCCGGAAGTTCCCGCCGGCCGACGTCCCGGGTGACCGGCCGGTCGTGCTGAAGGTGCCGGCCAGCATCGCGAGCATCGCCCGCCACACCGTCGTCGTGGCCGGCGTCCCGACGACGGGCGGCGAGATCGGCTTCACCGTGAGGCTCTGCCACACCGACCGCGCCGACGAGCAGTGCGAGTCGCAGCGGGCGGTCTTCAAGGTCTGACGGCCTGCCGGGGAAGCCCGGCACCCGCCGGCCACCGGATCCGGCTCCACGGCGCGCGTCGCCGGGCACGTCGTGGAGCCGGCGCACGCGTGCCCGGGGCGTCGAACGTGCCGTCGGTCCTCACGCCACCGCGGACACCACGCCGGTGTCGGCGTCGACCTCGACGGTCACCCCGAGCGGCACGGTGTGCTGCGCGGCGCAGTGCCCGAACGCCACCGACCCGAGGACCGGCACGCCCAGCCCGCCGAGCCGGTCGCACAGCACCTCGTCCACGTCGCCGCAGCCGGTCCACGAGCCGAGCACGATCCCGGCGACGTCCGCGAACCAGCCGCCGCGCAGCAGCCCGGTGAGCAGCCGGTCCAGCCGGTAGGGCTCCTCCCCGACGTCCTCCAGGAACGCGACCGCCCCGTCCGGCGGCGGCGCGCCGAGCAGGCTCACGTTGCCGCCGACGGCGACACCGCGCGCCCGACCCGGGACCACGGTCACGCCGGGCAGCGGGGCCGGCCCGCGGAACAGGGCGTCGCGGAGCCGTTCCCGCGTGGGCGTGTCGTGCACGAACGCGGCGGTGCCGACCATCGGCCCGAACCAGCTGGCCACCCCGGCCCGCCACAGCGGCTCGTGCAGGGCGGTGACGTCGCTGGACCCGACGAACACCTTCGGGGTGCGGGCCAGCAGGTCCCAGTCGAGCAGGTCCACGATCCGGGTGCTGCCGTACCCGCCGCGTGCGCACAGCACGGCCGCGACGGTCGGGTCGAGCCACGCGTCGCGCAGGTCGGCGGCCCGGTCGGCGTCGGCGCCCGCCAGGTAGGGCAGGGTCGGGTGGGTGTCCAGGGCGTGCGGCGCGACGACGACGTCCAGGCCCCAGGTGGACAGCCACGCGACCCCGGCGCGCAGCAGCCCGGCCGGCACGGGGCCGGCCGGGCTGACCACGGTCACGCGGTCGCCCGCCCGCAGCGGGCGCGGGGTCACCGACGCAGTTCCAGCACCGGCACGCCCTCGGGGGTGAACCCGAACACCTGCCCGTAGAACGACAGCTCGGCCTCCAGCGCGGCGACGATCGACTCGGCCTTGCGGAACCCGTGCTGCTCGCCCTCGAACGTGAGGTAGGCGTGCGGGATGCCGGTCCCGTCGAGCGCGGCCACGAACCGGTCGGCCTGTTCGGGCGGGCAGATCTCGTCCTCCAGGCCCTGGAGCAGCAGCACCGGTCCGTTGAGCCGGTCCACCCGGTGCGACGGGGACCGCTCGGCGTACCGGTCGGCGGTCTCCGGCCACGGCCCGACCAGGCCCTCGACGTAGCGGGACTCGAAGTCGTGGGTCTCGCCGCCGTCCCCGGTCCAGCCCTGGAGGTCCAGGATGGGGAACGCCACCATGCCGCACCGGTAGGTCTTGACGCCGGTCATGGACGCCGCGGACGTCCAGCCGCCCGCGCTGCCGCCCCGGATGCCCAGCCGGGTCCCGTCGGCGGTGCCCTCGTCGGCCAGTGCCTGCGCGACGGCGGCGCAGTCGTTGACGTCGACCACGCCCCACTGCTCGCGCAGCCGTTCCCGGAACGCCCGGCCGTAGCCGGTGGAGCCGCCGTAGTTCACCGACACGACGCCGATGCCGCGGCTGGTGAAGTAGGCGAGGTCGATGTCCAGGACCGGCGCGGACCGGCCGGTGGGGCCGCCGTGGACGTGCACCACGTACGGCGGGCGCTCGTCGTCGGGTCCGGTGAACTCCGGGTTGGTCGGCGGGTACACGTAGGCCGGGACGTCCTGCCCGTCCGGGCCGGTGAACACGCGTTCCACCGGGACCGGCAGGTAGTCGGCGGGCGGCAGCGACCCGGGGGGCTCGGTGAGCCGGGTCAGCTCGCCGGTGGACAGGTCGAGGGTCACGACGGCGGCGTCCTCGCGGGGCCCGGCCGCGCCGCTGACGACGACCCCGTCGTGCACGGCCAGGTGCGCCAGCCACACCGGCAGGTCGTTGTCCACGTCGGTGACGGTGCCGGTGCGCTCGTCCAGCACGGCCAGCGCGCCGGACCGCAGCACCAGGTAGCGGCCGGGGCCCAGGGCGGCGAACCACCGGTTGCCGAGCCGCCACATCGGGCCGCCCAGCTCCTCCTCGACCGGCGCGAGGTTCTTCTTCGTGCCGTCCAGGGAGATCCGGAACAGGTTCCACCAGCCGTCGGGGTCGGTCAGCGCCAGCAGGTCGCGCCCCTCCCACTCGACCTGGCACACCGCTTCGCGGCGACCGCCGGCGAGCACCCGGTGGTCGGTGGAGCCGACCTCGGCGACGCACAGTTCGGTGCCGTCCCACGGCATGTCCGGGTGGTTCCAGCCCAGCCACGCGAAGTGCGTGCCGTCCGGGGACAGCCGGGGGCCGGTCATGAAGTGGTGGCTGGCCGCCAGCACGCGCGGCTGCGAGCCGTCCAGCGGCACGGCGACCAGGTCGCGGCGGACGTCGGTGCGGGCGTCGCCGGTCACCGTCTCGCGCACGCACCACACCTCGGTGCCGCCGGGTCCGGCGGTCAGGTCGGCGTAGCGCACCCCGTGGTGCCGGTCCGGTTCGGGGCTGACGGGCACCGGGTCGGGGTCGTCCGGCTCGACCACCGGCTGGTAGCCGAACTCGCGCAG
>CBHFOL010000337.1:0-9018 GCA_965995405.1 uncultured Saccharothrix sp.
GGTTGTGAGGGTTCGTCCATGTTCGACGGCGCTTCGGTGAGGCGCAGTCGTGTGAGTAGAGGTTCGGCTAACGGCCCGGGGCTCTACGGCGCTTGGGGCCATGCGGGACCCCTGTCGACATGGAGGCCGACCGATGCCCAGAACAGACCGGCCCAGCATTCTTCGTAGATCGACCGCGCTTGGTGGTGCGGTCGCGTTGGGGGCGGCGCTGCTGCTCGTTCCCGGCGGGTCGGCGGTCGCCGCGCCTACCCGAGTCCTCGGCTACATCGCGAACAACGGTGGCGGTGTCTCCGTGCTCGACACGGCCACCGACACCATCACCAGCACGTTGTCCGACTCGAACGGCGATTCGCCTTACGGGGTGGGCGTTGCGTTCGACGGCGCTCGTGGCTACGTGACGAACGTACGCAATGACACGTTGACCGTGATCGACACGCCCACCAACACGATCGACGCGGCCGTGCCGGTCGGTGACGGGCCGGCCGGTGTCGTGGTGTCGCCGAGTGGCAGCCACGTCTACGTGTCGAACTACCTTGCCGGAACGGTTTCCGTGGTGGACGCGGCCACGTTGACCACCACCGAGACGATTCCGGTCGGGCCGAACGCGGACGGTGTCGCGTTGACGCCGGACGGCACCCGGCTGTACGTGGCGCACGACGTGGTCGGCGCGGGCACGGTGTCCGTTGTCGACACGACCACCAACACCGAGTTGACCGAGATCGCCACGGGTAATACGCCCACGGCTGTCGCGGTTACGCCGGATGGCTCGAAGCTGTTGGTGGTCAACAAGTTCTCCAACAACGTGGCGGTCGTGTCGGTTGCCTCCAACACGGTCGTGGGGACGATCCCGGTCAGCTTCATCCCGCACGGCATCGCGATCTCGCCGGACGGGAGCCGGGCGTTCGTCACCAACAGCGAGGGTGACACGGTGTCGGTGCTCGACGTCGTCGCGCAGGCGCCTGTTGCCGCGATCGCGGTTGGTGACCGGCCGATCGGTGTGGCGCTCACGCCGGATGGCGGCAAGGCGTATGTCACCAACTTCGGCGGCGGGACGGTGTCCATTGTGGATACTGCCTCGCTGACGGTGGTGAACACCATCGCGGTCGGG
Source organism: uncultured Saccharothrix sp. (assembly GCA_965995405.1). Lineage (GTDB taxonomy): Bacteria > Actinomycetota > Actinomycetes > Mycobacteriales > Pseudonocardiaceae > Actinosynnema. Next base: position 1,109 of record CBHFOL010000337.1, read on the forward strand.
GTCAATCCGGTCGGGGTGGCGATCCACGCCGTGCCGCCCGCGCCTACCAAGCTGGCGGCGGGGTACGCGTCGCTCCAGTTGCGGCTGATCGGGTTCACCGTGCGCGGTATGGACGCGACGCTTACCGAGTCGCACACGGGGAATCCGGTGGTGGGCAAGACGGTTGCCTTCCGCACTGTGAAGGGGCACCCGTTGTGCACGGCGGTCACCAACTCGGCGGGTAAGGCGACCTGTGACGCCAACGTGCCGCTGTTGGTGGGGTTGGCGACGTTGCTCCAGGGCTACACCGCTGCGTTTGCCGGCGATCTTGCGCATGGCCCGTCCGCTGCGCACGGTCCGATCGGTCTGCTGTAGCGGGTTGTTCTCGCGGTCCAGGCGGTGTTTGTTTGCCGCCTGGACCGTTTGCGTCTCAGGACATTCGCCAGGCTGCGAGCACTGCCAGTGCCAGCGCGGCGATCGCCGCGTACACGGCGGTGTTGAAGGTGGCGAACTGGAGCAGGAAGCCGAACGCCACCGAGGAGACCAGGCGGGTGAGGGCTTGGCCTGTCTGGACTACGGAGAGGCCGGATGCTCTGAGTGATTCCGGCACCAGTGCGCTCACTCGGGCGGAGAGCACGCCGTCGGTGGCGGCGTAGAAGAGGCCGTGCAGCAGCAACGCCGCGGCGACGCCCAGGTAGCCGGTGCCGGATGCCAGCAGCAGGACATACACCGCCAGTAGCAGCACGTGTCCGCCCAGGAACACCTGCCAACGGCCGATCTTGTCCGCCAGGCGGCCGATCGGGGTTGCCGCCAGGAGGAAGATCAGCGCGGTGCCCAGGGGGAGCAGGGGGAGGGCGGCGAGGGAGATGTCCGTTGCCTTCTGGACGAGGATGAAGACGAACGCGTCGGACAGGGTTGCCAGGCCCAGGATGGCCGCTGCGATCGCGACCTTTCGGTAGTCCGCGTCCTTCAGGAGTGCCAGGCCGGCTTTGATCGACGGCTTGGGGCCGGTGCGGGCTTCGGCCCGGTTCTCCCGGACGAACGCGACCAGCACGATCAGCCCGATCACCGCGAAGCACGCGCTGACCACGAACACCGGGCCGGCCACCATGCCGATCTGGTAGAGCAGCAGGAACGTCACCAGCGGGCCCAGCAGCGCGCCGATCGTGTCCATGGTCCGGTGCACGCCGAACGCCGCGCCCAGCCGGTCCGGCGGAGTGGACAGCGAGATCAGCGCGTCCCGGGGCGCAGTGCGCAGGCCCTTGCCCGCCCGGTCGGCGGCCATGGTCGCGCCGATGCCGAACGCGTTCGCGCCGACCGCGGGGAACACCAGCTTGGTCACCGCGGACAGGCCGTAACCGACGGCGGCGATCGCCTTGTGGCGGTGCGTGCGGTCCGAGACGTGGCCGCCGACCAGGCGCAGGACGGCCGTCGCGCCTGTGTACACACCGTCCAGGATGCCGAACTGCGCGTAACCCATCTGGAGCGTGAAGAGCAGGTAGACGGGCATGAACGCGGTGATCATCTCGGCTGATATGTCAGTGAGCAGACTCACTGTGCCCAGTGCGATCACGGTGCCCGGGACCTTGCCCTTGACCCGTTCGGACGGCCGGACCGACGCGACGTACATGCCCACGTTATCGGTCACCGGCGGTAGTCGTTACGTGAGACGTGCTCGCGTCGTCGATCACATCGCCGCTCCGTAACGGGGACCCTTCATAACCCGATGACGCGGGTATGCCACAGATCCCGCCGCCCGTGGTCCGGGTGGGTGCCGTCGACGTGTGGTCCGTCCGCGAATCCGGGGTCGCCGACCACGTCGCCGAGGCTTGGCGGCAGGGCTTGGGCGGTGCGATCGTCACGGCCAACGTGGACATCGTGCGCGCCGCCACCCGGTCGCCGGAGCTGGCCGCGCTGATCGCCGAGTCGGAGCTGGTCGTCGCCGACGGGATGCCGGTGGTGTGGGCCGGCCGGTTGGCCGGTGTGCCGGTGCCGGAACGGGTCACCGGCTCGTCGCTGGTGTTCACGCTGTCCGGTGCCGCCGCGCGTGAGGGGCGGTCGGTGTACCTGCTGGGTGGCAACCCGGGTGTGCCGGAGAAGGCTGCCGAGGCGCTGAAAGGGCAGTACCCGGGGCTGCGGGTGGTGGGTACCGATTCGCCGCCGTTCGGGTTCGATGCCGATCCGGTGGCTACCGCGGAGGCGGTGGCGAAGGTCGTGGAGGCCAAGCCCGACCTGGTGCTGGTGGGGCTGGGGTTCCCGAAGCAGGAGCGGCTGATCCGGCTGTTGCGCGCGGAGCTGCCGCGGACCTGGTTCCTTGGGTGTGGCGCGGGCATTCCGATGGCTGCCGGTGAGTTCAAGCGTGCGCCGGGTGCGGTGCAGAAGATCGGTGGCGAGTGGTTGCACCGGCTGGCGTTGGAACCGCGCCGGCTCGCCAAGCGCTACCTGCGTGACGACCTGCCGTTCGCGTTCCGCCTGCTGTCCGACGCCGTCCGCATCCGCTTCAGCCGGGAGAAGTGACCAGTGCCGCTTGCCGTGGTCATCGTGACCTACCACAGCGCCGATGTGGTGGAGGCGTGCCTCAAGTCCGTCGCCGTCGCCCTCCGGTCCATTCCGGACAGTCGGGTGGTGGTCGTGGACAACGCGTCGACCGACGACACGCTGGACGTCGTGGCCCGGGTCGCGCCGGACGCGGAGATCGTGGCGCGGCCCGCCAACGACGGGTTCGCGGCCGGGGTGAACGCCGGGTTCGCCGCCGCGCCCGACTGCGACATCCTGGTGCTGAACCCGGATGTGCGGCTGGAGCCGGATGCGGTGGAATTGTTGCAGGCCGCGTTGGCTTTGCCCGGCACCGGAATCGCCGCGCCGCGGCTGTTGAATGCCGACGGCACCCAGCAGTTGTCGTTGCGGCGTGCGCCGAATCCGTTGCGGGCCTTGGGCGAGGCGTTGCTGGGTGGGACGCGTGCGGGGCGGATCGCGCCGCTCGGCGAACTCGTGGTGGAACAGCGGCGGTATGAGACGGCGGGCTCGGCGGACTGGGTGACCGGGGCGGCGTGGCTGGTGTCCCGCGCTTGTCGGGACGCTGTCGGAACGTTGGAGGAGCGGTACTTCCTGTATTCGGAGGAGACCGAGTACATGCTTCGCGCCGGGAAACGGGGCTTCGGCATCCGGTACGAGCCGCGCGCGCGTGCCGTGCATCTGGGTGGTGAGCAGTCCACGTCGCCTGTGCTGTGGTCGATGGCCACCACCAACCGGGTTCGGATGATCCGGGAGCGCAGCGGCCGTGCGGCGGCGTTCGTGATGTGGTTGACGGTGCTGGTGAACGAGCTGCTGCGCGCGCCGCGTTCGGTGAAGCACCGCAAGGCATTGGGCGACTTGCTGCGCTGGCGGCGCTGGCCGGCCCGGCCCGGCGAGGCGCAGGGGTGGATCTGTTTTTCCGCGCAGGACTGGTGGTACCACAACCGGGCGCACTCGGACTTCCAGTTGATGCGGTCGGTCGCCGAACGCCGGAAGGTGCTGGTGGTCAACAGCATCGGGATGCGGATGCCGACCCGTGGCAACAGCACGCACGTGGCCCGGCGGATTCTGCGCAAGCTGCGCAGCGTCGCCAAGTTCGTCCGCAAGCCGCTGCCGAACTTCTACGTGATGTCCCCGTTGCCGCTGCCGTTCTACGGGTCGCCGTTCCTGCGCAAGGTGAACGCCGTCCTGGTACGCACCCAGGTGCGGTTGGTGGCGAAGGCGCTACGGTTGCGCACTCCCGTGATCATGGTCACCATCCCGACCGCGTGGGACGTGGTGGCCCCGATGCGCAAGCACAGCCTGGTGTTCAACCGCTCGGACCGGCACTCGGACTTCCCGGAGGCCGACCGCGCGTCCATCGAGGCCCTGGAACACCAGTTGCTGGAGCACGCCGACCACGTGATCTACGTGAGCCACGCGCTGATGGACGAGGAACGCCCGCGCACCGGGGACCGGGCGCACTTCCTGGACCACGGCGTGGACGTCGACCACTTCACCGCCCGCCCGGAGTTCGAGTGGCCGGACGACATCCGGGCGATCGACGGGCCCCGGATCGGGTTCTTCGGCGCGCTGGACGACTTCGTGGTCGACTTCGACCTGCTGGAACGGCTCGCGGCCGAGCTGCCCACGGCGTCGCTGGTGCTGATCGGCGACGCCACCCACCCGATGGAGCGGTTCGACAAGTACCCGAACGTCCACTGGCTGGGCTTCCGGCCGTACAGCACGATCCCGGCCTACGGTTCGGCGTTCGACGTGGCGATCATGCCGTGGCAGGACAACAACTGGATCAAGCACTCCAACCCGATCAAGCTCAAGGAGTACCTGGCCCTGGGCCTGCCCGTGGTGAGCACGGACTTCGCCGAGCTGGCCGCGTACACCGACCGGGTGCGGGCGGTTTCCGGGCACGCCGAGTTCGTGGCAGCGGTCCGGAAGACGCTGGCCGAGGGCGGTCCACGGCCGGCGGCGGCGCTGCGGGCGTCGGTGGAGCGGTACTCGTGGCACTCGCGTGCGGCCGAACTGGTGACCCGCGCCGAGAGCTGACGGTGTGTGTGCGGTCGGACACTGGGTAGAACTACCCGTCTTGGCCGACCGAGGCCGCCGACGCCTCTAATGTGGGTGTCGTGCAGCCTTTGCCTCCGAACGCCCCGACGCGGATCGGCGACTACACGCTGCTCGCCGCCCTCGGTCGCGGGGCGATGGGCTCGGTGTACCTCGCCCGTTCCCCGGGCGGTCGCCCGGTCGCGGTCAAGGTCGCGCGGCCCGAACTGGCGGACAACCCGGAGTTCCGGGAGCGGTTCCGCCGGGAAGTCGAGATGGCCCGGTCCGTCGGCGGGTTCTGGACGGCCACCGTGGTCGGCGCGGACCCGGACGCCGACCGGCCCTGGATGGCCACCGAATACGTGCCCGGACCGACGCTCCACCAGGCCGTCCAGGACTACGGTCCGCTGCCCGAACGGGCCGTGCGCCGGCTCGCGGCCGGGCTGGCCGAGGCGCTGGCCGCGATCCACGGCGCGGGTCTGGTGCACCGCGACCTCAAGCCGTCCAACGTGCTGCTCGCCAACGACGGGCCCCGGGTCATCGACTTCGGCATCGCGCGGGCGCTGGAGCACTCCGCGCTGACCGAGGCCGGGATCGTGTTCGGCACGCCCGGCTACCTGTCGCCGGAGCAGGTCGTCGGCTCGCGGATCACGCCGCAGAGCGACGTCTTCGCGCTGGGCTCGGTGCTGGTGTACGCGGCGACCGGGGCCGGCCCGTACGGCGAGGGCGCGACGTCCGCGCTGGTCTACCGGGTGGTGCACCAGGAGCCGGACCTGACCCGGGTGCCGCCGGGGCTGGTGCCGCTGATCGTGCCGTGCCTGGTGCGGGAACCGGCGAACCGGCCGACGCCCACCCGGCTGCTGGAGCTGATCGGGCCGCCGACCAACGAGCCGTCCTGGCTGCCCGCGCAGATCCGCACGCTGGTCGAGCAGCGGCACACCGAGCTGCGGGAACTGCCCGCCAAGCCGCCGACGCGGGTCATGCCCGACGAGCGCAAGCCGCCGACCAGGCTGCTGGTGGAGGACCCGCCGCCCGTTGGGATGCCGGTCGGGTCGCCGCAGCCGTCGGTGTTGCCGCCGAGCGGGCCGATCCGGCCGTACACGCCGCCGTTGAAGAAGAGCGGGGCGCAGTTCCGGACGTCCCGGGCGGTCGCGCTGGGCTGGAGCGCCGCGCATTCGTGCGCCGCGTTGACGGCGCTGGCCGTCGCGAGCCACGCGGAGCTCACGTCCGGCGGTGTGAAGGGCGCGGCGGGCATCGCGTTCCTGGTGTTCGCGTTCTTCGCGGTACGGCTGTTCGTGGGCGCGGTGCGGTCGCCGCTGGCCATCGACATCGCGCCGGACGGCATCACGGTGTCCAGTGGCGAACAGAAGCGGCGGCTGCCGTGGTACGCGATCTCGCGGGTCAAGGTGGAGGGCACCGGCTCGCGGCCGTGGGTGGTGGTGTGGCTGGTGAGCGCGGCGCAGGTGCCGGAGACGTTGGGGCGCGGCAGTTTCCAGTCGTACAAGGGCGGTGTGCGGATCTACCCGATCTCGCACGAGCGGTACCGCAAGCGGCGGGAGCGGGACGTCGCCGAGCTGCGGTCCGCGTTGGCCTGGTACGGCCCCACGGTCTACGACGCCCGTTAAAGTGCCCGCGTGGACAAGCCCGTGGTGAAGTCCGGCCTGACACCCCTGGAACTCGCGCAGGACCTCCTGGTCCGGGTGGACGAGGCCACGAAGTACGGCCGGTCGCGCAAGAACCGGTTCCGGCTGCGGTCGACCCTGCTGAAGGTGTCGTTGCTGGCCATGTCCGGCACGGCGACGATCATCCTGGGCTGGCAGGACCTGGACTTCTGGACCGGCCTGGCGTTCTCGCTGGTGGCGCTGACGACCGTGATGGGCGTGCTGGAGCCGTTCTTCGCGTGGCGCTCGCTGTGGGTGCTGATGGAGGAGTCGCAGTACCGCTTCTACCGGCTGCGCGACGACCTGTCCCACTACGTCGCCGCGCACGATCCGGACCAGCTCGACCGGGCCCGGATCGACGAGATGTTCGGGCAGTACCAGGCGATCTGGGCGCAGCTGAGCGACCGCTGGCTGGAGTACCGGCGGATCAGCGACCGGTGAACGCCGCCCGGCCCGGCCCGTCGGTCAGGAACGACCGGACGCCGTGCTGGAGGTCCTCGGTCTCGAACAGGTCCGCCGCGATGGACGTGATGTTCTCGTTCGCCTCGGCCACGCCGCCGCGTTCGTAGTGCGCCAGTACCTGCTTGGTCGCCGCGTGCGCCTGGGTGGGGCCGTTGGCCAGCTTTTGCGCGAACCGGAGCGCGGCGTCGTCGAAGCCGTCGTCGGGCAGCACGCGGTTGACCACGTTCCACCGCTCCAGCGTGGCCGCGTCGTAGCGGTCGCCGGTCATCACGAACTCCTTGGCCCGCCCCACACCCGCGCGGGCGGCGAGGCGCTGCGTGCCGCCCATGGTCGGGGTGAGCCCGATCACCTGTTCCACCAGGCCGAACTCGGCGCGTTCGGCGGCCAGCAGGATGTCGCACGCCACCGCGACCTCGAACGCCCAGGTCAGGCACAGGCCGTGCGCGGCGAACACGGTCGGGAACGGCAGCGCGGCCACCCGGTCCGACAGGTCCAGCATCTGGTCGAACAGCGCCTTGGCCTGCGTGCGGGTCTTCTGCGCGGCGAACAGGTGCACGTCCACGCCGCCGCTGACCACCTTGCCCTCGGCGCGCACCAGCAGGGCCCGCGCGGGGCGGTCCTCCAGGTCGCCGATGGCGGCGTCCAGCAGGTCCTGGAGTTCGGCGGTGTAGAGGTTCAGCGGGGGAGCGTCGACGGTGAGCACGGCGAGCCCTGCCGCGTCCCGCTCGACACGGACCTGTTGCGCTGCCACGGGCGTGGACTTTACACGCGTCCGGAATGACGAAAACCAGGTGTCCGAACGGCCCAATGGCGGCGAGAATAACGCCGTGACGACGTGGACCGTTCAGCCCGCGCCCATCGACGGCCCGGAGGCGCGGACGCTGATCCGCGACTACCTGGCGGACATCATCGGGCGCTACTACGGTCGATCCGCGACCGACTCCGAGGTGGACCGGGCGATCGCGGACGACCCGACCGACGACCTCGCCGCGTTCTTCGTCGGCCGCTTGGGCGAACGGCCGCTGTCCTGCGCCGGGTTCCGGATGGTGACCCCGGAAACCGCCGAGCTGAAACGGGTGTTCGTCCATTCGGCGGTGCGCGGGACGGGTGGGGGAGCCGCGCTGCTGACGGCGGTCGAGGAGGCCGCTGTCTCACTTGGTGCGACCGCCGTTCGCCTCGACACCCGGGCTGACCTGGTCGAAGCCCGGAAGCTGTACGCGCGGCACGGTTACCGTGAGACACCACCGTTCAACA
>CBHFOL010000338.1:0-8984 GCA_965995405.1 uncultured Saccharothrix sp.
TGCCCAACGAGCGCGCGGCCTCGATCTGCCCCTTCGGCACGGCCTGGATGCCTGCCCGGATCGTCTCGCCGATGTAGGCGCTGCCGACGATGCCGAGCGCGAGGCCGGCCGTCGAGTTGATGTCGAACTTCAGGCCGAACGCCAGCGGCACGGCCACGCTCAGCGCGACGAACACCAGCAGGGCGGGCACACCCCGGAAGAACTCGATGTAGATCGTCGCGATCCACCGCCACGGCGCGACCGGGGACAGCTTCATCAGCGCCAGCAGCAGACCAAGACCCAGCCCGATCGCGAACCCGAACGCGCTGTACACCACCGTGTTGACCAGCGCGGTCGAGATGACGGTCGGGAACATCTTCTTCGCGGTGTCCACGTTGAAGAACGAGTTCAGGAGCTCGCCCCAGTTCGCGAAGACCGCGATGAGCAGGACGAGGACGATCAGGAGTGCGTACTGCGCACGGCGGAAGGCGATCGCCCGTTGCCGTTTGGACATGGCCATCTTCAGGGGCCTCTCGCGCGGGGGTCGGACAAGGACGGGGCCGGTGCCCGTGAGCACCGACCCCGCGGTCAACCGGTCACTTCTTCACCGGCTTCTTGCCGAACCACTTCTCGTAGATCTTGTCGTACTCGCCGCTTTCCTTGGCCTTCTTCAGAACCTCGTCGACCTTGGCCTTCAGGGCGGTGTTGCCCTTCTTCATGCCGATGCCGTAGACCTCGCCGGTGTCGAACTCGCGCGTCACGGCGGTGTCCGGGAACTCCTTGATGTAGTCGTAGAGCACGCCGTTGTCGTTGATCGCCGCGTCGACCGCGCCGGTCCGCACGGCGGTCTCCATCAGCGGCAGGTCCTCGAACTGGACGACGGTGTAGCCGTGGGTCGCCGAGTTCTTGTTGGCGTACTCCTCGCCGGTGGTGCCCTGCTGGACGCCCAGCCGCTTGCCCTTCAGGTCGGGCAGGTCCTTGATCGCGGAGTCCTTCTTCACGAGCAGCGCCTGCGACGCGTCGAAGTACGGCTCGGAGAAGTCGATGGCCTCTTTGCGCTTGTCGTTGATCGTCATGCCGGCCGCGGCCAGGTCGCACTCGTTGGTCCGGAAGACCGTGCCCGAGGTGATGTTGTCGAACGGGGTGTCGAAGATCTCCTGGGTGACCTTCAGTTCCTTGGCGACCAGGTCGACCAGGTCGACGTCGAAGCCGACCGTCTTGTCACCCTCGCTGTACTGGAACGGCTTGTAGGACAGGTGGGTGCAGGTGACCAGCTTGCCGCTCTTGACCAGGTTCACGGTCGACCCGCTGTCCGGCGAGTCGGTGTTGACCTTGGTCGCGCACGCCGTAGCGGCCAGTGCGAGCACGGGTAGCAGGGCGAGTACGACTTGCCTGGTACGACGGGCCACGACGTCACTCCTCGTAACTGTGTCGGTCGAGTGTTCGGCATACTGCCACTTGGGTGACGTGGTGCACAGCACGTGCGTGTTACAGCCCGAAGCTGCGCATGAATCTTGCGTCACACCCGGCGTTCGGCCGCAGGATGTTCAGTCGTTTGGCGCAAATCGCCCATTCTCTCCACGTGGAGCGCCCGTCTGACGACGATCCGTCAGCAGGCTCGCGACCAGCGCGGTCCAGCCGGTCTGGTGGGTCGCGCCCAGGCCCTCGCCGGTGTCGCCGTCGAAGTACTCGCTGAAGGTGACGTGTTCCCGCCACAGCGCCGAATCCGTCGACTCCACCCGCTTGCCGTCGGCCGGCCGCCGCCCGTCGTGGTCCGGCAGGAACAGCGACACCAGCCGCCGGACCAGCTCGTCCGCCGCCTCACCCGCCGTCACGTGCCGCCGCGACCGGGTCGGAAGTTCCACGTGGAACAGGCCGCCGTGGAACGACCCGACCGTCCGCAGGGCCTCCACCAGCAGGGCGTTCGTCGGGAACCACACCGGCCCGCGCCAGTTCGAGTTGCCGCCGAACATCGGGGTCCGCGACTCGCCCGGCTCGTAGCCCATCCGGTGCTCCTGGTCGGCGACCTGCACCTCCAGGCCCTCCCGGTGCGCGGCGGACAGGCTGCGGATGCCGTGCGGCGACAGGAACTCGCCCTCGTCCAGCATCCGGCCCAGCACGCGGCGCAGCTTGCCGTCGTCCAGCAGCGACAGCAGCACCCGCCCGTCCCGCCGGGTGAGGAACCGGCCCAGTTCCGGCCGCCGGGCCAGCAGGTGGTCCAGCCGCCGGGCAAACCCCGGCAGTTCCTCGAACACCCACGGCTCCAGCACCGCGCACGCCAGCACCGGGATCAGGCCGACCATCGACCGCACGCGCACCGGTTGCGACTCGACCGTGCCGTCCGGCAGCCGGCGCGACACCACGTCGTAGCAGAAGCCGTCCGTCTCGTCCCAGATCCCGCGCCCGCCCGAGCCGAACCGGGTGGACGCCTCGGCGATGCTCAGGAAGTGCTCCACGAACTTCGTGGCCACGTCCTCGTAGGAGTCGTCGTGCCGGGCCAGTTCCAGCGCCATCCGCATCAGGTGCAGGCTGTACGCGGCCATCCACGACGTGGCGTCGGACTGCTCCAGCCGCCACTGCCCGAGCATCGGCTCCGACCGGTTGACCGGCCCGATGTTGTCCATGCCGAGGAACCCGCCCTCGAACAGGTAGCTGCCGTCGGCGTCCTTCCGGTTGACCCACCAGGAGAAGTTCAGCAGCAGCTTGTGGAAGACCTTGGCCAGGAACTTCCGGTCCGGGTCGAGCCCGAACACCTGGAGCGCGGCCCACGCGTGGACCGGCGGGTTGACGTCGCCGAACTCCCACTCGTACGCGGGGAGCTGGCCGTTGGGGTGCATCAGCCACTCCCGGCACAGCAGCAGCAACTGCTCCTTCGCGAACGCCGGATCCACCATCGCGAACGGCACGGTGTGGAAGGCGAGGTCCCACGCGGCGAACCACGGGTACTCCCACTCGTCCGGCATGGAGATCACGTCGGCGACGTCGAAGTGCCGCCAGTGCGCGTTCCGGGCGTGCGGTGACCGGCGGGAACCGGGTGCGGCGGGCCGGCCCGGATCGCCGTCCAGCCAGTCCCGGGTGCGGAACCGGTAGTGCTGCTTGGTCCACAGCAGCCCGGCCAGCGCGCGGCGGACCACCTTGGCGCGCAACGGGTCCAGGTCGTTCCGGTGGAACTCGTCGGCCTCTCGGAGTCGGTCGTCCACAGTGGACTGAAAGGTCGGGCCGAAGGCGTCGATGTGCCCGTCGCCGTCGATCAGCCGCAGGCGCACCGTGACGGACTCGCCGGGCTCGACCGGGTCGAACGAGTACCAGGCCGCGACCTTCGTGCCGGGCGCGCTCACGTCGTCCGGCCCGATCACCTGGCACGCCTTGGTTTCGCCGCGCACGACGTACCGGTCGATGCCGTCCTTGGTGTGCGGGCAGGCGTTCTCGGCGGCGCCGAACAGGTCGACCTCGTTGGTCTCGTTCTCGGTGACCAGCAACGTGGGCGTGCCTTCGACGTGCAGCGTGTACCGGCCGAGTGCGCCGTGGTCGGCGGTGATCCGTCGCCAACCGTCCTTTGTGGATGCCTGGAGGTGCGGGCGGCGGTCGTCCCGGCCCCAGGCCCAGGTGTTGCGGAACCACAGCTGTGGCAACAGGTGCAGCGGAGCCGGGTCCGGGCCGTGGTTGGTGGCGGTGATCTCGACGCAGATGTCGGTGGGCGCGGCCTTGGCGTAGGTGATCTGGACGTCGAAGAACCGGTTCTCGTCCAGCACACCCGTGTCGGACAGCTCGGGCTCCCGGCCCTGGCGTCCGGCGTGCACCGCCAGGTCGCGCAGCTCCCGGTAGGGGAACTCGGCCTGCGGGTAGCGGTAGACGACCCGCATCCACGAGTGCGTCGGCGTCCCGTCCGTGACCCACCAGTGCTCTTTGACGTCCTCGCCGTGGTTGCCCTCGTGGTTGGCGAGCCCGAAGTACCGCTCCTTGAGGATCGGATCCCGCCCGTTCCACAGCGCGACGCCGAGGTTGAGGAAGCCGTGCACGTCACAGATCCCGGCGATGCCGTCCTCACCCCACCGGTAGGCGCGGGACCGGGCGTGCTCGAACGGGAACGACGTCCAGGCGTCCCCGCTCGCGGAGTAGTCCTCCCGGACCGTGCCCCACTGCCGCCCGGCCAGGTAGGGACCCCAGAGCCGCCACGGCGAGGTGGGCGCGTCAGCCTCCCCCAACCGCGCCCGCTCCGCCGGCTGCCGATGCTCGTCCATCGGGCCAGTGTGCGGCATCGATCCAGAAGGCCGACCACCGCCCGGCTCACGTCCCCGGGGTCCGCCGGACCCCGGGGACGTCGGGTCAGCGCCGGCTGTGCGCGTCCAGCACCTCCGCGACGGCCTCGGTCACCCGGGCCGCGTGCGCCAGGTGCAGCCACTCGTCCGGCACGTGGCAGTTGCTGTCCGGCCCGACCGCACCCGTGACCAGGAACTGCGCCTCCGGGTAAGCCTCGTGCAGCAGGCCCATGAACGGGATCGAGCCGCCCAGCGACACGGTCCGCCAAGGCGCGTCGAACACGTCCTTGCCGATCCGGTCCAGCGTCTCCCGCAGCCACGGCGCGAGGTCGGGCGCGTTCCACCCGTCCGCGTGCTCGACCCGCGACAACTCCACCACCGCGCCGTACGGCACGTCGGTCGTCACCAACCGCCGAACCGCCTCGATCGACGCCTTGGAATCCGCCGTCGGCGGCAGCCGGAAGCTCAGCACCAGCGCCGTGTACGGCCGCAGCACGTTCCCCGCGTCGTCCGGCAGCGGCAGCCCGTCCGCCCCGGTGATCGACAGCGTGGGCCGCCACCCGGCGTTCAGCGCCAGCTCGACCTCGTCGGTCCCCATCGGCCGCACGCCCGGAGCCCACGGCACTGTGGCCACCTGCGCACCGGGCACGGTCGCCACCGCGTCCCGCACCTCGGCGACCCGGTTCTCCGGCACCTCGACGTGCATCTCGCGGATCAGCACCTCGCCGGTCGCCGAGTCCTCCAGCCGGTCCAGCAGCTGCCGCGCGATCCGGAACGAACTCGGCACGATGCCGCTCGCCATGCCCGAGTGCAGCCCGCTCTCCAGCACCCGCACGGTCATCGTCGCCTGCGCCAGCCCGCGCAGCGACGTGGTCAGCCACATCCGCTCGTAGTCGCTGCCGCCCGAGTCCAGGCACACCACCAGCGACACGTCGCCCAGCCGGGGCCGCAGGTGCTCCAGGTAGGCGGGCAGGTCCGGGCTGCCGGACTCCTCGCCGGTCTCCAGCAGCACGATGCACCGCGCGTGCTTCCCGCCGGCCGCGCGCACCGCCTCGATCGCGGCGACCGCCGCGTAGCCGGCGTAGCCGTCGTCCGCCGCGCCCCGGCCGTACAGCCGTCCGTCGCGCACGACCGGCGTCCACGGGCCGAGCCCCTCGGACCAGTTCGCCACCGGCGGCTGCTTGTCCAGGTGCCCGTACATCAGCACGGTGTCCGTCGACTCCGCCGTGCCGGGCACGTCGACCAGCAGCAACGGCGTCCGGCCGGCCAGCTGGACGACCTCGATGGTGACGCCCGGCAGGTCGCGGGAAGCGAGCCAGGCGCGCACGTGCTCGATCGCGGCGGCCAGATGGCCGTGCTCGGCCCAGGCCGGGTCGAACGCGGGCGAGATCGCCGGCACCGCGACGAGATCGGACAGGCTCGGGAGGATGTCGTCATCCCAGAGCCCACGGACGGTACGGGTCAGCACTGAACGGTCCACACCCCCGATCTTTACACGAGCAACCCACATACCGACCCGTGGACAACCTCCCAGTGCCCGATGGTCGGATGTCCACAGGTGTCCGAGCCGACCAACGGCCCAATCCGCGAGGTAGCAAGCGCGCGAATCGACCAACGGGGTGTGTCCGTCGGCGTACGGAGCGTTGTTAACGATCGGTAACCGGGGCATTCCTGTTCGTTGTCCGAACGGCCTACTCGGACTGCCGAAGATTGGTCTTCCGACCGTTGTGCCTGCTCAGAAGCGTGCCCACCGCATTACGAAGTGGGACGGGACTCACCAAGTCGGCGGAGCGCGTGTCAGGATGTGGATGAGAAACACCGTCAGCGCCGACGGTTGTCCGACCGCCCCCACCAAGGGCGGCGGTGACCGGCGGTGCCGCCGCGCAAGGTCGTCACGAGCGACTTGGCGGCCTCGAAGACGAGGAGTTAGGCGCAATGTCGTCCCCTGAGAAATGGACGCAACCGGGGCCGGACAGCCTGCCGGCCACCGCCGCCGCCCCGACCGCGGAGCAGGTGATCGCAGGTTTGCGAGCGACCGACGAGGGCGGCGCCGACCTGGTGCAGCTGTTGACGCCGGAGGGCGAACGGGTCCAGCACCCGGACTTCGACATCGACATCACGCCCGAGGAACTGCGCGGGCTGTACCGCGACATGGTCCTGGTGCGCCGTGCCGACCGCGAGGCCAACGCGTTGCAGCGCAAGGGCGAGCTGGGTCTGTGGGTGCCGCTGCTCGGCCAGGAGGCCGCCCAGATCGGTGCGGGCCGCGCGCTCAAGCCGATGGACATGGCGTTCCCGAGCTACCGCGAGCACGGCGTGGCCTGGTGCCGCGGCGTGCAGCCGACGGAGATCCTGGGCATGTTCCGGGGCACCGACAACGGCTCGTGGGACCCGGTGGAGCACCGCTTCCACCCGTACACGATCGTCATCGGCAACCAGGTCCTCAACGCCGCCGGCTACGCCATGGGCCAGCGCTTCGACGGCAAGGTCGGCGACGAGGACAGCGAAGCCACCATGTGCTTCTTCGGTGACGGCGCGACCAGCCAGGGCGACGTGCACGAGGGCTTCGTGTGGGCGGCGGTCTACGACGCGCCCCTCGTCTTCTTCTGCCAGAACAACCAGTGGGCCATCTCCGAGCCCACCGAGCGCCAGTCCCGCCTGCCGCTCTACCAGCGGGCGCGCGGCTACGGCTTCCCCGGCATCCGGGTCGACGGCAACGACGTGCTGGCCACGCTCGCCGTGTCCCGCTGGGCGCTGGAGGAGTGCCGGCAGGGCAACGGCCCGATCCTGATCGAGGCGTTCACCTACCGCATGGACGCGCACACCACGTCCGACGACCCGTCCCGCTACCGGCTGTCCGACGAGCTGGAGCTGTGGAAGCTCAAGGACCCGATCGAACGGGTCAAGGTGCACCTGGTCAAGCAGCAGTGGGCGGACCAGGACTTCTTCGACTCGGTCGAGGCCGACGCCGAGGAGCTGGCGATCGGGATGCGGGACTACTGCGTCAACCTGCCCACACCGCCCGCCGGGCGGATCTTCAGCCAGGTCTACGCCGAGGGCAACCCCGTGCTGGAGGCCCAGCGCGACGAGTTCCTGGCCTACCACGCCGGTTTCGCGGGAGGTGAGCACTGATGGCTGCTCCGACGATGGACCGCACCACGTCGGCCGCTCCGGCGGCGGTGCAGACCCTGACCATCGCCAAGGCGATCAACAACGGCCTGCGCGCGGCGATGGAGGCCAACCCGAAGGTCCTCGTCATGGGCGAGGACGTCGGCAAGCTCGGCGGTGTGTTCCGCATCACCGACGGGCTCCAGAAGGACTTCGGCGAGCAGCGCGTGCTGGACACCCCGCTGTCCGAGTCCGGCATCATCGGCACCGCCGTCGGCCTCGCGATCCGGGGCTACCGGCCGGTGTGCGAGATCCAGTTCGAGGGCTTCATCTTCCCCGGCTTCGACCAGATCGTCAGCCAGGTCGCGAAGCTGCACTTCCGGACCCAGGGCCGGATCAAGCTGCCGATCGTGATCCGGGTGCCGTTCGGCGGCGGGATCGGTGCCGTTGAGCACCACTCCGAGTCGCCCGAGTCGTACTTCGCGCACACCGCCGGCCTGAAGGTCGTGTCGTGCTCGAACCCGGCCGACGCGTACTGGATGATCCAGCAGGCGATCGACTCCGACGACCCGGTGCTGTTCTTCGAGCCCAAGCGGCGCTACTACGAGAAGGGCCAGGTCGACACGACCGCCGTGCCCGGACCGCTGTACCAGTCGCGCGTGCTCAAGCCCGGCAACGACGTGACGCTGGTCAGCTACGGCCCGATGGTGCGCACCTCGCTCGACGCCGCCGCGGCGGCCGAGGAGGAGGGGCGTTCGCTGGAGGTCATCGACCTGCGCACGCTGTCCCCGCTGGACCTGGGTCCGGTGTACGAGTCGGTGCGGCGCACCGGCCGGCTGGTCGTGGTGACCGAGGCTCCCAGCGAGTCGTCGATCTCCAGCGAGATCGCCGCCAAGGTGCAGCAGGAGTGCTTCTACTCGCTGGAGGCGCCCGTGCTGCGGGTGACCGGTTTCGACACGCCGTACCCGCCGTCGAAGTTGGAGGAGGAGTTCCTCCCCGACCTCGACCGGGTGCTGCACGCCGTAGACCGTTCACTGGCCTGGTAGGGGGATTTCCGGACATGCCGCAGTTCAAGCAATTCCCCCTGCCGGACACGGCGGAGGGGCTGACCGAGGCCGAGATCCTCACCTGGCACGTGGCCGTCGGTGACACGGTCAAGGTCAACGACATCATCGTGGAGATCGAGACCGCCAAGGCGGCGGTCGAGCTGCCGTGCCCGTGGGACGGGCTGGTGACCGAGCTGCTGGTCGAGGTGGGCCAGACGGTCGAGGTCGGCGTGCCGATCATCACGATCGACGTGGACCCGTCCGGCACGGCCGCGCCCGAGGTCCCGGCCACCCCGGCGGCTCCGCCGACCAACGGCGCGACCGCCGCGGAGGCGTCGGAGGGCCGGGTCGCGAACCTGGTCGGCTACGGCCCGAAGTCCGGGCCGTCGAAGCGCCGCGCCCGCAAGGACGCGCCCGCTCCGGTCGCCACCGTTGCCGTCGCCACCGCACCGGCACCTCCGGCTCCGGCGGCCGTGGCACCCGTGGCTCCGGCTCCGGTCGCCGCCCCGCCCGCACCGGCCCAGCCGGCTCCGGGCGGGTACGTGCCGCTGGCCAAGCCGCCGGTCCGCAAGCTGGCCAAGGACCTGGGCGTCGA
>CBHFOL010000339.1:0-8794 GCA_965995405.1 uncultured Saccharothrix sp.
TGGCTGTACTTGGCGAGGATCGCCTGCGCCTCGGCCGGAAGCATGATGGTCCGCACGTTGCCGGTCTTGTGCCCGCCCTTGTGCTCGAAAGCGGCCAGGGTGATCCGGCCCAGGCTCGGCTGCATGCTGCACCACCGCAACCGCCTGATCTCGTCGCGGCGAGCGCCGGTCAGGGCGAGAACGGCGAGGATATCGGCTGCCACCTCCGTCACCCCGCCCTCGGCCCGCAGGGTGTCCAGCGCGCGGGCCCTGGTGTCCGGGTCGAGATCCCGCACCAGCCCGGCGTGCTGGGCCGAGACGAAGGCGAACGCGTCCGCCGCGTCCCGGCCGAACCACATCGGCTCGCTGCGCGCGGTCAGCCGCACGTCCACCAGCCCGGCCGCGCCGAGCAGCCGCCGCACCCGGTCCGGGTCGCTCAGCGCGAACGGGCCCGGCGCGTCCGGCGGCGGCACCGGCAGGTCGCGTCCGGCGGCCAACGCGGCGCGGAACGAGCTGACGAACTCGTTGCGCGCCAACGGCTGCCAGGTCAGCAGCACCAGCCGGCCGCCGGGTCGCAGGGCCCGGGTGAGGTTGCCGAACGCGGCCACCGGGTCGCCGAAGAACATCGCGCCGTGCCGGCTGAGCACCACGTCGAACGCCGCGTCCGGGAACGGGTGCACCTGCGCGTCGGCCTGCTCGAACGACACGTTGGCCAGCTGCTCCCGGTCGGCCAGCTCCCGGGCCAGCGCGATCATCCGGGACGACAGGTCGACGCCCAGCGCGGAGCCGGCGAGCCGGGCCGCGTCCCGGGTGGTCCCGCCGTGGCCGCAGCCGACATCCAGCACGGCGGACCCCGCGTCGAGCGCCGCCGCCTCCAGGAACCCCTGGTGGTAGCGGGCCACGCCGGCTTCGATGCGGTCGGCGCGGTCCGCCCAGAACGCGCCCTGGTCGCCGTCCCAGGCGGCCAACTGCGTGGAGTTCGACGGATCGATCCGGGCTGCGGTGAAGTCGCTCATTGGACCGGACCCTAACGACCGGTCCGGCGGGTCGCCCGTCGTTTTCTCAGGGCTGGGTGCTGGACGTGGGGCTCGGCGTCGTCGCGGCGCTGGACGACGAGGTCGGCGTCGGGCTGTACGACGAGGGCGGGTTGCTCTGCGGCTGCGACGTGGGCGTGACCGACTGCGTGGTCGTCGTCGTGGTGGTCGGCTCGACCTTGGTCTGTTCCGGCCCGTTCGCGGCTTCCGGCTCGTGCGGCTTGTCCGGGGACGGCTTGGTGGCGCGGGCGGACACCGTGACCACGACCGTGGCCGTGTTGCCGTCCGCCGCGACGCGCACCGTCGTGTCCACCGTCGTCCGCACGTCGCCCCGTGGCTCGGGCGGTGCCGGCTGCGGGGCGTCGCCGTGGGTCAGTATCGATGCCAGCGTTGCGATCAGGGTGGCGACGACGACGCCGCCACCGGCCAGCAGGACCACCGACGAAGCCTTCTTCTTCGGTGACGCCTGATGATCTTCCTCGAACACACCATCTCCCTGTGGGAAACCCGGTCGGATGGTCAGGTGTCCGAGTTATCGGCGGAAAGCGCCGATCGCCGCATCGTTCGAGCGGCCCTCCACACCTTCGTGTGGCGGACCGTCACCGCTGTGCGACGCCCTCGTTTGGGCTCAGCCCGTCGTCGTTGAAGTGGGCGGCTTCGGCGTGGTGGTCGTCGGGGGCTCGGTCGTCGTCGTGGTCGAGCTCGACGTGGGCGCTGGAGGCGTCGTGGTGGTCGTGGTCGACTGCTGGGGCGGCGGGGTGTCGTCCAGCGTCGTGGTCGTGGTGGTGCCGTCCGGGTTGGTCACGGTTGTCACGCGACGCTTGGGCGTGGTCGTGGTGGTCGTCTCGTCGGTGGTGGTCGTGGTCGTCGCGGTCGTGGTGAGCGTCGTCGCCGGCGCGGACGTCTTCGTCGTGGTCACCAGCGTGCTGCGCGACACGACGTCCTCGCGCGGCGTCTGCTTGGCCGGCGCGGCACCGTCCGACGACGCACCCGCGATGGAGGCGATGGACGCGAAGATCGTCGCCACCAGCACCCCGGACGCGGCGAGCAGCACGTTGGGCGACACCCGCGGTCGGCGGCGGTCGGGCTCCGGGCTCTCGTAAATCCCGTCGGACACTCGCACTCCCTCGTTACCAGCCGAAATTCTGGGTCCAGTACCAGCCGTCGGTGGCCAGACCCACCCCGATCACGGTGAATCCGCAGTTCAGGATGTTGCGACGGTGCCCGTCGGAGTTCATCCACGCCTTCATGACCGCTTCCGGCGTGCGCTGCCCCTTGGCGATGTTCTCGCCGCCCGGGCTCGGGTAGCCCGCGTCGCGCATCCGCTGCGTGAAGTCCACGCCCTCCGGCGTGTCGTGTGAGAAGTAGTCACGGGCCGACATGTCGTCGCTGTGGCCCTGTGCCGCCTTGACGGCCCGGTCGTCCACCTTCAGCACACCGCACCCGGCGGCGGCACGTGCCTCGTTCACCAGTTCCACGACCCGCTGCGGCTCCGACACCGGCACCGTGGTGGTGGTCGGCGGCACGGTGGTCGTGGTCGTCGTAGTGGTGGTGGTCGTGGGCTCGGCGGTGGTCGTAGTCGTCGTCTCGGACGTCGTGGTGGTCGGTGCCGTCGTGGTCGGCGCGATCACCTGCGGCGCGCTGGTGCGCGTCGGACCGGCGATGCCGCCACTTCCGGGGTTGTCGGCACGGATGTCCTGTGTTGTGGTGGGCGCGACGAACGGGGCGAGCTGGTCCGGGTCGGCGAAGGCCACTCCGGTCGCTCCGGCGGCCCCGAGGAGCAGCCCGACGAGTCCGCCCATGACGGATCGGTTACCGCGCCGCGCAGTCACGGTCGCGCACCGTACCACTATCGGGTGAAATGTCAGGATGGCAGTCGTGGTTGGAGTAGAGCGGACCGTGCGCCTCACCGCCTGGGTGCGCGGCCACGTGCAGGGCGTCGGATTCCGCTGGTGGACCCGGGCTCAGGCGCTTGAGCTGGGACTTGTCGGCAGCGCGTCGAACCTGAGGGACGGCCGGGTGGAGGTCAACGCCGAGGGGACCGAGGCCGCGTGCCGCGAACTGCTGGTCCGATTGGGCTCCGGTGATACCCCCGGTCGGGTGGACTCGATCGTGGAGCGCTGGTCGGAGCCCCGCGGCGGCCTCACCGGTTTCGTGGAGCGTTGAACGGCTAAGGGTCCGGTGGCGTAGTAAACCGGTGTGGACCGTGGCGAGGATGTGGTCAGGCAGTTGTACGGCCGCTGGCGCGGCCCACTGCACGGCTACGTCCTCCGCCTGGTCGGCGGCGACCACCAGCAAGCGGAGGACGTCGTCCAGGAAACCCTCCTGCGCGCGTGGAAACACGTAGACGAGCTGACCCCTGCCGATGCCGGCCCCTGGCTCTATACGGTGGCCAGGAACCTGGTCATCTCGGGTTACCGACGGCGCGGCGGGCGCAACTCCGAGGTGCCCATCGAGCCGACCGACCTGCCGCCGGTCGCCGACGAGGTGGAGCACGTCCTGCAAAGCTGGCAGGTAGCCGAAGCGCTTCGGGCGCTCAGCCCCGACCACCGAGCCGTGGTGATCGAGCTGTACTACCGCCGACGTACGGTCAACGAGGCGGCGACGGTGCTGGGCATCCCGCCCGGCACCGTGAAGTCGCGCTGCTTCTACGCCCTGCGTGCTCTGCGTGACGCCTTGGAGGAGCGGGGGGTGACCGAGTTTTGAGCTGCGACCACACCGTCGCTCTGGGCGCGTACCTGCTCGGCTCGCTCGACCCCGCTGAACGCTCGGCGTTCGAACGCCACCTGCGCACCTGCGGGATCTGCCGCCGCGAGATGCTGCGCCTCGCGCCGCTGCCCGGCCTGCTCAGCCAGGTCCGACTGGAGGACCTGGAGCTGCCGTTCGAGGACCCCGCGCCCGACCCGGACCTGGTCCCGCTGCCCCAACCGGAACCCGAGCCCGAGCCGGTCGCCGTGAAACGCCGGCGGCCGGTGCTGGCCGGGGCCGGTGCGCTGGTGGTCGTGCTGGTGGCGGTCGCGGTGCTGTTCCTGCGGCCGGCCGCGGACGACCGGACGACGTGGCAGGCCGTCGACGGCACGACCGGAGTGGCCGCGCAGGCGGACCTGACGGCCAAGTCGTGGGGCACCGAGCTGTGGCTCTCGCTCCAGCACATTCCCCCTGGTCAGCGCTGCAAGCTCATGGTCTACAACCGGTCCGGCAAGTCCGAGGTCGGCGGCTGGTGGGGCACCGACCACCCGGACGACGAGCGGATCCCCGGCTCCACGTCGTTCCGGCGCGACCAGATCGACCGGCTGGACATCGTGGTGGACCAGAAAGTGCTGGTCTCGCTGCGTCCGTAGGCCGAACGGCGGCGCGCCTCGCGACCAGGGCCCGCACGCCACGGGTACTCTGCCCCGGTGCACCTCAAGAGCCTGACGCTGAAGGGGTTCAAGTCCTTCGCCTCGGCTACCACGCTGCGCTTCGAGCCGGGCATCACGTGCGTCGTCGGCCCCAACGGGTCCGGCAAGTCGAACGTGCTCGACGCGCTCCGCTGGGTCATGGGCACGCAGGGCGCGAAGGACCTGCGCGGCGGCAAGATGGAGGACGTCATCTTCGCCGGCACGTCCGGCCGCGCGCCGCTGGGCCGCGCCGAGGTGACGCTGACCATCGACAACTCCGACGGCGTCCTGCCGATCGACTACACCGAGGTGTCGATCACCCGCCGGATGTTCCGCGAGGGCGCGACCGAGTACGAGATCAACGGCAACTCGTGCCGGCTGATGGACATCCAGGAGCTGCTGTCCGACTCCGGCATCGGCCGCGAGATGCACGTCATCGTCGGCCAGGGCCAGCTGGCGGCGATCCTGGAGTCGAAGCCGGAGGAGCGCCGGGCGTTCGTGGAGGAGGCCGCCGGCGTCCTCAAGCACCGCAAGCGCAAGGAGAAGGCGCTGCGGAAGCTGGAGGCGATGCAGGCGAACCTGACCCGCCTCACCGACCTCACCGCCGAGCTGCGCCGCCAGCTCAAACCGCTGGGCAAGCAGGCCGAGATCGCCCGCCGCGCCCAGGCCGTGCAGTCCGAGCTGCGGGACGCCCGGATGCGCCTGCTGGCCGACGACCTGGTGTCGCAGCGCGCCGCGCTGGCCCGTGAGGAGCAGGACGAGGCCGCCGCCCGCGCCCGCCGGACCGAGGTCGAGCAGTCGCTGCAACAGGCCCAGTCGCAGCAGAACGAGCTGGAGGACCAGGTCGCGGCGGACGCGCCGAAGCTCCAGCAGGCCCAGGACACCTGGTACCGGCTGTCCGCGCTGGAGGAACGGCTGCGCGGCACGGTCCGGCTGGCCGTGGAACGCGAACGGCACCTGTCGGCGTCCGTGGACGCGCCGCGCGGCGGCCGTGACCCGGACGAGCTGGACGCCGAGGCCGAGCAGACCGCCGAGCTGGAGCAGGAACTCCAGGACGGCGTGACGGAGGCCCGGGTCGGGCTGGCCGAGGCCGTGGAGACGCGCGCCGAGCTGGAACGCATGGTGCAGGCGGCGGAGAAGGCGCACCTCGCGGCGGTCCGCGCGATCGCCGACCGGCGGGAGGGCCTGGCCCGGCTGTCCGGCCAGGTGGAGGCGCTGCGCTCGAAGACGTCCGCGACCGCCGAGGAGATCGAGCGGATGTCGGCGACCCTGGCCGAAGCCGCTGGACGGGCGGAGCTCGCCGCCCAGGAGCTGGCCGAGGGCCGTGAGGTCACCGGCACCGAGGACGAGGACGACGTCGGGCTGGACGAGCGGCACCAGCGGGCCGTCGAGGCGGACGACGCGGCGCGTGGCCGGGTCGAGGAGCTGGTCAAGGCGGAACGCACCGCCGAACGCGACATCGCGTCGTGGAAGGCCAGGGTGGACGCCCTGTCGCTGGGCCTGACCCGCAAGGACGGCGCGGGCGCGCTGCTCGCGTCCCGGCTGCCGGGCCTGCTGGGCTCGGTCGCGGCGCTGCTGACCGTCGAACCGGGGCACGAGGTGGCGCTGGCCGCCGCGCTGGGCCCGGTCGCGGACGCCGTCGCGGTGGCTTCCGGCGCGGACGCGCTGGCCGCCCTGGAGCTGTTGAAGGAGCAGGACGCGGGCCGGGCCGGGGTACTGGTCGGCGGCTCGGCACCCGTGGACCGGTCCTCGTGGCCGGTCCTGCCGCATGGCGCGCGGTGGGCGGTGGAGCTGGTGCAGGCCCCCGAGGCGCTGCGGCCCGCGCTGCACCGGGCGCTGGACCGGCTGGCCGTGGTGGACGACCTGCCCGCCGCCCGCGTGCTGGTCGGGAACCACCCGGACGTGCGGGCGGTGACCCGCGAGGGTGACGTGTTCGGCGTGGACTGGGCGGTCGGCGGCACCGGGCGCAGCCAGAGCGTGATCGAGGTCCAGGCGGCGGTGGACGAGGCGTCCGAGAAGCTGGCGCTCGCCGAACGCGCGCAGGAGCGGTCGACGGCGGCGCTGGAGGGCGCGCGGGCCGAGCAGCAGGCGCGGCGGACCGAGGTGAACGCGCTCAAGGAGCAGCTCAACGAGGCCAAGGTGCGGCGCGCCCGGTCGTCGGAGCGGCTCAACCGGATGGCGGCGGCGGTGCGTTCGGCGGAGGCCGAGGTCGAGCGGGTGCGCGGCCAGCGGGCGAAGGTCGAGGCGGCTAGGGAAGAAAGCCTGCTCAGACTCGGCGAGCTGGAGGAACGGCTCCTGGTCGCCGAGGAGCAGCCGCTGGACGACGAGCCGGACACCGCGCAGCGTGACGAGGCCGCCGCCGAACTCGCCGCCGCGCGGCAGGGCGAGGTCGACGCCCGCCTGCACCTGCGGACCGCCGAGGAGCGGGCGCGGGCGGTGCAGGGCAAGGCCGAGGGGCTGCGCCGGGCCGCGCGCGCCGAACGTGAGGCAAGGGAACGTGCCCAGCGCGCCCACGCCGCCCGTGCGCGGGGTGCGGTGGTGGCGAAGGCCGTGGTGCGCGGCGGTGAGTTCGCGCTGGAGCGGATCGGCGAGTCACTGGCCCGCGCCGCCCGTGAACGCGACACCGCGCAGGAGCGCCGGGCGCAGCGCGAGACGTTCCTGGCCCAGGTGCGCAGCCTGGTGCGGGAGATGTCGGTGGAGCTGGAGAAGCTGACCGACGCCGTGCACCGGGACGAGGTGCTGCGCGCCGAGCAGCGGATGCGCATCGAGCAGCTGGAGACCAAGGTCGCCGAGGAGTTCGGCATCGGCCTGGACGACCTGGTCGGCGAGTACGGCCCCGACGTGTACATCCCGCCGTCGCCGCAGGAGATCGCCGAGTACGAGGCGGCGAAGGAACGCGGTGAGGCGGTCACCGCGCCGCAGCCGATCCCGTACGACCGGGACACCCAGGCCCGGCGGGCGAAGCGCGCGGAACGCGACCTGTCGCTGCTGGGCAAGGTGAACCCGCTGGCGCTGGAGGAGTTCGCGGCGCTGGAGGAGCGGTACAAGTTCCTGTCCAACCAGCTGGAGGACATCAAGGCCACCCGGCGCGACCTGCTGACGGTGGTGAAGGACGTCGACGAGAAGATCCTGGAGGTCTTCACGTCGGCCTACGAGGACGTGGCGCGCGAGTTCGAGATCGTGTTCAAGGTGCTGTTCCCGGGCGGCGAGGGCCGGCTGGTGCTGACCGAGCCGGACGACATGCTGACCACGGGTATCGAGCTGGAGGCCCGGCCGCCGGGGAAGAAGGTCAAGCGGTTGTCGCTGCTGTCCGGTGGCGAGAAGTCGCTGGCGGCGGTGGCGATGCTGGTCGCGATCTTCCGCGCCCGGCCGTCGCCGTTCTACGTGATGGACGAGGTCGAGGCGGCGTTGGACGACACCAACCTGCACCGGCTGATCGGGCTGTTCGAGCAGCTGAGGGAACGGTCGCAGCTGCTGATCATCACGCACCAGAAGCCGACGATGGAGATCGCCGACGCGCTCTACGGCGTGTCCATGCGGGGCGACGGCATCAGCCAGGTCATCTCCCAGCGCCTGCGCGGCCGGGGGGACTTCAAGCCCGGCAAGGCAAAGCCCACACCCGAAGCCGCCGCGCCCGAAGCTGCCGCGCCGGAGCCCGAGGTGGCCGGCTAGTTCCGGTACGCGAAGCCCGTCCGGTACGCCCACACCACGGCCTGGGTGCGGTCGCGCACCTCCAGCTTCGTCAGCACGTGCTTCACGTGCGTCTTCACCGTCTCCACCGACAGGTGCAGCGACCGCGCGATCTCCGGGTTCGACAACCCCTCGGCCATGGCCCGCAGCACGTCCGCCTCCCGCTCGGTCAGCCGCACGGCCCGCGCCCGGTCGGCCGGTGTCCGCGCCGCGTGCGCCTCGAACAGCCGCCGCGTCACCGACGACGAGATCACCGCGTCGCCCGCCGCCACCGTCCGGATACCCGCCACCAGCTCCTCCGGCGACGCCCGCTTCAGCAGGAACCCGTCCGCACCGGCCGCGATGGCGTCGTCCACCACCTCGTCCAGGTCGAACGTCGTCAGCACCAGCACCCGCGGCCGGGGTGACGCCGACATCAGCTCGCGGGTCGCCGACACCCCGTCCCGGACCGGCATCCGGATGTCCATCACCACCACGTCGGGCCGCAGCACCAGCGCCGACCGCACCGCGTCCCGCCCGTTGGCGACCTCCCCGACCACCGAGATGTCGGTTTCGCCGTGCAGCAACGCCTTCAGCCCGCCGCGCACCAGCGAATCGTCGTCGGCCAGCAGCACCCGGATCACGCCCCACCTCGCACGGGCAGCGTGGCGCGGACCCGGAAGCCGCCGTCCACCGGCCCGGCCTCGAACGACCCGCCTTCCAGCCGGGCCC
>CBHFOL010000340.1:0-8761 GCA_965995405.1 uncultured Saccharothrix sp.
CGGTTGATGTGCTCCGGGTTGAGCCCCACCACGTCGAGCAGGTCGCGGACCTTCCCGGTGCGCGAGCCCTTCGGCGCGACCTCGGGGTGGATCTCGAACGGCTCGCCGACGATGTCGCCGACCGTCATGCGCGGGTTGAGCGACGTGTACGGGTCCTGCAACACGATCTGCATGTCCCGCCGCAGCGCCCGCAAAGCGTTGCCGCGCATGGTGAACATCGGCCGGCCCTCGAAGTGCGCCTCGCCCGCGGTCGGCCGTTCGAGCAGCATCAGCACCTGCGCCAGCGTCGACTTGCCGCAGCCGGACTCGCCCACCACGCCCAGCGTCTCCCCGGCCGACAGGGTGAACGACACCCCGTCGACCGCACGCACCTGTCCGATGGTCCGCTTGAACACCACTCCCCTGGTCACCGGGAAGTGCTTGACCAGGTTCCGCACTTCCAACAGCTCAGCCATTGAGCACCTCCGCCGCGAAGTGGCACGCGCTGGTCCGCCCGAACCCGAGCCGTTCCTGCTTCGGGACCTGCGTCGAGCACACGTCCCGCGCGCGCGGGCAGCGCGGGTGGAACGGGCAGCCCGGCGGTATCCGGAGCAGGCTCGGCGGCAGGCCCTTGATGGTGTCCAGCACGGTGCCCTTGGAATCCAGCCGCGGCAACGACTTCATCAGGGCCTCGGTGTACGGGTGGCCGGGCGCGCGGAACAGCGACCGCGCGTCGGACTGCTCCACGATCCGCCCCGCGTACATCACCACGATCCGGTCCGCGACCTCCGCGACCACGCCCAGGTCGTGCGTGATGAGCACCATCCCCATCTGCCGCTCCCGCTGGATCTCCGCCAGCAGGTCCATGATCTGCGCCTGCACGGTCACGTCCAGCGCGGTCGTCGGCTCGTCCGCGATCAGCACCTCCGGGTCCAGCGCGAGCGACATCGCGATCATCGCGCGCTGCCGCATCCCGCCGGAGAACTGGTGCGGGTAGTCCCGGATCCGGTGCCGCGCATGGGGAATCCGCACCAGGTCCAGCAGCTCGACGGCCCGGGTCCGGGCATCGGCCCGGCTCATCCCGCGCCGGATCCGCAGCTGCTCCTCGATCTGGAACCCCACCGTGAACACCGGGTTCAACGCGGACAGCGCGTCCTGGAAGATCATCGCGATGCCCGCGCCGCGCACCTCGCGCCGCCGTTCCGCGTCCGCCGTCAGCAGCTCCTCGCCGTTGAACCGCACCGAGCCGGCCGTCACGAACGCGGGCGGGGTGTCCAGGATGCCCATCACGGCCTGCGCCGTCACGCTCTTCCCGGAACCCGATTCCCCCAGCACCGCGATGGTCTCCCCGGCGTCGACGTGGTAGCCGACGCCGTTGAGCACCCGCGCCACGCCGTCCCGCGTGCGGAACTCGACGTGCAGGTCCTCGACCTCCAACAGGGCCGTCACTCTTGCCTCCTACCGGAGTTTCGGGTCGAGGGCTTCGCGCACCGCGTCACCCAGCATCACGAACGCGAGCACCGTGGCGGTCAGGAAGCCCGCCGGGATCAGCAGGGCGTGCGGCGCGACCCGCAGGTAGTCCTTGGCACTGTTGATCATCACACCCCACGACACCACCGGCTGGCGCAGCCCGATGCCCAGGTAGGACAGCGTCGCCTCGGCCCCGATGAACGCGCCCAGCGCGATCGTCGAGTACACCAGCACGGGCGCGATGCAGTTGGGCAGCATGTGCTTGGCGATGATCCGGCGGGGCGACGCGCCGAGCGCCCGCGCCGCCTTCACGTAGTCCTGCTGCTTCGCCGCGATCGCCGTGGAACGCATGATCCGCATGGACACCGGCCACGACAGCACGGCGATGGACAGCACCACCTGCGCCACGATCCGCGTCGGCCCCGCGTTGCCGCCCGCGTTCAACGTCGTCAGGATCACGATCGCGCCCAGCACGAACGGCACGCCGACGAAGATGTCCGCGATCCGCGACACCACGGCGTCCAGCCACCCGCCGTAGAACCCGGCCAGGATCCCGACCGTCGCGCCCACCAGCACCACGCCGACCGTGGCCAGCACGCCCACCACGATGGACGCCCGCGCGCCGTGGATCACCCGCGTGTAGATGTCGTAGCCCAGGTTGTCGTAGCCGAACCACGCGTCGGCGGAGGGCGCCTGCCGACTGCGCGACAGGTCCGCGAGGCCGGGGTCCCCGGAGGTGAACAGCGCCGGGAACGCCGCCATCAGCACCACCAGCAGGATGATCGACACCGACACCCAGAACAGCGGCCGGGAGCGCAGCGTGTGCCACGCGTCCCCGAACAGCCCGCGCGGGCTGTCCAGCACCGGCAGCAGTGTCTGATTTCCGGTTCCGCCGACTGTGGTCCGATTTCCGGCTCCGCCGGAGGAAATTTGTTCAGTCATAACGGATCCTCGGGTCGAGCGCGGCGTAGAGCAGGTCCACCAGCAGCGTCATCAGCAGGTAGACCAGCACCAGGACGGTGACCACGCCGGTCACCATCGCGCCGTCCTTGGTCAGGATCGAGCGGAACACCAGGCCGCCCACCCCGGGCACGTTGAAGATGCCCTCGGTGACGATCGCGCCGCCGAGGAACGTGCCCAGGTCGGTGCCCAGGAACGTGATCACCGGGATCAGCGAGTTGCGCAGCATGTGCACACCCACCACCCGTTTGGTCGGCAACCCCTTGGCCAGCGCGGTCCGCACGTAGTCCGCCCGCCGGTTCTCCGCGATGCTGGCCCGGGAAAGCCTTGCCACGTAAGCCATCGACAGCGACGCCAGCACGAAGCCGGGCACGATCAGGTTGCCCCACGTCGGCGTGGTCACGGTCGGCGAGATCAGCCCGAGCTGGAGCCCGAACACCAGCTGCACCACGTACCCGGTGACGAACACCGGGATGGAGATCAGGAACAGCGTCGACACCAGCACCAGGCTGTCCAGGAAACCCCGGTTGCGCAGCCCGCTGACCACCCCGGCCGTGATGCCGATGACCGCCTCGACCAGCAGCGCCACCAGCGCCAGCCGCAGCGTCACCGGGAACGTCGCGGCGATCCGCGCGCCCACCTCCAGCCCGGCCGACGTCTGGCCGAAGTCACCCTGCACCAGCTTCCACAGGTACTTGCCGTACTGCACCAGCAGCGGGTCGTCGAGGTTGAACCTCGCCCGCATGGTGCTGATGTAGGTCGCCGGGCAGTCCCGTTCGCCGCACTTGCCCTCGAACGGGTCGCCGGGCACCGCCCACACCAACGCGTAGATCAGGAACGTGGTCCCGATGAACACCGGGATCATCTGCAACAGCCTGCGCAGCACGTAGAAGCCCACAGCAAACTCCCTGAGCGGCGGAAGGGCCGGCCCGCGTCGTCCCGCGGGCCGGCCCGGAATCCCCTTGCGCTAGGCCACTTCGACCGAGTCGAGGTCGAGCCGGCGGAACGGGTGCAGGTTCGCGACCTTCAGCCGGTTCGACTTGCCCGCGATGGTGTTCTGCGACCACAGCGGGATCGTCGGCATGTCCTCCGCGAGCATCTTCTCCGCCTCCAGGTAGAGCCGGATCGCTTCGTCCTCGCTGGGTGCCTTGTCCGCCTCGGCGAGCTTCGCGTCGAACTTCGGGTTGGTGTACAGACCGTCGTTGGACGAGGCGCCGGTGCGGTACAGCGGCGTCAGCCAGTTCTCGATCGACGGGTAGTCCGCGATCCAGCCCGACCGGTACATGCCGGTCATCTCGTGCGCGTTGACCTTCTGCCGGAACTCGCCGAAGCTGGTCGACGGCACGAACTTCGCCTCGATGCCCAGGGAGTTCTTGATGCTGTTCGCGACCGCCTCGGCCCACTCCTGGTGCCCGCCGTCGGTGTTCGACAGCAGGAT
Source organism: uncultured Saccharothrix sp. (assembly GCA_965995405.1). GTDB lineage: Bacteria > Actinomycetota > Actinomycetes > Mycobacteriales > Pseudonocardiaceae > Actinosynnema. The sequence goes on from CBHFOL010000340.1 coordinate 3,848, forward strand.
GACCTCACCGGTGTAGCCGGACTTCGCGAGCTCCTGCTTGGCCTTCTCCGGGTTGAACTTGCAGTACTCCCCGCACTGGCCCGCCTTGTACCCCTTCATCAGCGGGTGCACCCAGCTCTCGGCCGGCTTGCGGGTGCCCTCGAAGATCCGCTTGGTGATCTCCTCGCGGTCGATCGCCATCGAGATCGCCCGCCGCAGCGCCGCGTTGTCGTACGGCTTGGTGTAGAACGGGAACGCGATCGTCTGGAGGTTCAGCGTCTCCCGCTGCACGACCCGCTCGCCGAGGTCCGTCTCGTACTTCTGGCCCGCCAGCGCGTTGGCCGGCAGTTCTTCCATGAAGTCCAGGTTGTTGGCCACCAGGTCGGCGTAGGCCGACTCGCGGCTCTGGTAGACCTTGAACGTCAGGTCCTTGAACTTCGGCTTGTCCGCGCCCTGGTAGTCGTCGTAGCGGGTCACCTTGATGTCGGTGCCGACCGTCCGCGAGACGTACTTGAACGGGCCGTTGCCGATCGGCTTGGCCTCGAACGCCTTCTGGTCCTTGAAGAACGCCTCCGGCAGCGGCGCGAACACCGTGTAGCCGATGGTCACCGGGAACACCGCGAACGCCTCGGACAGCGTGATGGTGAACGTGTTCTCGTCCACGACCTTCAGGCCGGACATCTTGTCCGTGGTCGGCGTGGGGGGCGTCAGCGGGCCGTCGGCGCCGTCCGGGTCCGCGGGGTTGACGTCCTTGTAGCCCTCGATCTGGGCGAAGAACGTCGCGCCCTGGGTGGCGTTGGGGCCGTACGCGGTCCAGTTCCAGGCGTCCACGAAGCTCTTCGCGGTCACCGGGCTGCCGTCGTGGAACTTCCAGCCCTTCTTGATCTTCACCGTGAACAGCTTCGAGTCCTTGGTCTCGATGGACTCGGCCATGGCGTTCTCCGGCTGGGCGTCCTTGTTCCGGTACTCCACGAGACCGGTGAACATCGAGTCCAGCACGTTTCCGCCGCCGACCTCGGTGGTGTTGCCCGGCACCAACGGGTTTTCCGGCTCGGTGTTGAAGATGGTGATCCCGGCCTCGGTGTTGGACCCGGACCCGGCCGGCGTCTCCGGGGTCCCGCAGCCGGTGACCACCAGCGCTACCGCTAATGCGACCGGTACTGAACGTGCACGTGACATGCGTCCTCCCACCTGATCGGGGGTAACCGAGCAGAATCGGCCGCCTCCAAAGCGTGCCAGGACGCTAACCGGGCCGTGGCACACGCCACATGGGTGATGCGGTCACAAAGCAATCACAAACGATGCCAGTTGACATTCGAATAAGGTATTAAGATCCACTCGCAATCAGGCTAGCGGAATAGTCGTTACGGCCGGTCGGTCATTGTCGTCAGGCGGGCCCGTTTGTTGTCAGCCCTGCTCACCGCCACGCCCGGACGCCCATTCCCACCTGGGCGGACAACGATCGGGTGTCCGTTGTCCGGACAATCAGCCCAGCGAGAAGGCGATGCCGTCCAGGATGTCGTGCTCACTGGCCACCAGCTCGGTGACGCCGTGCCCCGCGAGATGCTCGGCGAGCGTCCGCACCACCAGCGCGCCGCCGTTGATCACGTCCACCCGGCCGGGGTGCATCGGGCCGAGCGCGGCCCGCTCGTCGTGACTCATCGTGAGCCGCCGGGCGGTCACCGCGCGGATCTGGTCCACGGGCAGCCGGGCCAGGTGGATCGCCTGCGAGACGTACACCGGGAGCTTCTTGGCCAGCGCGACGAGCGTCGTGACCGTGCCCGCGACCCCGATCCAGGTGTTCGCCTTGGCCGTGGGCACGGCGGCGAACGCCTCGCCCAGCACCTCGCCGGCCACCGCGACCGCCCGCTCCACCTGGGCGGCGGTCGGCGGGTCGTCGTGCAGGCAGCGCTCGGTCAGCCGCACGCAGCCGATGTCCACCGAACGGGCGGCCTCCACGTCGGCCCGCACCCCGTCCCAGGAGCCCAGCACCAGCTCGGTGGACCCGCCGCCCACGTCGGACACCAGGAACGGGCCTTCCGACGCGTCCAGGTCCGCGACCGCGCCGGTGAACGACAGCCGCGCCTCCTCGTCACCGGAGATCACCTCGGCCTCGACGCCCAGCACGGCGCGCGTCATGTCGAAGAACTCGTCCCGGTTGGCGGCGTCCCGGGTGGCCGAGGTGGCGACCATGCGGACCCGCTCGGTTCCCTTGCGGCGCAGGACGTTCGTGTAGTCGGCGAGGGCCTGCCGGGTACGTTCCAGGGCTTCGGCGTTGAGCACGCCGGTCGCGTCGACGCCCGCGCCGAGCCGGACCACGCGCATCTCGCGGTGCACGTCCCGCAGCCACCGCGACCCGTCGTCGGACACGGTCACGTCGGCCACCAGCAGGCGGATCGAGTTGGTCCCGCAGTCGATCGCCGCCACGCGCCCCATGCCAGTCCTCCCGTCGCCGGCGGCCCGGTGCCGCCGCCGAGGAAAAGCTACGCCGGCCCGGTCCGGACCGGCGCGAAGGGAGTCAGACGGGCTTGAGCGACGACGTCGTGCGCTGGGCCCCGGCCGCCGTCGCCGGCGACTCCGAGGTCTGCGGCGCGCTGCCGACCGTCGTGGTGGTGTTGGTGGTCGTCGTCGTGCAGGTCGACGGGGCCGTGGTGGTGGTCGACGGCGTCGCCGTGGACGTCGTGGTCGACGTCGGGGCCGCGCAGCTCGTCGTCGTGGTCGTCGTCGTGGAGCTGGTCGTGGTCGACGTGGTGGTCGTCGTCGTGCTCGTCGTGGTGCTGGAGGACGTGGACGGCGTGGTGGTCGTCGTCGTGGTCGTGGTGGTCGTCGGCGTGGTGGACGACGGCGGCGTGGACGACGGCGGCGTGGTGGACGACGGCGGCGTGGACGACGGCGGCGTGGTGCCGTTGCCGTTGTCCGGCGGGTTCTGCTCCTCGCCCGGCTCGTCCGGCGGCAGGAAGTCGTCGTCCGAACCCGGCGGCAGGCCCTCCAGCGGGGTCACGCCGTCGGCGTACGCGTCGGCCCAGAACAGGACCGTCTTCACGTACTCCTCGGAGTGGTTGTAGCGGAACACGGCCTTCGCCCGCTGCTTCGGGTCGGACAGGTCCGCGTTGTACGCGCAGAGGTAGTTGCCCGCGCCCACGGTGGCGTCGTAGACGTTGTTCGGGTTGGCCTCGCCGTCGTCGTTGCCGTCCGCCGCGTAGCCCGCCCACGTGGACGGGATGAACTGCATCGGGCCGACCGCGCGGTCCCACGTCTTGTCGTGGTCGAACCGGCCGCCGTCGGTGTCCCGGATCGCCGCCATGCCGGGGCCGCCGCTGAGCACCGGGCCGAGGATCGGGTTCACCGTGTTGCCGTTCGCGTCCACCCGGCCGCCGCGCGCGTGGCCGGACTCGATGCGCCCGATGCCCGCCAGCAGTGACCAGTGCAGGTTGCAGCCCGGGGTGGTCGTGGCCAGCCGGTCGGCGGCCCGCATGTACGCGTCCAGCATGACGCCGGGGATGCCCAGCTGGCTCGCCACCGAGTCCGGGTCGTCCAGGCCGTCGAACGGCAGGTCGTCCAGGAAGTCGGACGGGTCGCCCGCCTCGGCCAGCAGCGCCGCGCTCAGCTCGTCCGCCTCGGGCAGCCGGCCGTTCACGCCCAGCGCGCCCGAGTCCTGGAGCCGCATGGTGCCCAGCACGTCACCCGCGCCCGGCGGCAGCGCCTCGATGTCGGAGCGGCCCGACACGTTGACCCAGTCGATGCCCGCCGTGGTGTGCAGCAGGGCGGGCGCGAGCATGGCGCAGGTTGCGGTGGCGGCCAGGCCCCATTGCCGTGGGGTCAGCGTCGGCCGGCGTGATGCTTTCCGCTTGCGTCCCCGTCGCTTCGGCACAGCCACGAACTCCACTCCTCGGCGATTCCCGCTTCGGCCCCCGGACCAGCGTGCCTGATCCGGGCGGCGGTGTCACGGGTGCGGGCGGCTCTCTGTCCGAAGAGCTGCCCGTACGGTCAGTTTTTCACCTTTGACGCGCACTCCCCACTGGGCCACCACTGCGCCAGCGCCGCCAGCGCCTCGTCGCCGAACGGGTTCACACCCGGTCCGACGGCCAGCGCGTGCGCCACGTGGACGTGCAGGCATTTCACCCGGCTCGGCATACCGCCCGCGGTGACGGTGGTGCCCAGCGGTTCGATCGCGTCCCGTTCAGCCAAGTACGCCGAGTGGGCGAAGCGGTAGCGTTCCGCCAACTGTTCATCCGACGCCAGTCGATCGGTCATCTCCTTCATCAGCCCGGCACCCTCCAGCCGGCTGACGTACGAGTTGAGGCGCGGACAGGTCAGGTAGTACAGGGTCGGGAACGGCGTGCCGTCCGGCAGGCGCGGGCTGGTCTCCACGACCGCCGGGTGCCCGCTCGGACACCGTGCCGCCACCGCCCGCAGGCCGCGCGGCGCGCGTCCCAACTGCTCGGCGACGATCGCCAGGTCCTGCTCGTCCACCGTCATCGCGCCGCCACCTGATCCCACAACTGCTCGTACCACGCCTTGTCCGCCGCGGGGGCCGTCGCCGGCCGCTCCTGGTCCGGTTTCCGGTCCTCGTCACCCGGCAGCTGGACGATGTAGGGCGTCTCGCCGGGCCGCACGTAGTGCAGCCGGCGACGCGCCTCCGCCTCCAGGTGCGCGGGGTCCGCGAGCTCCTTCTTGCGCCCTTCGAGCTGGCCGACCTCGGCGCGGAGCGTCTCCTGCGAGGCGGAGACCTCGCGCAGCTCCTCGCGCTGGGCCAGGTAGGTCCGCAGCGGCACGGCGATGCTCAGCGCCAGCGCGCACACCACCATCGCCAGCAGGGCCGCCCGCCGCGTCCCGGTCATGCCGAACGCGCCGCCGGTGCCTTCCCGGGACCGTGCCCTGGACTGGGGACGTGCCGCGCGCGCGGCACGGGCCGCCCGTGCCTGCGCGGCCATC
>CBHFOL010000341.1:0-8745 GCA_965995405.1 uncultured Saccharothrix sp.
CGGCGGGCGTGCTGTCCGGTGGCGAGCGCAACCGGCTCACCCTGGCGCTCCCCCTCAAGCAGGGCGGCAACCTGATCCTGCTCGACGAGCCGACGAACGACCTGGACGTCGAAACCCTGGGCTCGCTGGAGAACGCGCTGGAACAGTTCCCCGGCTGCGCCGTGGTCATCTCGCACGACCGGTGGTTCCTGGACCGCGTCGCCACGCACATCCTGGCGTGGGAGGGCACCGACGAGAACCCGGCGCAGTGGTACTGGTTCGAGGGCAACTTCGAGGGCTACGAGAAGAACAAGGTGGAGCGTCTGGGCGCGGAGGCGGCACGGCCGCACCGCGTCACCTACCGCAAGCTCACACGAGACTGAGCCGGGTAGCGACGTCGTGGCGGCGAGGGGTGAGGCGCAGGCGGACGCCGAGGTGAGCACGCTGGTCGTGCCCGCCTGGCGGCTGCGTTGGCGGGCACCGGAGCTGGCTCTGGTGCTGGGTGAGCGTGCCGTCGCGCTCGCCTCGACCCGCCGCGACGAGGTCGACCGGTTGCGCGCGGAGTCCCTGGTGGTCTTCGCGAGCAACCGGATGGGCCGGGGCGTCCGGATCGCCGACCGGGCGCTGGACGCACTCAAGGCGGCCGAGACCGAGGCCGAACACGAGACGGCGTGGCGACTCCGCGTGGAACTCGCCGACAGCGCCAGGTCGGTGGGCGCGCCGCTGACCGGGTTCGCCGCCGTCCGTCCCGTGCTGGAAGCCGACGGCGTCCCCGACTCCCTCCGCGCGTCGGCACTGGTGCAGGCCAGCGAGTGCCTGGTGTCCGTGGGCCGGGGCGCGGCACTGGCCCAGGCATTGGAGGAAGCGGACCGGCTCTACGCGTCCGACCCGGTCCTCGACCACGACACCGCGCTGCTGTCGCGCGGCCTGCTCCGCGCCGCCGCCGCCGCCCAACACCGCCGCTGGGGCGACCTGGAGGCGTCGATCGCGGCGGGCCGCGAAGGCGTGGAACTGCTCGACCAGCTGACCGACCCGGCGTCCGACAGCGGCCAGGTCCGGGGCCGGCTCACGGTGGAACTGGTCTGCGCCCTGATGGACGCCGACCAGCCCGCCGAGGCGTCCGAAACCGGCACCCCGTTCCTGGACCGCCCGGTCCGGGCACCGGCCGCGTCCTCGACGGGCTGGCTGCGGCTGGCCCTTGCGACCCGCGTGCACCTGCCCGCGGGTCGCGTGGACCAGGCACGCGACCTCCTCCGGGACGCGGCGGACAGCGCGGAACGCCACCAACTCGACACCCTGCTGGCGGAAAGCCTGCTGGCTCTGGCCCACGTCCACGAGGTGTCCGGCGAACTGACCGAAGCCCTCGCCGACCTCCGCTCGGCGCACGCCGCCGAACGCCGCCGGGCACGCGCGGTCTACGCGGTCCGGGCAAGACTGGCCGCCGAGTTCGCCGGCGTCCACCGCCAGCCCACCGGCCTGCACGACCAACTGGCGGCCCTGCTCCGCCACGGAACACCACCACCCGCACCGGAACCCAACCTGGCTCCAGAGGTCAAACAACAGCTGCGCCAATGGCGTCCGGTCCAGGTCCACCGAGCCGAGGGACTCCGCGTCAAACGCTCCCGCCGCGCCGCCGAAGACATGACAGTCGAAGGACTGTCCGCCGCCCGAGCCCACGCAGCCGACCGCTGGCGCCTGGTCCAACCCTTCGGCGACACCACGCCCCCTGCTACGCCCCCAACCACGCCCCCGTCTCCCGGCGGTCGCCGCCGCGCACCGGACCCCGCCGGCACCCAACCGCCGTCCGCAATGCCTCCCTCCGCGACACCTTCTTCCGCGACACCTCCCTCCGCAGCGCTTCCGCCTGTGCCGCCCCCGCCTGCAACCTCCTCGTCTGCAACGTCTCAATCCGCAGCGCCTCAGTCCGTAGCGCCCTCGCCCACCGACGCCTCCGCAGAGCTTCCTTCCCCGGACGCATTCGCCGTCGACGCATCGGCCACCGGCCCATCCGCCGCGTCGGCATCGACCGGCCCGTCGGACCAGACCGCCGCGTTGACAGACGCTGTTTCGGCCGGTCTGCCGGCGTCGTCCGGCACGCCTGGGGCGGCCACGGCCGATCCGGCGACACACCAGTCGTCTGCGGAAGACACCGTGTTCGGACGTCCGGCCTATGCGCGCAGCGGGGAGGCACGGCCGACGTCGGGCCGTCCGCCCGAGCAGACCAGCCTGCACCAGTACTTCACGGCGCTGGACCAGCCCTTCGCGGCTCCGACGCACTCCGCTTCACCGGGAGTTCCGGCCCAGTCCGAGGCACCGGCCACGCCGCCTCCGTCCTTCCCTCCGCAGTACTCCTCGCCTGCGTCCACACCGGCATCCGTACCCGCGTCCACACCGATGCCCGCGTCCACACCGATGCCTGCGGCTTCGCCCGAACCGGCAACGACGTCGGCACTGCCGGCTGTATCCATGAGCGCGTCGGAGCCTGCGTCGGTGTCCCTGCCCGTGTCCGGGCAGGGACCCGTACCCGCCGCTGTACCCGCGCCCGCCGCTCAGGCATCGAGCCCGGTGGTTCCGCCGCAGCCGTCCGCACGGGCCGAGCAGGCGCTTCCACCGTCGTCACAGTTCAGTGCCTCACCCATCGCGGACAGTGGTATTGCGAGGGCTTTTCTACCGGCCCACCCGGATTCGTCCTACACATCGGACGTCGGGTCCGCGCAACCCGGCACCGGCTTTTCCGGCTTCGAACCCCGGCAGCCGTCGCCGGGTATTTCCGCGTTCGGCGATCCGATGCCGGTAACGAGCAGTGGAAACCCCGCGGACTTCTCTTGCGAAGACGTTCCCGGCGGCAGTTCGTTCGTGCCGGATCAGTCACCGGCCTGGGAAACGTCGGATGAGTCTGTGGCGACCGAACCCGCAGCAACCGAACCCGTGACGAGCCGGCCCGCGACGACCCAGCCCGTGGCGAGTGAGTCCGTGGCGGTCGAGTCGGTGGCGACTGAGTCGGTGTCAGCCGAGTCCGTGCCGGTGGCCGATGGTTCGCCGGACTCCGAGCGACCCGAACGGACGGTGTCCGCCGCCGGGTTGATCGCCGCTGCGGGTGCGGTGCGCAGTGGGCGGCGGCGAGCGGCTCGGGAGGCTGCTGCGGAAGTCCCCGAGGACGTCGGGGTCGCGCAGCCGGTCGTTCCGCAAGGGTCGGACGGGGGGAGCGTCCTGGAGACGCTCAAGGCTGCCGGGTTGCTCGACTCGCAGCGTGCCGGTGGGCGTCGGCGTGCACCGGAAGCCGAGAACGTCAGCGACCAGGGCCAGTCGGACGCTTTCGACGTGCCCGGCCTTGATGTCACCGGTTTTGATAGCCCCGATCTTGACGTTCCCGGGAACGAGTTCCCCGGTGAAGCGATCCCACCTGCCGACACCAGGTCACGGACCGAGGTCCGTGTCGAGCCTCCGACCAGCGCCGATCCCATGGCTGACAGCGGCTATCAGGCCGACCACGGCCACGAAGGTCACCAGGGTCACCGGAGCGACAGTGCCGTGGCCGAGACCGTGCAGTGGCGGGTCGAGGCACCTTCCCGGATGCGGGAGGACGGGATGGACGTCGACATGTTCGACTCGCCGACCATGGTGCAGCCTGCGGTTCGGGACGACGACATGCCGCCGGTCGGGTTGGGGGCCGCGTTCGTGAAAGGGCCGGTGATCCCGACGGCGCGGGTGCCTGAGCCGCCGCAGTTCCCCGAGCCGACCGGTTTCCCCCTGCCGACCGGCTTTCCCGCGTCGACCGGTTTTCCCGAGCGTGTGGAACCCGTCAAACCTGGCGAGTTCGCCCTGCCCGGCGAGTTCGCCGCGCCTGTCGAGTCGACCATGCCCGGCGACTCGACCATGCCCGGCAAGCCGCCCGCGTCCTACGAGCCGGCCACGTCTCACGAGTCGACCGTGTCTTACGAGTCGGCGGTGTCTGCCGACTCGGCGGTGCCAGCCGGGCTGAGCATGTCCTACGAACCGGCCGCGCCCGTCGAGCCGGTCGAGGTCGCCGAGCTGGTCGAGCCCACCGAACCGCCCGCACCGGCACCAGACCCCGTACCGGCGCCGGCACCCGGAACGCTGCCCGAACCGGCTCCCGACATCCCCGACGTGCCCGAGCCCGACCAGGTGCCGTCGGTTCCGGTGCCCGATCCGGTGCCGTCACCCGGGCCGCTCGGACCGTCCGGGTTCCTCGGGCGGGCCGACGTCGAGGACGACGGGCCTACGCCCGAGCTCGCGTCGAAGCCCGAGGCCACGTCCAAGCCCGAGGCCGACCCCACGTCCGACCCCACTTCCACGTCCGAGGCGGGGGAGCCGTTCGTCACATCGGTCGTCGTCGGCGGTCGGACGATCGAGTTGCCGGTGAGTGACGAAACGGTGCCGCCGCTGGAGTCGCCCAGCGTCACCCGGGCCTCCCGGCGGCCGAAGAGCGATCTCAGCCTCGCCGAGCTGCTCGCCGAGGCGCTGGTCGCCTACGAGGCCGGGCGGCAGCAGGACGAGGCCGCGAAAGCCGAGGCCGACGTGGTGGGCGGCGAAGCGGAGAGCACCGTGCCCATCGTGCCGGTGGGTGTTCCGGAAACCGACGCGGAGACCACGACGCCCATCCAGCGGGTCGTCGGCGAACCACCTCGGTGGACGTTGCCCGAAAGCTGAGAAATCATTTGAGGTTTTAATGAGGTTTCCCACCGGTAACCAAGGTGGGACGCCGAAAATAGCCGTGTCGCGGTGAATCCTCCACTTTCCCGCAAGTGGCACGATTCAGTCTCCAGGGTTGCTCCGACAGGGTGGCGCGCGTCTGGTTTAGTGGTGCCCGGACCCGGCACACAGAGGTGCCGGATAGCGTGGAGTCGCCTGAACATGACCTCGACTGGAGTCCCGTCCCGATCGGAGCTCGCCACCCGCCACGACGCCGGTGCCGGCCGCACGGCCAGTCCCGAACAGGCTCGTGACGAATTGATCGAACGGGCCGCCGCCAACGCCCCCGAGCTGGCCGACCTGATCCGCCTGTACTACCGCCACGTCCCCGCCGAGGAAGTCAACGACGACGACCCGGTGGACCTGGTGGGCGCGGTCCGGTCGAACTACCGGCTCGCCGAGACCCGCGTCCCGGGCCGTCCCGTGGTGCGCATCCTGAACCCGACCCGCGCGCACGACGGCTGGGCCTGCCCGGCGACCGTGGTGCAGGTGGTCACCGACGACATGCCGTACCTGGTGGACTCGGTCGCCTCCGAGCTCACCCGGGGCGGCGTGCAGGTGCAGCGGGTGGTGCACCCCATCGTGGTGGTGCGCCGGGATCCGGTGACCGGCGCGCTCAACGAGGTCCTGCCGAACGCCGACCCGGCCGAGCCGCCGAACGACGCGCTCGCCGAGTCGTGGATGTACATCGAGGTCGACCTGCTCACCGACGCAGACCGCGCGCGCGAGCTGGAGACCAAGCTGTACACCGTCCTCAACGACGTGCGCGAGGTCGTCGAGGACACCCGCAAGATGACCGACACCGCGCTCCAGCTGGCCGACCGCCTGCTGTCCGAGCCGCCGCCGCTGGACGAGGCCGAGGTGGAGGACGGCGCGCGCCTCCTCCGCTGGCTGGCCGCCGACCACTTCACGTTCCTGGGCTACCGCCGCTACGAGCTGGTCCGCGACGACCCGGCGACCGGCGGCGAACCCGCCCTGCGCACGGTCCTGGCCAGCGGGCTCGGCGTGCTCAGACAGGACAGCCTCGCGGCCCGCAGCCTCACCGCCGGACCGGACGCGGGCGCGCAGGCCCTCTCGCCGGAGCTGCTGGTGCTGACCCAGGCCAGCGCCCAGTCCAGCGTGCACCGCTCGGTCTACCCGTACTACGTGGGCGTCAAGACGTTCGACGACGAGGGCAACGTCACCGGCGAGCACCGGTTCCTCGGCGTGTTCTCCACGACCGCCCTGCACGAGGACGTCCTGGACATCCCGGCCATCGAGCGCCGCGTCCGCGACGTCATCCACCGCGCCGGCTTCCCGCTGCACTCCTACTCGGGGCAGCGGATGCTGGAGGTGATCCAGAACTACCCGCGCACCGAGCTGTTCTCGGTCGACGCGGACACCCTCTACCAGACCGTCGCGGGCGTGATCGCGCTCGCCGAACGCCGCCGGCTGCGGCTGTTCCTGCGCCGCGACCCGTACGGCCGGTTCTTCTCCTGCCTGGTCTACCTGCCGCGCGACCGCTACACCACCACGTCCCGGCTGGCCATGCAGGAAGTCCTGATCGACGAGCTGGGCGGCGTGAACCTGGAGTACAGCGCGCGCGTCGGCGAGTCCGCGCTGGCCCGCGTGCACTTCATGGTGCACACCGACCCGAACCGGCAGCAGGCCGAGCCGGACACCACCTACATCCAGCAGCTGCTGGCCGAGGCGGTCCGCTCCTGGGACGACCGCATGGTGGAGGCCGTGCTGGAGGGCGGCCACGGCCTGGGCGCGGAATCGGCGTCCGAGCAGGGCCAGCGGTTCGCGGCGGCGTTCCCGGAGGCGTACAAGGAGGACTTCACCGCCGCCGAGGGCCTGTCCGACTTCCGCCGCATCGAGGCGCTGCGCCTGGGCGACCTGGACATGGTCTTCTACGTGCCGCGCGACGCCGAGCCGGGTGAACGGCGGTTCAAGCTGTTCCTGGCGGGCGACCGGGTGACGCTGTCCGACGTGCTGCCGATGCTCCAGCGGATGGGTGTCGTCGTGGTCGACGAGCGCCCGTACGAGCTGGTCCGCGAGGACGGCGCGGAGTGCTGGATCTACGACTTCGGCCTGCGCATCGACCAGGCGACCCTGGACAAGCTGTCCCAGGAGGACCTGGAGTCGGTCCGGACCAGGTTCCAGGACGCGTTCGCCGCCGCCTGGCGCGGCGAGGCCGAGGTGGACCGCTTCAACACGCTGGTCCTGCAAGCCGGAGTCACCTGGCAGCAGGCCGCGATGCTCCGCGCCTACGCCAAGTACCTGCGCCAGGCGGGCACCCCGTACAGCCAGGACTACATCGAGGACGCCGTCCTCGGCCACACCGAGGTCGCCACGGCCCTCGTCGCCCTGTTCGAGGCCCGCTTCGACCCGACCCTGGACGACGTACAGCGCACCTTCCGCACCGAATCCCTCGCCGCCGGGATCACCACGCTCATCGACGACGTGACGAGCCTGGACGCGGACCGCATCCTGCGCAGCCTGCTCACCCTCGTGCTGGCCACGCTGCGCACGAACTACTTCGTCCGGGACGCCGACGGCAACCCGCGCCCGTACCTCGCGGTGAAGCTGAACCCGCGTGCGATCCCGGACCTGCCGCAGCCCCGGCCCCGGTTCGAGATCTTCGTGTACTCGCCCCGGATCGAGGGCGTGCACCTGCGGTTCGGCCCGGTCGCCCGCGGCGGGCTGCGCTGGTCCGACCGGCGCGAGGACTTCCGCACCGAGATCCTGGGCCTGGTGAAGGCGCAGGCGGTGAAGAACGCGGTCATCGTGCCGGTGGGCGCGAAGGGCGGCTTCGTGCTGAAGAAGGCCCCGGTCCCGACCGGCGACCCCGGGCCGGACCGCGAGGCGTTCCTCGCCGAGGGCATCGCGTGCTACCGGCAGTTCATCTCCGGCCTGCTGGACCTGACCGACAACCTGAGCTCCGGCACGGTCATCCCCGCGCCGCAGGTGGTCCGGCACGACGGCGACGACACCTACCTGGTGGTCGCGGCGGACAAGGGCACGGCGTCGTTCTCCGACATCGCGAACGAGGTGTCCAAGTCCTACGGCTTCTGGCTGGGCGACGCGTTCGCGTCCGGCGGCTCCGTCGGCTACGACCACAAGGCCATGGGCATCACCGCCAAGGGCGCGTGGGAGAGCGTGAAGCGGCACTTCCGGGAGCTGGGCACGGACACCCAGACCGAGGAGTTCACCGTGGTCGGCGTCGGCGACATGTCCGGCGACGTGTTCGGCAACGGAATGCTGCTGTCCGAGCACATCCGGCTGGTGGCCGCGTTCGACCACCGGCACATCTTCATCGACCCGGACCCGGTGGCCGCCGCGTCGTTCGCCGAGCGCAAGCGGCTGTTCGAGCTGCCGCGCTCGTCGTGGGACGACTACGACCGGTCGCTGATCGGCGCGGGCGGCGGGGTGTGGCCGCGCACCGCGAAGTCCATCCCGGTCAGCCCGGAGGCACGGGAGGCGCTGGGCCTGCCCGAGGGCGTGGTGAAGCTGTCGCCGCAGGAGCTGATGAAGGCCGTCCTGCTCGCGCCGGTCGACCTGCTGTGGAACGGCGGCATCGGCACCTACGTGAAGGCCGGTACCGAGTCGCACGCCGAGGTGGGCGACAAGGCCAACGACGCGATCCGGGTCGACGGCGTGGACCTGCGGGTGAAGGTCGTCGGCGAAGGCGGCAACCTGGGCCTGACCCAGCGCGGCCGGATCGAGTTCGCCCGCGCGGGCGGCAAGGTCAACACCGACGCGCTGGACAACTCGGCGGGCGTGGACTGCTCCGACCACGAGGTCAACATCAAGATCCTGCTGGACGAGCTGATCCGGGACGGGAAGCTGGACCGGGGGCAGCGCGACGAGTTGCTTGGCCAGATGACCGACGAGGTCGGCGAGCTGGTGCTGGACGACAACTACTCGCAGAACTTCGCGCTGGGCGTGTCCCGCGCCCACGCCGCGCCGATGCTGTCCGTGCACGCCCGGCTGGTGGCCGACCTGGAGCAGCGCGGCGTGCTGGACCGGGCGCTGGAGGCGCTGCCGTCCGCCGCCGAGTTCAAGGCGCTG
>CBHFOL010000342.1:0-8693 GCA_965995405.1 uncultured Saccharothrix sp.
TGCCCGGGGGGGTCGGGCCGATGACGATCGCGTTGCTGCTCGAACAGACCATCGACGCCGCCGAAGGTCAGGCCCGGTCGTTGTGCGGTGGCACCACCGGGCGGTGGTGCCACCGCGTTCTCAGGCGGCGGTCTTGCCGTGTTCCAGGTGTAGTCGGGAACCCTTGAAGTGGGCTCGGGTCCGGCGGTCGTGGGTTACCACCACGAGGGCTCCTTGGTAGGTGGTGAGGGCGTGTTCGAGGTCTTCGACCAAGGCCGGGGACAGGTGGTTCGTGGGTTCGTCCAGGAGCAGGAGGTCCACCGGCTCGGTCACCAGGCGGGCCAGTTCGGTGCGGCGGCGTTGGCCGTAGGAGAGTTCGCCCAGGCGCAGGGCCAGGTCTTTCGGGGTGAACAGGCCCAGGGACAGCAGTTGGTCGGCGTGGTCGTCCGGGTGGCCTCGGCCTTGGGCGAACGCCTCCAGGACGGTGAGGTCCGGGGGCCACGGGGTTTCTTCCTGCCGCAGGTGTCCCACCTTTGACGGTGCGACTACCTCGCCCTGGTCCGGCTTCAGTTCGCCGGCCAGGACGCGCATGAGGGTCGTCTTGCCCGCGCCGTTGGGGCCGGTGACCAGCAGGCGTTCGCCTGGTCCGATGGTCAGGTCCGGCACGTGCAGGCGGTGGTCGACCTTGACGTCGTGCAGTTCGGCGACCCATTCGGGCTCGGTGCCGGTACCGGTGATGGCGGCGGTGAAGTGCAGTGGGTCCGTGGGTGCGGTCACCGGGTTGTCGGTCAGGCGTGCCACCCTTTCCTTGGCGTTGCGGATGCGGCTTATCGCCCCGTGGCCACGTCCGCGTGCGCGGAACGGGCCGGCGGCGAAGACCGCCAGCGGCAGTTTGCGCGGGATGGCGTTGAGGTTGGCGGCCGACCGCTCGGCCAGCTTGCGCTGTCGGGCCAGGTCGGCTTTCCAGTCCTCGTGTTCCCGTTGGCGGCGGGCGCGGGCGGCGGCTTTGGCGGTCAGGTAGCCGTCGTAGCCGTCGCCGTGGCGGGTCACCCGGCCCTCGTCCACTTCGAGGATGGTCGAGGTGACGTTCTCCAGGAACACGCGGTCGTGGGTGATCGCGACGACGGTGCCCCGGTGTCCGGACAGGTGGTGTTCCAGCCAGGCCACGGCATGGTCGTCCAGGTCGTTGGTGGGTTCGTCCAGCAGTAGGAGTTCGGGTGCGGACGCTAGGGTCGTGGCCAGTGCCAGGCGGGACAGTTCGCCGCCGGACAGGGTGCCCAGTGGGCGGTTCCGGTCCAGGTCGGGCAGGCCGAGGCCGTGCAGGGCGATGTCCACCCTGGTGTCGGCCTCGTGCCCGCCGCGCGCCTCGAACCGGTCGACCAGGTCGGCGTACCGGCCGAGGTCTGGTGGTTCACGGTCGGCGGTCGGGTTGTGGTTTGCCAGGTCGGATTCCTCTTGGCGGATGGCCGCTTCCAGGTCGCGGAGGTCCGACAGGGCGAGGTCGATTGCGTCGGCCACGGTGGCGTGCGGCGGTAGGTCGAGGGTTTGCGGCAGGTGGCCGATGCCGCCGGGCGCGGACACGGTGACCTCGCCGTTGTCCGGGGCGAGGCGGCCGGCGACCAGGTCGAGCAGCGTGGACTTGCCCGAGCCGTTGTCGCCGATCACCCCTACTTTCTCCCCCGGCTTCACGGTGAGCGTGACGCGGTCGAGCACGGTGCGGTCGTCGTAGCGCTTGGTGACGTCGTGGAGGGACAGTTGCGCGGTGCGCAAGGCAGGCTCCTGTTCTCGGCGCGCGAAACGGCCGAGTCGATCGGGATGTGGGATGGGAGAGATCGCGTCGGCGGAGCCGTGGGCTCTACGCGGACGCGCGTCCGATCACAGGAAGTTCAAAGTACCCATATCGCCGAACACTGTAATCCGATCGGGCGGTGATCGACAAGCGTGGCCGCTCCCACAGCGGTGTCGGGTTCCCGGCCGTGAGGCGGCCCGTCTGGGTGCCGCGGTTGGCCGTGTCGGGGGTGGCGGTGGGGTTGGCCGCAGCGGCCCTGCCGTTTGACGGCCGATTGGCCTACTTGACGCTAGACCGGTGGCCGTATTGACGGTGAGTAGCGCGAGCGCCAGTAAAACGTGACGAACGTCACCCCTAATGGGGGATGGCTTGCCCCTGGAAGTCACCAGCGGTTACGTTCCCGGCCGCAGATAACGGTTCGATCACCGGCAGGACACGGGCCCGTTTTCCCCCGGACGAGGCCCGGACCTGGATCCCCCGCCAGGTTTGGCCGGTGGTCGGACTCCCCGACGCAGGAGGCCACTCCCCTTGGCTCGCCACAGGAAGCCCCGCAAGCAGCCGGTCGTGTACACGGTCAGCGCGCAGGCTCCGGGATACGTCGGCGCGCACCGCGCCGAACCGGACCGGACGCTGCCCCGGAGACTGTCCGCGGTCGCCGTTGCGGTCGGCATCGTGACCGGTGCCGGTGCGGCGGCGCACGCGATGACCAGTGGGGCGCTGAGCCCGTTGGCGGGCGGTGCGGAGTTCGGCGGCGTGCCGGACGACCACATCCGCACCGGCAAGGTCGACACGGTGCACTCGATCGACCTGGGCTCGGAGACCGCGCGGATCCTGCGCGGGGAGCAGCTCGCGGCGCTGCACGCGTTCAACCAGGCCAGTGGCGTCGCCCAGGACGGGTACGCGACACGGCAGAAGGCGGCCGAGGAGAAGGCGGCCCAGGACGCGCGGGACGCCGAGGAGGCGCGCAAGTCGCCCCAGCAGCGGCAGGTGGAGGCGTGGGCGCGTGAGGCCATCGCGATCCTGGCCGCCAACGGGACGCCGATCACCGAGGACAGTGTCGACGAGATCTGGGTGATCGTGCAGAAGGAGTCCAACGGGAACCCGAACGCGGTGAACACGTGGGACTCCAACGCGGCGCGGGGTACTCCGTCCAAGGGCCTGATGCAGTGCATCGACCCGACGTTCCAGGCGTACAAGCTGCCCGGTCACGACGACATCTTCAACCCGGTGGACAACATCATCGCCGGGGTTCGGTACACGTACGCCCGGTACGGCGGGTTCGCCAATCACCCTGGCCTGGTCGGGATCAACACCGGCACCGGGTACCGCGGATACTGAGCCTGGTGGGCTCTGCGGGGCTCGCGGGCGGCTTGCGGGTGGTTTACGGCTTGCAGGTGGTTTTCGGCTTGGCGGAGCTGTGGGTCTTGATGGCTGGTTGAGCGTTCTCAGCTTTGGCCTGCGGAATTGTCGTACCCCAGTGGGATAATGGATACCGGGGGCCGGAGGCCACGCCCAGCCGGGCGTTCTCAGCTTCAGTCCGCCGGATTGTCGTACCCCAGTGGGATAATGGTGATCGGGGGCCGGAGGCCGGACCCTTCGCGCTTCCCAGGGGCATGGCCTGCGGTTTTGCTTTCGAGCGGAAGAGCGAAGTGCTTACAAGCGACGCTCGCCGCTGGGCCGGCCGCCAAGGATGACGGAAGTGCCAAAGCGGGCCTGTTGTCGCGCTGCGCGCGCACCGGTCGGAGTGAGCCGCCGGGACTCAACCACCGGCATTCGTCGCCGGCACTCGCCACCGGAGTTCGGCGCAGGCACTCGTCGCCGGAGTTCGCTGCCGGCGCTCGTCAGCCTGAGCTCTCAGCCTGGCGCGACGCGGCCCGAAGCGGGTGGTCTGCCCGCCCCCAGGTCGGGCAGACCGCCCGTAGGTGCCGGTCCGGTCACGCGACGGCGGAGCTGACCGGACCGGCAGGTAGGTGGCGGGCGCAGTTCGGGCAGATCGGCCAGTTCCGCCACGGGTAGCGCCCCTGGTCCGGCATCGGCAGGCACAGCGCCCGGCACACCGCCCGGTACCGGTCACCGACGTGTGCCGAGTGGTGTGCCGGTTCGGCGGCCGACACCAGATGACGCTGCTCGGCGAACACTCCGGGCAGCAGACGACCGGTTGTCACAAGTCCTCCCGTTGGTCGTCGGGGAGGCCGGTGGGGCGCTCGGGGCGGCTGCCCCGAGCGGTCACCGATAGCTGGGTTTAGGGAGGCGGCCTTCCCCCCTGGCCCCCCTGGCTGCAAGACCGCCTCGTGGTCAATTGTGGGCTGCCGGTCGTGCAGATCGTTTGCACGTTTCGGCAATCCGCAGGTCAGACCGGGTTTCGAGGGGGCACGGGAGAGGGCCGGAACTCGTCCGGCGACAGCAGGCCCAAGGAGCCATTGTGCTCCGTCCAGGGCTGTTGTGTCGCGTTCACGCACATATCCGCAGTGAATATGCCCCCGGACGTAGGGGTTCAGCCCAGCGCCGCCAGCTCGGCCCGGAGCTCGTCCGCGCCCGACGCGTCCATCGAGTCGTGGATGGCCAGCGCGCGTTCCCAATACCCCCGGGCGGCGGCCGGCTGGGCGTTGCCCAGCCCCACCAGTGCGCGGGCCACCAGGAAGCCGCCCCCCGTGTCGCGGGCGATGGTCAGGGCCTGCTCGAACCGTGCGACGGCCTCGTCCGGGCGGTTTCGGCGGAGGTGGGTCTCGCCCAACGCCAGCAGCGCGTCCGCCTCGCCCGAACGGCACGCGTTGCTCCTGGCCACCTCCAGGGCGCGGGTCAGGTGGTCCAGTGCCTCGGCGTACTCACCCTGGCACAGGTGCACCTCGCCGATGCCGACCGACGCGTGCGCCTCGGCCGCCCGGTGCCCGTTGCGCCGCGCCATGGCCAGGGCACGGCGGTGGTCGTCCAACGCCTCCTCGTGCCTGCCCAGGTACTGCTCGGTCCATGCCAGCTCGCCCAGCGCGGTGCCCTCGCCCACCCGGTGGCCGATCGAACGGGCCAGCGCCAGCGCCTCCTCCAGGTGCCGCAGCGCCTCCTCGTGCCTGCCCATGCGGCGGAACGCGACGCCGATGTTGGTCAGCGCCTCCACCTCGCCCACCCGGTTGCCCAGCTCGCGGACGATCGCCAGCGCCTCCCGGTTCGCCGCCACCGCTGCCCCGTGCAGCCCGGACAAGCCGTGCAGCGCGCCCAACTCCCGCAACGTGTCGGCCACCCGGTCCCGGTCGCCGAGGTCGGTGAAGATGTCCCGCGCCCGCTCCTGGCAGCCGCGTGCCTGGTCGCCGTGGCCCAGCCGGTGGTGGTCCGCGCCCAGGCGCTGCCACGCCAGACCCTCCTCGGCCCGGTCGTGCACGGCGGCGAGCGCCCACGTGTCGAGGGTCAGCGCGTCCGCCACGTGGCTGCGCAGGTGCAGGTACCGGTGCAGCACGGGCGCGATGGCGCGCGGCTGGGTGGCGACCAGCAGGTTGGCGCGCTCGGCGTCCAGCCAGGCCAGCGCGCGGTCGTAGTCGGCCGGGTCCTGTTCGCGCGGGGCCAGGCTGTGCATCGCGGTCTGGGCGGCCCGGGTGTAGTGGTCGGCCAGGCGGCGGGCGGCGGCGTGCCGGTCGGCCTCGGCCTTGTTGCGGCGCACGGCGTCGCGGGCGAAGTCGCGTACCAGGTCGTGGAACCGGTAGCGGCCTGCCTGGGGCTGCCCGATCAGGTGGACGTCGACCAGGTTCTCCAACAGTCGCTCGGCGGTGTCGGTGTCCCGTTCGGCCAGCGCGGCGGCGGCCGGGGCGTCGAAGTCCGGGCCGGGGTGCAGGCCGAGCAGGCGGAACAGGCGTCGCTGCTCGACGGTCAGGTTCTCGTAGGACAGGGTGAACGCGGCGGTCACGCCGTCCAGGCGGTCCAGGCGGTCGCGGCGCAGGCGGCCGGTCAGGTGGGCGACCGTCCACGCGGGGCGGGTGCCGAGTCTGGCCGCGGCCAGGCGGATCGCCAGGGGCAGGTGGCCGCACAGGCCGACTGCCTCGGATACCGATTCCGGGTCGCCGGCGGGACGTGCGTCGTCCACGATCCGGGTGAACAGCTCCACCGCCTGGCTCTCCGACAGGACGTCGAGCGAAAGGGTCCGGGACGCGGCCAAGTCCATCAAGCGGCGTCTGCTGGTGACCAGGGTGAGGCTCTTCGCGGTGCCGGGCAGCAGGTGGCGCACCTGGTCGGCGTCCACGGCGTCGTCCAGCACGACCAGCGCGGCCCGCTCGGCGAGCTCGGCCCGCCACAGGCCGGCCCGCGCGTCCAGGTCCGCCGGGATCCGTTCACCCGGCACGCCGAGCGCACGCAGCAGGGTGTCCAGCGCGGTCGACGGGTCGACCGGCGCGTGCCCGGCCACGTGACCGCGCAGGTCGACGTACAGCTGCGCGTCCGGGTAGCGGGTGGCGAGCCGGTACGCGGCGTGCACGGCCAGCGCCGACTTGCCCACGCCGGGCGGTCCGTCGACGGCCCACACCGCCGTCGGGTTCGCGGCGGTGTCGAGCAGGCGGGCCAGTTCGGGTTCCCGTCCGGTGAAGTCGCCGACGTCCCGGGGCAGCGTGTTGCGGCCACGCGGACGGACGGCCGGTGCGGCCAGGCCCGCGTCGCCGCGCAGGATGCGTTCGTGCAGCGCCCGGATCTCGTCGCCGGGGTCGACGCCCAGCTCGTCGGCGAGCCGGCGGCGGGTGGTGTGGAAGACGTCCAGCGCGGCGGCCCGGCCACCCGCCCGGTAGAGGGCGAGCATGAGCAGGGCGCTGAGGCGTTCCTGCAACGGGTTCGCGGCGACCAGGCTGGTCAGCTCGGCGACGCTCTCCGTGGCGCGGCCCTGGTCCAGGCGGATCCGGGCGTGCAGTTCCAGGGCGCTGAGGTGACGTTCGTGCAGGCGGCGGCGTTCGACGTCGAGCAGCGGGCCACCCAGGCCGCTGAACGGCTCGCCGCGCCACAGCCCGAGCGCCGCCTCGACGTGTTCCGCGCCGGCCGTCAGGTTGTGGTCGCGGTAGCGGGCGTGGGCGGCGTCCAACTGGCGGTCGAACACCACCAGGTCGAGGTCGGCGGGGTCGCCGTGGAGCAGGTAGCCGCCTTCGGTGAAGACCAGCGGTTCGGGTGACTGCGGCACGCGCAGGACGCGGCGCAGCCGGCTGACGTAGGTCTGCACGGCGTTGCGGGCGTCGCGTGGCACGCGTTCGCCCCAGACGCCGTCGACGATCTTGCCCAGCGGCACCGGGCGGTTCAGCTCCAGCAGCATCACACCCAGCACTGCCTGCTGTTTCGCCCAGCCCAGCTCGATCTTCCGGTCCGCCCGCCACGCCGTGAGCGGGCCGAGGGCGGAATACCGGATACCTGACAACACGCGGAGCCTCCCCGCACCGACCGCCCCCGATCCAGGCCGAACAGCGTAGCGGCCCCTACTCCGGCAGGTCCAGCACAACACGGTGCTGACCAGGCGCTAAGGCGTGGTGACAGCGCCGCTCACGTCCATCGTCGCAGACTGGTCACGTTCGTTGGCGTGCCGTGTGCGGCTTCGCCGGACGCCCTGGGGGGAGCCGTCCGACAGCCGCCCCGGTCCACGACCGCCGTCGCCTCGACGGTCGTGTCGTCCGGATCGCGCGCCCGCCGGCGAACCCGGAGACGGTCGCCGTGGCTGTGCCGGCGCTGGCCACGGCCGACCCTCCGGTCAACTTTCCGACGCCTCCTGTTCGATGGACGCGTTGTGGACGACAGTTCCGGTTTCGAGACTCTGCCGGACCGAATCAAGATGCCCGCCTCACCGGGTAACGTCCCAGCGTACGAAGTGTCTTCCCCGCGCGAGCGGGGGTGGTCCGATCGCGGGGAGCGGTTCCGTGGCGATCTCGATGTCTTCCCCGCGCGAGCGGGGGTGGTCCCTGCCAGCGTGAGCTGAAGCAGTTGCCTGAGGCGTCTTCCCCGCGTGAGCGGGGCTGGTTCTGACTTCCCTATGCCGGAGGCCGGAGGTAGCCACACCCCCGGCCCCCGTTCCCCCGGAACGGCATTGCCCTGCCAGGCACCCGAATGGTTACGGTGCCGTCCCGGAACCGGAGCCGCCCGGCTCCGGATTCCACTACGCCACCGGACGCGTCACCGGTTCAACTTCTTCCACCGGTTGGGACACACGGCCTAAGCCCGCCACACGGTGCCCCGCCGCTCGTACTCCAGCACCGTCTCCACCTGCTGCGCGAACTTGGCCCCCAGGAACCGCTCCAGCAGCCACAGCGACAGGTCCACCCCAGACGTGATGCCGCCGGCCGTAACCAGGGTGTCATCATCCACTACCCGCGCATCGACCACGTTCGCCCCCTGTGCCTTCAGATCCACCTTGGCCCCGTGGTGGGTGGTGGCCGGCCGACCACGCGTCATCCCGGCCGCCGACAACACCATCACGCCCGTGCAGATCCCCACCGGCAACGCGGACACACCCGCCAACCGCCGCATGAACCCCTGGTCGGCGATCAACCGGTGCACCCCCGGCCCGTCCCGGTCCGTATACCCACCGCCGGGCACCACCAAAACGTCCGCCTCACGCGGCGACCAGCCGCGCGCCACGTCCACCCGCGTGCCGTAACCACAGGTCACCACACCCGGCCGCCCGGCGGTCACCAACGTGGACCGCACCGCCCCGCCCATCTTCTCCGCCAGCCCGAACACGTCGACCGGCGCGGCGAAGTCCAACTCCTCCACGCCGTCGAACACGAGGATCTGCACCCGGAGCGGGTTGGCGGCGTTCGCGACAGCCGGACCGGCGGCCAACCCACCGGCCGACAGGGCGGACGCACTCAGAAAAGTACGACGATCCATCAAAACCTCCCCAGTGTCGCCCGATTGGTCGGACCACTACCCGGGGAAGTTCCCGACAACCCGGTCGCGGGGGGGGGGGGGCGCGCCG
>CBHFOL010000343.1:0-8678 GCA_965995405.1 uncultured Saccharothrix sp.
CCGAGCACCACGTAGTCCGGGTCGCGGTCGGTCAGCACGTAGCCGATCTCGTGCAGCGCCGTGGTCAGGCCGGCCTCCCCGATCACGAACGCCGAACCGCCGGGCCGCTGCGAGTCGAGGAACTTCGCGGTCGCCAGCGCCGACGTCCAGATCGACTTCTCGGGCACCTCCAGGCCCGTCCGGGACAGCCGGGCACGCAGGTCGCGCGGCGTGTAGATGGAGTTGTTCGTGAGCACGAGGAACGGGATGCCGTGCGCGGTCAGTTCCGCGACGAACTCGCCGGAACCCGGGATCGGGTGCTCCTCGTGCACGAGCACGCCGTCCATGTCCATCAGGTAGTTCCACTGCTGCTCGGCCATGGCCGCCATGCTGCCGGCTTCAGGCGTCGATCACGCGTTTGCGGAACGTCTCGATCATCGCCCGGTTGTACCGTTCCAGCACCGCCCACTCCTCCGGGGTGAACTGGGACAGCACCTCGCGCAACGTCTCCCGCGCGCCGACGAACAGGTGCCCGAACCGGTCCTCCGGCATGGTGACCTCGACCAGCACCTTCCGCCGGTCGTGCGGATCGCGCACCCGCCGCACGTAACCCGCCTTCTCCAGCCGGTCGATCACGCCGGTCACCGCGCCCGTGGACAAACCGGACAGCTCCGCCAGCCGGCCCGCCGTGATCGGCCCGTCCGACCGCAGCGCCAGGTCCAGGCACTTCTCGTCGGTCGTGGACAGGCCCATCACCTCGGCGACCCGGCTGTGGAACAGGATGGTGAGCGCGCTCGTCTCCCGGCCGTAGACACTGAACCGCTCCAACACGTCGGCGGGGACGTCGTGCTCACTCGTCATGTCAAATAACTTAGCCGCCGAGAGACCCGCCTTGGCACGGTCCTCCAACCGGTCCCACTCCGTTGTCCCCGGTTTCCGGCGGTACCCACAAGTGGCGGAGCACTACGCTGGTAGGGGTGACAGCAGTCGAGTTGGGACTACCCGGCGTGCGGGCCACGCCCGACGTGTCGACGCGGCCGGATTCCCCGCTGCTGGTCGACCGGTTCAACCGGGTGGCGACGGACCTGCGCGTGTCGTTGACCGACCGCTGCAACCTCCGGTGCACCTACTGCATGCCCGCCGAGGGCCTGGACTGGCTGCCGAAACCGGAACTGCTCACCGACGACGAGCTGTCCCGCCTGATCGGCGTCGCGGTCACCCGCCTGGGCATCACGGACATCCGGTTCACCGGCGGCGAGCCCCTGCTCCGCCCCGGCCTGGAACAGGTGATCGCGGCAACAGCGGCCCTGACCCCCCGCCCCCGCATCTCGATGACCACGAACGGCGTAAGCCTGGCGAAACGAGCCAAAACCCTCGTAGAAGCCGGCCTGAACCGAGTCAACATCTCCCTGGACACCCTCGACCCGACCCGCTTCCACACCCTCACCCGCCGCGACCGCCTGGACGACGTCTTCGAGGGCCTGGCCGCCGCCCGCGACGCCGGCCTGACCCCCGTCAAGGTCAACACGGTCCTCATGCGCGGCGTGAACGAGGACGAGGCCGTCCCGCTCCTCCGCTACTGCCTGGACCACGGCTACCAGCTCCGCTTCATCGAGCAGATGCCCCTGGACCCCCAGCACGGCTGGAACCGGGACGACATGGTGACGGCCGAGGAGATCCTGACGGCACTCCGGACCACGTTCGACCTGACCCCCGAACCCGGCGCACGAGGCGGCGCACCCGCCGAACGCTGGCTGGTCGACGGCGGTCCCGCCACAGTGGGCGTGATCGCATCCGTCACCAGGCCGTTCTGCGCCGCCTGCGACCGGACCCGCCTGACCGCCGACGGCCAGGTGCGCAACTGCCTGTTCAGCCAGTCCGAGACCGACCTGCGGGCGCTGCTGCGCGCAGGCGCGTCCGACGACGAGATCGCCGACAGGTGGCGCGCGAACTCGTGGGCGAAGGCAGCCGGGCACGGCATCAACGACACCGGCTTCCACCAGCCGGACCGCCCGATGAGCGCGATCGGAGGATGAGAATGGCCCGGCTGACCATCCGGTACTTCGCCGGCGCACGGGCGGCGGCAGGCGTGCCGGACGAGCCGCTGGAGCTGTCCGGCACACCCACCGTGGCCCAGGTGCTCGACGCGGTGCGCACAAGGCACGGCGACGAACTGGGCCGCGTCCTGTCCTCGTGCAGCTTCCTGCTGGACGGTGTGGCGGTCCGGAGCCACGACACACCGGTCCCCGCGGGGGCCGAGTTGGACGTCCTCCCACCCTTCGCCGGCGGCTGAGGACCCGTTACCCGGGTGATGGAATGACGTGACCCAGACCTCACCTAGGGTGATCCATCTCGACAGATCTCAGAACGGAAACAGGATGATAACGGCGGCCTGACCTGGCTAAACACCCATCTCGGCAGATCACCGCCCAACGTTACAGTGACACGCGTCACACCCAGGAACGTTTGGACTCGCGCACCCCGGTTACGTACGGTCGCTCTTCGGTTGGCCCCGACCGACCACGAGCACCATCCGGGAACCGCACACCGAGCCCTGTCCCGCGGCCCCGGCACCAACCCCGAGCGAGAGAAATCCACCGGACAGGGACCGATCGACATCCCGGGCCCCGAACCCGAGTCGGTCGCGCAGGTGTAGTGGGCAGGAAGGCAAATGGCTTCTTACCGAGGCAAGCACCGCCCGACCACCAGTGCCGCCGTCCGCACCGTCGCGAAGGTCGCCGTCGCCGGCGTCCTGGTCGGCGCCCCGCTGGGCCTGGCCTCCGGAACCGCGAACGCGCAGGAATCCGGCGTCAACTGGGACACGGTCGCCGCGTGTGAGAGTGGCGGCAACTGGAGCATCAACACCGGCAACGGCTACTACGGCGGGCTCCAGTTCCTGCCCAGCACGTGGCAGGCCAACGGTGGCTCCGGAATGCCCCACCAGGCTTCCCGCGAGGAGCAGATCCGCGTGGCGGAGAACGTCCTGGACAGCCAGGGCATCGGCGCGTGGCCCGTCTGCGGCCCGAAGGGTCTCGGCGGCGGCGCTGCCCCGGCCCCGCAGCGCCAGCAGCCGGCCCCCGCCCCGGCGCAGCCGCGCCAGCAGCAGCAGGCCCCGCAGCAGCAGGCCGCTCCGGTCCAGCAGCAGGCGCCGGCCCCGGTCGTCGTCGCGCTGCCGAACACCAACCCGGCCGGCGACTACGAGATCAAGGCGGGCGACAGCCTGTCCAAGATCGCGGAGGAGCTCAAGGTCGAGGGCGGCTGGACCAAGCTGCACGAGCTCAACAAGGAGTTCATCCCGAACCCGGACCTGATCCTCCCGGGCCACAAGATCGCCACCAAGTGATCTTCCGCCGGCTCACCGCCGGCACCTGATCCGGAGACCCTGCCGTTCCCCCCGACGGCAGGGTCTCCGCTCTTCCACCCGGGCCGGCGTGCGTCCGCCTACGGGCAGTTGACCCACTCGTCGGTGCCATCGGTGAACACCTGCCGCTTCCACACCGGCAGCCGCCGCTTCACCTCGTCCACCAACTCCGAACACACCGCGAACGCCTCGGCCCGGTGCTCGGCCGACACCGCACAGGCCAACGCCACGTCCCCGATGGCCAACTCACCCACCCGGTGCGACACAGCCACCGCCCGCACCCCGGAGAACTTCCCCACCACGTCAGCCACCACCTCGGCCACCACACCGGCAGCCGACGGGTGCCCCACGTACTCCAGTTCCCGCACCGACCGCCCGTGGTCGTGGTCCCGCACCACACCCGAGAACGTCACCACGGCCCCCGCCCCGGCGTTCTCCACGAGCTTCGCGTGCTCTTCGACCGACAGCGGCTGGTCGCTGACGGTCGCACGCAGGACCTCGGTCATACGTGGTCACCTCCGGCCAACTGGTCCACCGCGTGCTCCAGCACCGTGCCGAGCACGTCCAACCCGTCCCGAACCCCACCCGTGGACCCCGGCAGGTTCACCACGAACGTCCGCCCCGCCACCCCGGCCACCCCACGCGACAGCACCGCCGCGGCCACCCGAGGCCACCCGGCCATCCGGATGACGTCCGCCACCCCGGGCACCTCGAAATCCAGCACGGCCCGCGTAGCCTCAGGCGTCCGATCCGTCGGACTGATCCCGGTCCCACCGGTCGTCACGACCACCGACACCCCGTCGGCCACCGCCGCCCGCAACGCCTCCGCGACCGGCTCCCCGTCCGGCACGACCACCGCGTCCGGCACCTCGAAGCCCCGATCCCGCAGCCACCCCACGATGATCGGCCCACCCCGGTCCGCATACACCCCCGCAGCGGCCCGGTTGGACGCCGTAACGACCCGCCCGGTCTTCACGGCCGCTCCCACAGCCCGGTCTTGCCGCCTTCCTTGCGCTCCACCCGCACCGCGTCCATCGACGCCGCCGGATCGACCGACTTCACCATGTCGTGCAGCGTCAACCCGGCCACCGAAACGGCGGTCAACGCCTCCATCTCCACACCGGTCCGGTCCGTCGTCCGCACGGTCGCGGTAATCCGCACCTCACCCGCACCCAGCGCCAACTCCACGGCCACGCTGGACAGCGCGATCGGATGGCACAACGGCACGAGCTCCCAGGTCCGCTTGGCCGCCATGATCCCGGCGATCCGAGCCGTGGCCAGCGCGTCGCCCTTGGGCAGACCGTCACTCCCCAGCAACGCGACCACCTCATCAGTGGTCCGCAACACGCCGGACGCGACCGCCGTGCGCGTGGTCGGCTCCTTGGCGGACACGTCGACCATCCGCGCCGCGCCGCTCCCGTCGAGGTGGGAGAACTGCTTGGTCATACCGCCGATGCTAGGCCCGTCCCACGACAAAGCCGCCGCTAGCCCTGCTCGACAGCAGCCTTCCGAACAGCCTCCGCGACGGCCGGCGCGACCGTGCTGTCGAACACGCTGGGCACGATGAACGAGGCGTTCAGCTTCTCCCCGTCCACCACATCCGCGATCGCCGTCGCCGCGGCCAGCAACATCGCATCCGTGATGGTCCGCGCGTGCGCGTCCAACAACCCCCGGAAGACCCCGGGGAACGCCAGCACGTTGTTGATCTGGTTGGGAAAGTCCGAGCGACCGGTGGCCACCACGGCGGCGTGCTTCTGCGCCTCCATCGGATCGATCTCCGGATCCGGGTTGGCCAGCGCGAACACGATCGCGTCCGAGTTCATGGTGGCCACCTGCTCCGCCCCGAACAGGTTCGGCGCGGACACCCCGATGAACACGTCCGCCCCGACCAGGGCGTCGTGCAGCCGCCCGGACACGTTGTCCTTGTTCGTGACGGCCGCGATCGACTTCAGGTTCTCGTCCAACCCGACCCGATCCCGATGAACGATCCCGTCCACATCGACGGCAACGACATCGCCAGGCTCCTGCTTGAGCAGCAACCGGATGATCGCCGACCCGGCCGCCCCCACCCCGCACACCACGAGCTTGCAGTCCGAGATCTTCTTGCCGACCACCCGCAACGCGTTCCGCAACGCACCGACGACCACGATCGCCGTGCCGTGCTGGTCGTCGTGGAACACCGGGATGTCCAGCTTCTCCCGCAGCCGGGCCTCGATCTCGAAGCAGCGCGGCGCGGCGATGTCCTCCAGGTTGATGCCACCGTAGACCGGGGCGATCAGCTCCACCGCGCGGATGATCTCCTCGGTGTCCTGGGTGTCCAGGCACACCGGCCACGCGTCGACGCCCGCGAACTTCTTGAACAGCGCCGCCTTGCCCTCCATCACCGGCAGCGCGGCGGCCGGCCCGAGGTTGCCCAGCCCCAGCACCGCCGAGCCGTCCGTCACCACGGCGACCGTGTTGCGCTTGATGGTGAGCCGGCGGGCGTCGTCCGGGTTCTCCGCGATCGCCTGGCACACCCGCGCCACGCCGGGCGTGTAGGCGCGGGACAGGTCGTCGCGGTTGCGCAGCGGGACCTTGGAGGAGACCTCGATCTTGCCGCCGAGGTGGACCAGGAACGTCCGGTCGGACACCTTGCGGACCACGATCCCGGGCAGCAGTTCGAGGGTGTCGGTGATGTCCTTGGCGTGGTTCGCCGACAGCGCGTTGCAGGTGAGGTCGATGATCACCCGGTCGTTGTGCGACTCGACGACGTCGAACGCCGTGATCACACCACCCGCCCGGCCGACCGCCGAGGTCAGGTCGCCCGCCGCGCCCGCCGACGGCGGGGCCTCCAGACGGACGGTGATCGAATACCCAGGGCCGGGGACCGGCATCGAAATCCTCCCAGGACAGCACTCCAGCGGGGCCCGAGCCTAGTCCGCACGGATTAACGGAACGCGCGCGGCTCGACCCATGCCGTAGTCCTTCCGGCGGCCGGCCCGATCCGGTCGACGCAATCCGGCGTACACCGCCCCGGCCGAAAGGTTCCCGCGCACCTCAAGCGAGATTCGCCACACCCGGGCCGAACGCGAACCGCCCCGCGACCGAAACGGCCACGGGGCAGCAAGCACCGGACAGGTCAGCGGTTGATCTCGGTCACCGGGTGGCGGTAGCCGAGCTCGTCCACCGGCAGCGGGAACACGACCGTGCCGAACGGGGACAGCGCGCCCTGCACGTCGCTGGTGAGCTCGGTCACCGGGTGCTTGGCGTCCGCCGGAGCCTCCGGCCAGTGCGGGTCGATGCGCTCGGGGCGGGCCTTGGCCACGATTCCTCCTCGGTGGTGCTGCACGTCGTGGACAAGTGTGCCTCACCGCCTCGCCTCCGCGCGCGGCCCTATACCGTGGTGGGGATGTCCGGCACCACACTGGCCGAGTGGCTGCGCGCGCAGGACGACACCGCGCTCGTAGCGCTGCTGCGCGCCCGTCCAGACCTGGCCACCCCGCCACCCGCCGACACGGTCGTGCTCGCCACCCGCGTCGGCTCCAGAGCATCGGTGGCACGCGCCTGCGAAGACCTGGACACCCTGACGCTGACCGTCCTGGAGGCGCTGCTCGTCCTGGACGCCGACCAGCGCCCGGTCCGGGCAGGCGACGCCGAAGCCCTGTTCGACGTCGACATCCGCCCCGCGATCGGCGCGCTGCGCGCCCGCGCCCTCGTGTGGGGCGGTGACACCGGCCTGTCCGCGCCGCCCGCGACGAGGGACGCCGTCAACCCGTTCCCGTGCGGCCTGGGCCGTTCGATCCCGAGCCTGGCCGGCACCGACCTCTCCGACCTGGGCGACGACGAGCGCCGCGTGCTCGGCGCGCTGGCCGCCGGACCTCCGGTAGGCCAGACCAAGGACGCCGCGCACGTGGTGTCCCTGGCCAACGCCCGCACACCGATCCAAAAGCTGCTGGCCAGGGGCCTGCTGGTCCGCCGGGACGCGCTGACCGTCGAACTGCCGCGTGAGATCGGCCTCATCGTGCGCGGCGACCGCCCGCTGGGCACGGTCCAGACCTCGGAACCACCCCTGACCACGGTCGACCGCGCCCCGGCGACAGTCGACAGCACGGGCGGCGGTGAGGCGCTGGAACTGGGCCGGCACGTGGAAGCCCTGCTGAACGCGTGGTCCGAGGATCCGCCCGCCGTGCTCCGATCCGGCGGCGTGGGCGTGCGCGAGCTGCGCAAGGTCGCCAAGGACCTGGACGTGGACGAGCGCCGCGCCGCCCTGCTGGTCGAACTCGTGGTCAACGCCGGCCTGGTCGCCGACACCGAGGGCACCGAGCCGGAGTGGGTGCCGACCGTCCAGGCCGACACGTGGCTGGCCGCCGCACCCGAACACCGCTGGGCGACCCTCGCCCAGGCGTGGCTGGAGCTGCCCCGCCTGCCGGGCCTGATCGGCCAACGCGACGACCGCGACCGCCTCCTCAACCCGTTGGCCCCGGAGCTGAACCGACCGGGCGCGCCACGCGACCGCAGGCGCATCCTGGACGCCCTGGCCGCCCTCCCGCCGGGCACCGCCGCCCCGTACACCGACGAGCTGGCCGCCGTGCTCGCGTGGCGCGCTCCGAGGCGTGGCGGACGGCTGCGGGACGAGTTGGTGCGCTGGACAGTGGAGGAGGGCACCGCGGTGGGCGTGCTGGCCCTGGACGCCCTCACCGCGCAGGGCCGGACGCTGCTGACCGAGGGCCCCGGCCCGGCCGCGAAGCGCCTGGGTGACGCCCTGCCCGTGCCCGTGGACCACGTGCTGGTGCAGGCGGACCTCACGGTCGTCGCACCCGGCCGGCTGGAGCCCGAGCTGGCCGACGAGATCGCGCTGGTGGCGGACGTCGAGTCGGCGGGCGGCGCGACCGTGTACCGGGTGCACGAGAACTCGGTGCGCCGCGCGTTCGACGCCGGCCGCACCGCCTCCGACCTGCACGAACTGTTCCGCGCGAAGTCCCGGACCCCGGTGCCGCAGTCGCTGACCTACCTGATCGACGACGCGGCCCGCAAGCACGGCCGGCTGCGCGGCGGCGCGGCGGGTTCGTTCCTGCGCTGCGACGACCCGGTGCTGATCACCGAGGTAGCCGTCCACCCGGCGGCCGAACGCCTGGACCTGCGCAAGATCGCGCCCACCGTCCTGGTGAGCCCGGATCCGCTGGCCGAGGTCGTGGAGGGGTTGCGCGCGGCGGGTTTCGCCCCGGCCGCCGAGGGCCCGGACGGCCGGGTGCTGGACCTGCGTGCGGCGGGCAGGCGGGTGCCCGGCACGGGCAGGCGCAAGTCCCCGGCCCCCGCGCCGCCGTCCGACGAGCAGTTGGGCGAGCTGGTGCGGCTGGTG
>CBHFOL010000344.1:0-8612 GCA_965995405.1 uncultured Saccharothrix sp.
GCCGGGGTGCCGGGGCGGGCCGCCCCGGCTACCGGGCGTGCCCTGGGGCGCCTGGGGTCGGTGGGGGGGGGGGGCGCCGGCGGCGTGGACCGGGCCCCGCGCGACCGGGACGACCTGGCCGCCATCGGCGCGGCCTGGGCGGAACGCAACCACTCCGCCGCCGACCTGGCCGTGCTCTACCGGCAGCCGCTGCTGGCCGTCATCAGTCACCTGCGGGACGCGGGCAGGCGGCGCGGCGACCCGCCCGGGACCATCCTGGACACCGTCGACCGGGTGGTCGTGACCTGCAACGCGCTGCTCTCCGAACTGGTCGAGGCCTACCGGCGGGTGGACCAGCACCGAAGACGGGTGTGGTTCCTGCGCCGGCTGCTGTTCGGCACCTCGCGGGACAGCCTGCGCGACGAGGCGGCGCGGCTCGGGCTCGACCCGGACCGGGAGTACCTGGCGCTGCGCGGCCGGCCCGCACCCGGCACCAGCGCCCGTGACCTGGCCCGCGCGCACGGGCTCGACGTGGACCGGGTGTACGCGGCGGACGGGCTGGTCGCGGTGCTGGGCACCGATCTGGTGGGGCTGGTGTCCGCCCGGCCGGACCCGACGACGCGCGCGGACGGCGTGCTCGGGCTGGGCCCGGCCCGGCCCCTGCACCGGCTGGGGGAGTCGTTCCGCATGGCGTCACGGGCCCTGGAGACGGCGGCCCGGACCGGCCGCACGGGCACGCACCGGTTCACCGACCTGGGTCTGCTGCCGGCGCTGTGCTCGGACGCACCGGTCGGCGAGGCGCTGTCCCGCCGCTACCTGCGCCCGCTGGGGGACCGCGAATCCGGCGAGGAGATCGCGGACACGCTGCACGCCTACCTGATCGAGGGGATGCACGTGGGCCGGACCGCCGAGCGGCTGTTCGTGCACCCGAACACGGTGCGCTACCGCATCAGCCGCTTCCAGAGCCTCACCGGGGTCAGCCTCCGCAGCGACCCCACCACGGTGTTCGAGCTCCTGTGGGTGCTGGAGCGCCGCTCGGCACACAGCCGGTAGGGGAACCGGACGCAAGCGTGAGGGGTGCCCGGTCGCCGGTCGTGGTCCGGCGACGAGGCACCCCCCGGGGTGTCACTCCGGCAGGTGGGCGACCACCCTGGTCCAGCCGGCGTCGCCGCCGGCCAGCCGGACCGGGAAGCAGCTGACCTTGAACCCGTGCGGGCGGCCGATGGCGCCCAGGTTCGTCAGCCGCTCCAACTGGCAGTACTCCCGTTCCCGTCCGTACAGGTGGGCGGGCCACAGGTCGGCCGGGTCGCCGGACCGCCGATAGGCGTCGAGCATCCGCAGGAACGGCGCGTCGAAGCCGAAGCTGTCCACGCCGATCACCTTCACGCCGCGCTCCACCAGGTAGGCGGTCGCCTCCCGGGTCACGCCCCGGAAGTCCTGGAAGTAGCGGCGGGTGCCGATGGCGGTATCGCCGCCGGTCCACAGCAGGACGATGTCGAACGGCTCGATGCGGTGGCCGATCGCGGCCGACGCCTCCTCGATCTCCGCCGCCGTGACCGCCTGGTCGGCGGGGCCGTGGCGCAGGTCCAGCAGCACGCCGTCGCCGTGGCACCACTCCAGCGGCACCGCGTCGATGGTGCGCGCCGGTTCGCCGGCGGCGGTGAGGTCGCCGTAGTGGTACGGCGCGTCCATGTGCGTTCCGGTGTGCGTGGTGAGCGTGTAGTGCATCAGCGACAACCCCTTGCCGTCGGGGAAGTCACGGTGGTCCACGCCGCGCCCGAGCCGGTGCAGCAGCAGGCTCAGCCACCGGGCGGCCCGGTTGGGCGCGCGCAGGTAGGCGTAGGAACGGCCGAGCAGGTCGGCACCCTCGCGGTGGCCGACCACCCGGCGCCGCACCGGCTCGGGCTCCCAGAACGCGGGGTCGACCGGCACGCTGAGGTCCACCAGCAGCGGCCGGCCGCCCCGCTCCGACGCCGGCGCGGACGTCGGAGCCGGTCGGACGCCGGTCATCGCGGATCCACGCCCAGCCGCGCGGCCATCCAGTCGCCGAAGTAGGGCACGGACTCGGAGAAGTACTCCGGCGCCACGTGCCGCGCGCCGGGGTAGCTCAGCAGCTCGGTCTCCCCCTCGGCCCACTCCAGCAGCCGCAGGCAGGACGCGAACGGGATGATCCGGTCCTCCTCCGGGTGCACCGACAGCAGCGGCACGCGCAGCGGCGGCACGGCCCGCAGGTTGAGGTCGCGCCGGCTCAGCTCGGCCATCTCCGACTCGTCCTCGACGCCGAAGACGAACCGGAAGTCCTTGCGCACCATGACGTTCAGGTCCTCGTAGCCATCGTGGTCGAACCCGCCGGACAGGCTGACGCACGCCCGCACGGCCGGCAGGTTCGCCGCCGCGCGCGGCGCGAGGTAGCCGCCGAAGCTGACCCCGAACAGGCCGATCCGCGCGGAGTCCACGTCGGCTTCGTCGGCGAGCACCGCCAGCACGGCGGCGACCACGTTCTCGAACGCCGGATCCATCGGCACCCGGCCGGCCAGCACACCCTGGCCGGGTCCGTCGAACACCACGGCGGCCATGCCGCGGTCGAGGAACGACGCGCCGAACACCTGGAGCTCGACTTCCTTGGCCGAGTCCAGCCCGTTGATCAGGACGACGGTCGGCCACGGGCCTTCGCCGTCGGGCGTCATCAGGTAGCCGGGCAGGTCCAGTGTGCCGTAAGGAATGCGCAGCGGCCTGGTGCGGTGTCTGGCGTGCGGCAGGCCGCGTTCGAACACCGACGTGACCCGGGCCCGGGTGGCGTTCTTCTGCTCCGGCTCGTCGAAGAAGAAGAACTCGGCGAAGTGGAAGCACGCCGAGGCACGGGTGTTGGAGTCCCGGCCGGTCGCCTCCCGCCCCTCGGCGAACGCCCGGCGGGCCCGCAGATCGTAGTGCCTGCCCAGCGCCGACCACCGCAGGTGCCAGTCGGACCAGTCCTCGTGGGTGTTCTCCTTGCTCAGGTCCTTGCACACCATGACGATGTCGCCCCAGTCCAGCCCGCACAGCCCGAGACGGCTGAAGAACAGCTCGCACACCTCGAACATGCGCGGGGAGACCTTGCTGGTGGACGCGCGCATCGCGGTGTAGAGCAGGTCGAGCTCGTGCTCGCGCTCGACCCACGGCTTGAGCTGCGCGAGCACCTCCCCGGTGGTCGCGTGCACGGTCGCGGCCAGTTCGGCGGCGTCCGCGTCGCCGCGCGGGATCACGTTGTGCACGACCACCAGCCGCGCGCCGTCGCCGTCCGGATCGACCGCCCAGTGACCGTCCATGGCGGCGATCGCGGGCGGCGTGGTGGCCATGGTGAACT
This sequence comes from uncultured Saccharothrix sp., assembly GCA_965995405.1. Lineage (GTDB taxonomy): Bacteria > Actinomycetota > Actinomycetes > Mycobacteriales > Pseudonocardiaceae > Actinosynnema. Next base: position 3,323 of record CBHFOL010000344.1, read on the forward strand.
CGATGCGCCGACCGACCCGGTCGTAGCTGCGCACGGAGCGGACCGTGTTGCGGCCCAACGCGTTCACCGCGGTCATGTCCATGGTGACCCGGTCGCGGCCGTCCTCGACGGCCGTCACCGATTCGACGGTGGGAAACACCAGCGGCCAGTCGCGGACCTCCACGCAGGCGCGGTAGAGCAGATCGGGCGGGGCGTCGACGTACACGCTGTTCACGACGCTCGTGCCAGTGACCGATGTCATCGGATGAGTTCCTTCCCGGGGAGTCAGTACAGGCCCAGGCCGCCGCAGACGTTCATCGCCTGCCCGGTGATCGCCTCGGCGGCGGGATCGGCGAGGAAGCCCACCAGGCGGGCGACCTCCCCGGGATCGACGTGGCGGCCGAGCGGGAAGCGGGCGTTCTGGCGTTGCAGGACCTCTTCGGGCGTGATGCCCCACGCGGCGGCGTAACGGGAGCGCGAGCCGGCCGACAGGTCGGTCTCCACGAACCCCGGGCACACGGCGTTGACCGTGATGCCGTGCTTGGCCAGTTCGATGGCCAGCGACTTGGACAGCCCCACCACGCCGTGCTTGCTCGCGGTGTAGGCCACGGCGAGCTGCACGCCCTGCTTGCCGCCGGTCGAGGCGATGTTGACCACCCGGCCCCAGCCGCGGTCCCGCGCGCCGGAGCGCAGCAGCCAGGTGCGGGTCACCCGGAACACGCCGTTGAGGTTGATGTCGATCAGCTGCTCCCACACCGAGTACGGGATCTCGTGGGTCCAGCCGCCGCCGCCGATCCCGGCGTTGTTGACCAGCACGTCGACCCGGCCGTGCTCGGCCAGGACGGCGTCGAACACCGCGTCCACACCGTCCTGGTCGCGTACGTCCAGCACGTGACCGCCGACCTGCGACAGGCCGCTGTCCTTGAGGGCGGCGACCCCGCTGTCCACGGTGTCCGGCGAGGTGCCGGTGACGACCACGGCGGCGCCCATGCGCCCCAGGGTGGTCGCGGAGGCCCGGCCGATGCCCCGGCTGCCGCCGGTGACCAGGGCGACGCGGCCGGCGAGCGGGCCGGCGGCGACAGGGGTGCTCATCGGACCTCCACCCCCGTCCCGAAGAAGTCCGCCAGACCTTCCAGGTCCCTGGTCGCGTTGGAACGGGTCGCGTGGGTGAAGAACTCCAGCGCCTCGGGGGTGCTGGTGGTGAAGCGGTGGGTGAGCACCGCCCGGGTGCCCCGGCCGTCCGCGGTGAACTCCCAGCGGCCGGTCATCTCCACCAGCGGTTCGACCGCGCCCACCCGGTGGAACTCGATGGTGCGCCGGCCGCGGTCGACCAGCCGGCGGGACCGCCAGGTGTGCTCCTGGTCGTTGGCCTCGGCGCAGATCTCCACCACGTCACCGTGGTCGTCCTGTTCGACGAACTCGGCTCGGGTGACCGCGGGCATGTACTCGCGCCAGCGGGTGACGTCACGGGTCAGTTCGAACACGACGTCGATCGGGCCGGGGATGACGCGCTCGTGGCGGGCCACCGCGCTCAGCTCCCCGGCCGGGGTGATCTCACTGGACACAACGCTCATCGGGACTCCTTCGCGGGTAGGACGACGACGCGGAAACCGCCGCCGAGTTCGACGTCGGCCGGTCGGCCGGTGGTGACGGCGGCGTGCAGCCGCGCGGCGGCGGACAGGGTGGGCGCCCACTCGACGCGGGCGGGCCCGGCCGGTTCGGGCACCGGTTCGTGGCGCAGCTCGTGCAGCCGGACGGTCGGGCCGTCGCCGGGACGGCGCAGCGCGAACACCACCGCGCCCTCGGCCGGCCCGGACGCGGGCAGCGCCCGGTCTGCCGGCCAGTCGTTCAGCACGAACCCGTTGACCAGGGACTCCGCCACGCCGACCACGGCCAGGTCGACGGCGTCGCGCTCCAGGGCGTCGCGGGCCAGCCACAGCGCCTCGCCGAACCCGGCGTCCCGGCCGGCCGTGGTCTTGGCGCAGCCGCGCAGGTCCAGGTCGATGCTCACCTCGCCTTGGGCGGCGGCGGGGAACCAGGCGGTGGCCTGGTAGGCGTGCATCGCCTCCGCGCCCTGGTCCACCAGCAGCGCCAGCTCGGGCTCGCCGTAGGACCAGCCGGCCTTGGTGTTGACCAGGAACAGCCCGATCCGGTCGCGTTCGGGCAGCTCCGGCAGCCCGGACAGCAGCCTGCCGACCGCCAGGTGCGCGACGGCGGCGAACCGGTCGATGCGCCGCCGCAGCCGGGCGGGCACGGCGGGGTCGGCGCGCGGGTCGGCGGCGAACGCGGGGAGCTCCACCCGGTCACCCCGGCCGGGTGGCCCGGAGCGGCGCAGGTCCACCACGGCCCGCTCGCCCTCGGCGGGCAGCACGGCGGTGGTCGTGACCAGCTCCAGTTCGTCCAGCAGTGTTCTCCCTACAGCCTCCTCAGCACGGCCGCGCTGTGGATGCCGGAGAACCCGCTGCTGGTCTTGACCACGATCTCCGGGTCGGCCAGCCGGGGTTCGCCGAGCACCAGGTCCAGGTCGGCGTCCAGCGTGTCGGGTGTGGTGTTGGCGGTCGGCGGCAGCGTGCCGGTGGGCAGGTAGCGGACCAAGCCCGCGATCTCCAGCAGGTTGGACGCGCCCAGCGCGTGGCCGGTCACGCCCTTCTGGGCCACCACCGGCAGTCGGGCGGCGCGCGCGCCGAACACGGCGTGGTAGGCGGCGGTCTCGCTGGCGTCGTTGAGCGGGGTGGAGGTGCCGTGCGCGTCGAGCGAGTCGACCGCGTCCGGAGGCAGGTCCGCGTCGGCCAGCGCCTGCCGGACCGACGCGGCGATGTCCTCGCCGGAGGTCCGGATGCGGGTCATGTGGTACGCGCTGGACACCGAGGCCCAGCCGAGCACTTCCAGCAGGGGCCGGGCACCGCGCGCGGACGCCGACTCCGCGTCCTCCAGCACCACGGCCGCCGCGCCCTCGCCGAGCACGAAACCGTCCCGGTCCCGGGAGAACGGGCAGGACGCGTGCTCGGGCTCGACCGGGCGGTCGGACAGCGCCCCGATCTTCTGGAACGCGGCCAGCACGATCGGGCACATGGTGGCTTCGGCGGACACGACCAGCACCCGCCGCGCCCGGCCGCCGGCCACCGCGTCGAAACCGGCGCCCAAGGCGTCCAGGCCGGCCGTGCAGCCGGTGGACAGGGTCATCGACCAGCCGTCGCCGCCCACCCCGTGCCGCTCGGCGGCGTGCGCGGTGACCAGGTCGAAGCCGAACCAGCCCGGCGGCACCGGCGCGGACCGCCGGAACGCCGTCTCCAACTCCACCGACGCGCCGATCGCGGTGGACGTGACCAGCCGGGTCGCGGCGCGCTCGGCGGCGTCCAGCCCGGACTCGGCCAGCGCCTCGGCGATGGCCAGGTCCGCGTAGCCGACGTGCCGGGGCACGTCGTCCGGGAGGACCACCGAGGCGGGCACCGAAGCGCCGATCGCCGACGCGAACGGCGCGAACCACTCGTCGGTGAGCCGGCGGCCCAGCGAGCGCCCGGCCAGCAGGCCGGACAGGTGTGCCTTGGACTCCTGACCGGCCGGCGAGACCGCGCCCACCCCGGTCAGCACGACGCGGCGCACGGCGCCGCCGTCGCGGGCGTACTTGTCCGAAACGGAACCAGCCGTTCTCTTCACAGCTCCCCCTTGGCGTCTCGGCATCGGTCGACAGGTGCCGAACCTGACCCGGATCAGCTTGTCCGGGAAGGTCCTCACAACGCCATGGAGCGCCTCACAAACTCCGCATAAATATGTTGGAGAATCGTTTCCAGCAGTGGGTTTGGGTCATCGGACAAAGCCCGAAGGCGCATTTTGGCAACCGTCACGAAGTTTCTTGACACCCTTGTTCGACGACTGTCCCATTCAGTTCATTCCGTTGCCCGACTCGAATACGACGCGATGACCGCACGAGGTACGACGAACCGAGGAGTCAGGACATGAGTGAGACCGCCGCCGCACTCGCACCGGCCGCCCTGCGCGAGATCCTGGTGACCGATGTGGGCATCGACGCCGAGGAGCTGGACAACCTGCCGGAGACCGCGCTGGTGGAACTGGGACTGGACTCCATGGCGCAGGTCGAGTTGGGCGTCGTGCTGCGCACCCGCCACGGCATCCCCGACCTGCCCGACGACGCGAACGAGATGTCGTTCACCGAGATGGCGGCGCACCTGTGCCGTGCCGAGAGCTGACCGCGCGATGCGGTTCGGCGGCAGAGTCGCCCTGGTCACCGGGGCCAGCGCGGGTATCGGGTATGCCGTGGCCGAAGCCCTCGTGGGCGAAGGCGCGTCCGTGGTGCTGACCGCGCGCGGCGAACGCGGACTGGTGGACGCCACCACGGCGCTGGGGCCGCGGACGTCCTACGTGGCCGGTGACGCGGCCGAAGACGGCACCGCGCGCCGCGCGGTGGAGCACGCCGTGGCCACGTACGGCGGGCTGGACCTGGTGGTGTGCAACGCGGGTGTGCTGCTCCCCGGTGCCGTGCCGACCCAGCCGGCGGCCGAGGTCGACCGGATGATCGGCGTGAACCTGCGCGGCACGATCGCGACCGTGGCCGCCGCCGCGCCCGTGCTGGCCAAGGGCACCGACCCGGCGGTGGTGGTGATCACCTCCTCGATCGGGCGGACCCCGGCGGCGGGCATGGGCGTGTACGGCGCGACCAAGGCCGCGTTGCACTACCTGGTGCCCACGTGGGCGACCGAGCTGGCCGAGGCGGGAGTGCGGGTGAACGCGGTGTGCGCGGGTATCACCGAGACGCCCGGCCTGCGCGCCACCGCCGAGGCGATCCCCGGGCTCCGGGAGTTCGTGCTGGCGGCCAACCTGGTCAAGCGGGTCGCCGAACCCGCCGAGATCGCCCGGCCGGTGCTGGCGCTGCTCGACGCGCGGGACACCGGCTTCGTGACCGGCTCGGTGTGGGACGTGGACGGCGGACACCGGAGGGCCGGTCATGGCGGCTGACGTGATCGTGGTCGGCGGCGGCCACAACGGCCTGACCGCCGCCGCCTACCTGGCGAAGGCGGGCCTGGACGTGCTCGTGCTGGAGGCGAAGGACGAGGTCGGCGGCGGCGTGGTCACCCACGAGGCCACGCTGCCCGGGTTCCGGCACGACCTGCACGCCATCGCGCACATCTTCATCCACGGCAACCCGATGCTCCTGGACGACGAGCTGGGGCTGCGGTCGCGGCACGGGCTGCGCTACGTGCACCCGGAGCCCGCCATGTCGGTGCTGTTCCCCGACGGCGACCACATCGACTTCCACCGCGACGTCCACAAGACGGCGCAGACGATCGCCGCG
>CBHFOL010000345.1:0-8555 GCA_965995405.1 uncultured Saccharothrix sp.
CCCAGCCCGTGCCGCAACCGCTCGGCCCGGTCCCGGACCACGCGCGTGATCACGTCCAGACCCAGCTCCAGCGCGTACCGGGCGGCGGCGATCAGACCCAGCCGGGCCGCGACGTTCATCTCCCACAGCTCGAAGACCCGGGCGTCCTCGCGCAGCCGGATCTGGTGCGGACCGACCCATTCCCCGCCGTGCAGGTCGACCAGGCGGGGCTCCAGCACGGTCCGGGCCCGGCGTCGCACCACCAGCACTCCGGTGCCGCGCGGCCCGCGCAGCCACTTGCGTCCGGTGGCGGAGATCAGGTCCACGCCCAGCTCGTCGGCGCGGACCGGTAGTTGGCCGACCGACTGGCACGCGTCGAGCAGTACCAGCGCGCCCACTTCGTGCGCGGCTTCGGCGACTTCCTTGACCGGGTTCACCAGGCCGCTGTTCGTCGGGACGTGCACCAGCGACACGAGCTTGACCCGTTCGTCCAGCAGTTCCTTCAGCGCTTCCACGTCGACCTGGCCGTGCGGATCGGATGGAACCACCTCCACCGAGGCCCCGACCCGGTGTGCCCGGTGGAGGATCGGGACCGCGTTGCCCGCGTACTCGACCTCGGTGACCAGGACCCGGTCCCCCGCGCCGAGCGGAACCGCGTCGAACGCCGACAGCCACGACCGGGTGGCGCTGTCGGTGAACGCGATCTCGTCCGGCTCCGCGCCGAGCAGCTCGGCGAACACCCCGTAGCCGGCTTCGAGGTCCCCGTCGCGCTCCCGGGCGGCGACGTAGCCGCCGACGTCGGCCTCCCGTTCGAGGTGCGCGACCACCTCGTCCAGCACGACCCGGGGTGGCAGCGAAGAGCCCGCCGAGTCCAGGAACACCCGCCTGCCCGCAGCGGGGGTGTCGGCACGCACGGCATCCGGGTCGACCACTGCCGGCTCCTTCGGGTTGGACTGCACACCTTCCCGTCTACACGATCACCGGGCCAGAACGCGAGGTGTATTCCGTATCGGCGAAGCGCGGCTAGCGCGGTGCCCACTTGTCGAGATTCCACCAGGGACCCCACGACAGCGCGCCGTGGGTGTGCGGGTCCACGACCTCCTGGTAGCCGGTCCAGTTGTCGCGCACCACGTAGGTGTGCTGGACGGCGGCGAGCACGACCATGCCCGGCGCGACCAGGTACGACTGCTGGAACTGCCGGTAGGCCGCCGCGCGCTGCGCCGGGTCCAGGAGGTTCCGGGAGGTGTCGAGGGCGGCGTCCACCTGGGGGTTGGTGTAGCCCCACGGGTTGCCGGTGTGCAGCAGCGGGTAGACGGTCAGGTCCGGGTCGAACGTGGTGCCGCCGCCGTGCAGCAGGGCGTCCGTGCCGAGCCGGGGGTTGATGGCCTCCCAGCTCAGGCCGGCCAGCTGCACGTCCACGCCGACCGCCTTGGCGTCGGCCGCGAACGCCGTCGCCAGGTCCGAGCGCACCACGTCGCCGATCGGGTACATGAGGGTGAACCGGGCGGGCACGCCGTTGCGGGCGCGGACGCCGTCCGTGCCGCGTGCCCAGCCCGCCTGGTCGAGCAGGAGTTCCGCCTGGGCCTTGTCGTAGGCGAAGGTCGCGGTCGGGTCGTGGAACTCCGGCATGGTGTCCGGGATCGGGGTGGACGCCGGGGACCCCTTGCCGCCCAGCAGGCTGTCCACCACGCCCTTGCGGTTCACCGCGTGGTTGAGGGCCATCCGCAGCGCCGGGTCGCCGGTCACCGGGCCGGCCGGGAGGGTGACGCCGCGCAGGTCGACGGACCGGTGCGTGACGACCCGCATCCCGCTCGTCTTGGTGAACGGCTCGGCCAGGCGCGGCGGGAGTTCCGCGCCGTCGAACTCGCCCGCCTGCATCCGCTGGGCGCGGGTGTTGTCGTCCGGCACGAACACCACGGTCAGCTTGCGGACCTTGGGCTCGCCGGCGAAGTACGTCGGGTTGGCCTCCAGCACGAGCCGGTCGCCCTTGCGCCAGTCGGCCAGCTTGTACGGGCCGGTGCCGATCGGCTTCATGTCCTTGAGCGGCACGCTGAACGCCTCGCTCGGCAGCACACCCAGTGACAGCAGGTGCGGGAACGCCGCCCACGGCTTGGCCAGCATGAACCGCACGGTGTGCGCGTCCAGCTGCTCGACGCCGGTCAGCCCGGCGAACTGGTCGCGCTCGGTCGCGCCGGACGCGGGGTCGAGCAGCGCGCGGTAGGTGGCGACGACGTCCTCCGGCCCGAACACGGTGCCGTCGGAGAACTTCACGTCGTCCCGCAGCCGGACCGTCCAGGACAGCCCGTCGGCGGCGGGTTGCGGCAGGTCGGCGGCGAGCTGGGGGCGCACCGACCGGTCCACGCGGTGCTCCACGAGCCCGTCGTACAGCTTCGACACGCCGCCCCGACCGTAGCCGAGCAGCGGGTTCAGCGTGGTCGGCTCGACACTGTCGGCGAGGACCATCGAGCTGCCGTCGGCGGTGCCTTCCGCGTTGGGTGTCGTCGTCCCCGTGCACCCCGCGAAGGCGAGCACGGCGACCAGGACGAGCGGAGGCAACAGGGAGCGCACGGGACCTGACACTACCTAGAGTGGATGGTATGCGTGTCGCGCTCTGCCAGATCACGTCGTCCACCGACCCTTCGGCCAACCTCGACCTGCTGCGGGCCGGTGTCGAACGCGCCGAGGGCGCGCGGGTGGTGGTGTTCCCCGAGGCCGCCATGTGCCGGTTCGGCGTGCCGCTCGGCCCGGTCGCCGAGCCGCTGGACGGCCCGTGGGCGAGCGCCGTCCGGGACATCGCCGACGAGTACGGGGTGGTGGTCGTCGCGGGCATGTTCACGCCGGCCCCGGACGGGCGGGTGGCGAACACCCTGCTGGTGACCGGCGGCGGGCACCACGTCGGGTACGACAAGATCCACCTGTTCGACGCGTTCGGGTTCACCGAGTCGAAGACCGTCGCGCCGGGCGGGAAGCCGGTGGTGGTGGACGTGGACGGGGTCGTGTTCGGCCTGGCGACCTGCTACGACGTGCGGTTCCCGGAGCTGTTCCGGGCGCTGGCGGACCAGGGTGCGTCGGCGGTGCTGCTGGGCGCGTCGTGGGGCGCGGGTCCGGGCAAGCGGGAGCAGTGGGAGCTGCTGGTGCGGGCGCGGGCGTTGGACAGCACGTCGTGGGTGCTGGCGTGCGGTCAGGCCGATCCGCGCGCGGACCACGGCGGTGCGCCGACCGGCATCGGGTTCAGCACGGTCGCGTCACCGCTGGGCGTGGTGGAAGGGCAGCTGGGCGCGGAGCCGGGCGTGCTGTTCGTGGACGTGGACGTGGCGGCGGTCGAGCAGGCCCGCCGCACACTGCCCGTCCTGGCCAACCGCAGGCTCTAGCGCAGGTCCATCCCCAGGTCCAGGGCCGGCGCGGAGTGGGTCAGACCGCCCACGGCCAGGTAGTCGACGCCGGTCTCGGCGTAGGCGCGGGCCACGTCCAGGGTCAGACCGCCGGATGCCTCCAGCGCCACGCCGTCCGCCCGCCGCACGGCTTCCGCGCAGTCCGCGACCGGGAAGTTGTCCAGCAGCACCAGTTCCGCGCCCTCGGCGAGCGCTTCGTCCAGCTGTGCCAGGGAATCCACCTCCACCTCGCACGCCAGGTGCGGCGCGTGCGCGCGGACGGCGGCCATCGCGGCGCGCACCGAACCGGCGGCCCGCACGTGGTTGTCCTTGATCAGCACGGCGTCGCCGAGCCCCAGCCGGTGGTTCACGCCGCCGCCGCAGCGGACGGCGTACTTCTCCAGCAGCCGCAGGCCGGGCAGCGTCTTTCGGGAATCCCGCACCCTGGCGCGGGTTCCGGCGACCTCGTCCACCCAGGCGGCGGTGAGGGTGGCGATGCCGGACAGGTGGCACAGCAGGTTCAGCGCGGTCCGTTCGGCGGTGAGCAGGCCGCGCACCGGGCCGCGCACCACCAGGGCGGGCTCACCGGGAACGGCCTTGTCGCCATCCTCCCGACGGTCCAGCACCTCGAAGTCCAGGACCTCCTCGAACACCGCCAGCGCCACCGGGATCCCCGCCAGCACACCGGCTTTGCGCGGGGTCAGTTCGGCGACCGCCACCGCGTCGGCGGGCACGGTCGCCTCGGTCGTCGCGTCCGGCCCGTACCGCAGGTCCTCGGCGAGCGCCGTCGTGATGACGCGGCGCAGGTCGTCCAGGTCGAGCGTCATGCCACTCCTCTCGATGCCGACACGGGATCGGCCAGCACCGGCTGACCGGACGGGTTGAGCCGCACCACCTGGCTGCGCCGCCACCCCGCTTCGTCGCGCTCGGTGAAGTCGGTGCGCACGTGGCAGCCACGCGACTCGGTGCGCTGCGCGGCGGCGGCGATCAGCGCCCGTGCCGCGACGGTCAGCGCCGCGTCCTCCACCAGTTCCCGGGAATCCAGCTTGCGGTCCACAGTGGACAGATCCAGCACCGATCCGACGACGGCCAGCCCTTCGGCGTCCCGGCCGATCGCCGCGTACCGGCTCATCACGCGCTGCAACGAATCCCGGTCCGCGACCGGAGCCGTGGGCAGCTCGGCGGTGCCCGTGCAGCGGGCCAGCACGCCCAGCGCGAGGTCGCTCGCGACCGCCTCGGCGGCCCGCGTGCCGACCACCAGACCTTCGAGCAGGCTGTTGGACGCCAACCGGTTCGCGCCGTGCAGCCCGGTCCGGGCCACCTCGCCCGCCGCGTACAGGCCGGTCACCCCGGTCCGTCCGTCCACATCGGACACCACGCCGCCGCACGCGAAGTGCGCCGCCGGCGCGACCGGGATCGGCTGCCCGGCCGGGTCGACGCCCGCCGCGACACACGCCGCGTGCACCGTCGGAAACCGCCGGGCGAAGTCGGAAATGTCGGTGGCGTCGAGGAAGACGTGGTCGTCCACGCCACCGGGTGCGTTCGCCATGTGCCGGGTGATCGCCGCCGCCACGACATCGCGCGGCGCGAGGTCCTCCAGCGGGTGCACGCCGCGCATCACGCGCGCGCCGGTCGCGTCGACCAGCACCGCGCCCTCGCCGCGCACCGCCTCGGTCACCAGCGGACACCGGCCGCGCGCGCCCCGCCCCGTGTACAGGACGGTCGGGTGGAACTGCACGAACTCCACGTCCGCCGCCACCGCGCCGGCCCGCAGCGCGAGCGCCAGCCCGTCGCCGGTCGCCACCTCGGGGTTGGACGTGGCCTGGTAGAGCTGCCCCAGCCCGCCGCTGGCCAGCAGCACGGCGGGCGCGGTCAGCACCCCGGGCACGCCGTTCGAGTCCAGCACCAGCAGCCCGCACACCTGGCCGAGCGGAGTGCGCACCGCGTCCACCGCGATGTGCCGCTCCAGCACCGGAACCCGGCCGTCGACCGCCGCCGCGAGCAGCGCCCGCTCCACTTCGGCCCCGGTCGCGTCACCGCCCGCGTGCACCACGCGGAACGCGCTGTGCCCGCCCTCCCGGGTACGCGCCAGCCGGCCGTCCACGCCCGCGTCGAACACCGCGCCGCGCTCCCGCAGCCGCGTCACCGCCGCCGGGCCGCCCGCGATGATCGCGTCCACCGCGGCCTCGTCGCACAGGCCCGCGCCCGCGACCAGCGTGTCCCGGATGTGCGCGTCGACCGTGTCGCCCGCGTCGTGCTCCTCGGGCAGCACGACGGCGACGCCGCCCTGCGCCCACCGGGTGTTGCCGTCCGGCTGGTCGGCCTTCGTCACGACCAGGACCCGCAGCCCCAGTTCCCGCGCGCGCAGCGCGGCCGTCAGACCCGCGACACCCGTGCCGACCACCACCAGGTCGGCACCGGCCTCCCACAGCGGGGTGCTCACTCGCCGCCGCCGGGCTTGCCGATCTCGATCATCCGCTGCACCGCACCCCGGGCGCGCTCCGCGGTGTCGAGGTCCACGTGCACCTCGTCCCGGCCCTCGCGCAGGCAGCGCAGCAGGGCGGTCGGGGTGATCATCTTCATGTACCGGCAGGAGGCGCGGTCGTTCACCGCGCGGAAGTCGATCTCCGGCGCGGCGCGGCGCAGCTGGTGCAGCATCCCGATCTCGGTCGCGACGAGCACCGACTTGGCGCTGGTGCTGCGGGCGGCGGTGATCATGTCGCCGGTCGAGAGGATCTTGACCTTGTCCGCCGGGACGGTGCCCTCGCCCGCGAGGTAGAGCGCCGACGTGGCGCAGCCGCACTCCGGGTGGATGAACAGGTCGGCGTCCGGGTTCGCCGCCGCGCGCTCGGCCAGCTCGGGGCCGTTGATGCCCGCGTGGACGTGGCACTCGCCGGCCCAGATGTGCAGGTTGTCGCGTCCGGTCTCGCGCTTGACGTGCGCGCCGAGGAACTGGTCGGGCAGGAACAGCACCTCGCGGTCGGCCGGGACGGAGGCCACCACGTCCACGGCGTTGGAGGAGGTGCAGCAGATGTCCGTCTCGGCCTTCACCTCGGCGGTGGTGTTCACATAGGACACCACGACCGCGCCCGGGTGCTCGGCCTTCCACGCCCGCAGCTGCTCACCCGTGATCGAGTCGGCGAGTGAGCAGCCGGCGCGTTCGTCGGGGATCAGCACGGTCTTGTGGGGAGCCAGGATCTTCGCGGTCTCGGCCATGAAGTGCACGCCGCAGAACACGATGGTCGACGCGTCGCTCGCCGCCGCGATGCGGCTGAGCGCCAGCGAGTCGCCGGTGTGGTGCGCGATGTCCTGGATCTCCGGCAGCTGGTAGTTGTGCGCGAGGATCACCGCGTCCTGCCTGCGCGCCAGCTCCAGCACCTCGTCCCGCCAGGCGGCGTCCGGCGCGATGCCGTCGTACGCACCGTCAGAGGTTCGCTCCACATAGGCGGTAGCGACCATGGGTCTCCTCCTTCAGCCAGGTTTTCGCCTTTCGGTCGAAAACGTGGCCGATAGTATCAGCCGAGTGGGTCTAGCGGGACATGAAGTACTGGCCGCGGTGCTCCAGGTGAGAGCCGGATCACTCCAGGTCATGCTGTGGGAGCGCGCACGGGAACCGGACGCTCACCGCTGGTCACTACCGGGTGGCGGGCTGGGCGGCAACGAGGACGTCGAAGCCTCGATCCGGCGTCAGCTGGCGGAAAAAGTGGACGTGAGACAGCTGTCACACGTCGAGCAGCTGGCCGTCTTCAGCGCGCCCGACCGGGTGCCCGGACCGCGTGTCGTGGCGACCGCGTTCCTCGGCCTGGTGCGGTCCGACACGGACCCGGTGGTGCCGTCCGACACCTCCTGGCACCCGGTGGACGCCCTGCCCGCGACGGCGTTCGACCACGAGGCGATCTGCCGCCGTGCCCGGCACCGGCTGGCGTCCAAACTGTCCTACACGAACCTGGGTTTCGCGTTGGCGCCGCCGGAGTTCACCATCTCGGCGCTGCGGTCGCTGTACTCGGCGGCGCTGGGCTACGAGGTGACGGCGACCAACCTGCAACGCGTGCTGTCCCGGCGCGGGCTCCTGGAGCCGACCGGCGCGGTCGCCCCGGTGGGCCCGTCCGGTGGTCGGCCGGCGGCGCTGTTCCGTTTCGTGTCAAGGGAAATGCGGGTCACCGATCCGTTCGCCGTGCTGCGACCACCGAGCAGCCGTAACTTGGGGACGTGACGACGACGCTCCCGCTGTTCCCCCTGGGCACCGTGCTGCTGCCGGGAACGTCGCTGCCCCTGCACGCGTTCGAGCCGAGGTACCGGCAGCTGACGGTGGACCTGGTGACCGAGAAGCTCCCCGGCCGCGGCTTCGGCGTGGTGGCGATCAGGCAGGGGTGGGAGGTCGGGTCGGGCAACGCCACCGCGCTGCACGAGGTCGGCTGCGAGGCCCTGCTGCACGACGCGAAGCCGCTGCCAGACGGCCGTTTCGACCTGACCACGCTCGGCGGCCGGCGGTTCCGGCTGGTGGACGTGGACGCGGAGAGCGCGCCGTACCTGCTGGGCGAGGTGGAGTGGCTGCCCGACGTGCCGCCGCCGACCGAGGTCGCCGAGGTCCTGCCGCTGCTGGAGGAGGGGGCGCGGGCGGCATTCCGGCGGTACCGGCAGGCGGCGTTCGAGGACGACCCCGAGGTCGAAGTGGCGGACGACCTGGCCTACACCCTGGCCAACGACTGCCTGCTGACCCTGGAGGACCGCCAGCAGTTGCTGGAGGAACGCTCCGCGGCCCGCCGCCTACGCCTCGTCCGCCGGATGATGCACCGCGAGGCAGGCATCGTCGCCGCCCTGCACGCCGTCCCCGCGCCGATCGCCGAACTGGGCCACCTCCCCCACCGCAACTGACCCGCGCCCAGCTCGCACCGTCCCGAGCTGCCGCATCCCGAGCGGCCACATCCCAAACGGCCCAGTCCCGGTCAGCCCAGTCCCGGTCAGCGGCATCTCAGGCTGCACCGTCCCGGTCTGCAACATTGCATTCCGGGTCGCCCCCGCCGGTCTGCCGCCTCCCGCCTTGCCGCCTCCAGCCCTGCCCTCGGCCAGCCCGACCCCCGACTGGCGGCCGGCAACTCCACGGCATACGGCTCTCAGCATGCGGCTCGTCAACGTGCTCGATCGTTCTCATGTTGATTCGTCCTATTGCCCTCTAGTCGGATTGTTCAACAATCCCCTACCGTG
>CBHFOL010000346.1:0-8517 GCA_965995405.1 uncultured Saccharothrix sp.
ATCATCCGCTTGTCACCCCTTCCCGGCCCCGGACGGGCACGGCGCGGAGAGGTCACCCGGCCACAAGTTCTTCGGGGCCGATCAGTGCTGATGAGCCGGCCCACCGGGTTCGAGGACGGCGTGTGCGGTCGTGCGGTTCCTGGCCGAGGCCGGGCGCGGCTGCTCGTCGGGGTGGGGTGAGGTGCACTGATCGGCCCCGAAGAGCCAGTGGCCGACGTGGCCCGTCCCCGGCGCGCCCGTCCGGGGCCGGGAAGTGGTTGAAAGCGGATAATATGGTCATTTTGATTGACGTACCCGACACCAGTGGAGACCTGCGTAGAACACAGGCGCGCTGAGTCGTCGGTCCCGCTGCCGTGGTCCCGCTGCGTAGAAGACAAGCTGCGTAGAAGACAAGAGGAGTCCTCGGTCCCGCTGCGTACAAGGCGCATTGATTGATCGAAGCGCTGGTCCGGGCGGTGGTGGGAGCGCTGGGAGGGGCACGGTCCGGGCGGTGGTGGTATGCCTGTCCCTACCCGGAGTCGGTTCCCAGTGGTAGTGACGGGACCCCGTCGGACACGGTTTCCTTCGGTACACAGGGAACAGTGGGACGGGGGCAGCGCGGTTGAATGCGCATCCGGGGTACGGCGTCGCGTTCGAGCAGTCGGCGAACAGCGGCCAGCACGCGGTGGATCTTCAGGAGGTGGTTCGGGAGTACGGCACCGGTCAGTCGCGGGTGCGCGCGCTCGACGAGGTGTCGATCGGCTTCCCGGTCGGCACGTGGACGGCCGTGATGGGCCCGTCCGGCTCGGGCAAGTCGACGCTGCTGCACTGCGCGGCGGGCCTCGACGGCGTCAGCAGCGGCCGGGTCCGGTTGCTCGGCCAGGACATCACGTGGGCGAGTGACGACACGCTCACCGAGATGCGCCGCCGCTCCATCGGCTTCGTGTTCCAGAGCTTCAACCTGGTCAGCTCGCTGACCGCCGAGCAGAACGTCGCCCTCCCGCTCAAGCTCGCCGGCCGGCCGGTGCGGCGCCAGGACGTCCGCGATGTGCTCGCCAACGTCGGCCTCGCCGACCGCCTCCGGCATCTGCCGCGCGAGCTGTCCGGCGGCCAGCAGCAGCGGGTGGCGATCGCCCGCGCCATGGTGGCCCGGCCCGCCGTGCTGTTCGCCGACGAGCCGACCGGCGCGCTGGACTCGAAGTCCGCCCGGGTCGTGCTGCAACTGTTGCGCGGCATGGTGGAGACGGTGCGGCAGACCATCGTGATGGTCACCCACGACCCGGCCGCCGCGGCAGCCGCCGACGCCGTGGTGTTCCTGTCCGACGGCCGGATCGTCGACCGGCTGATCGGCCCGTCCGCGCGCGAGGTGGCCGACCGGCTCGCGCGGCTGGAGGGCTGAGCCGTGTTCAGCGTGTCGTGGAGCACGTTCCGGGAGCGCTGGCCGCTGTTCAGCGGCGCGGTGCTGACCGTGGCCATGGGGGTGGCGCTCGTCCAGTCGTCGCTGATGGTGCTGGCCGCCACCGGGACGCAGAAGCTGCCGCCCGGACTGTCCGTCGAGGACGAGAAGCGGTTCCGTGAGGGGTTCGCGGGAGCGGCGACGCTGATGGGCATGATGGTGCCGCTGGCCGCGTTCCTCGCGGTGTTCATCGTCAGCTCCACGTTCGCGTTCACCGTGGCGCAGCGGCGGCGTGACCTGGCGCTGTTGCGCGTGCTGGGCGGCGGACGTCGTCAGCTGCGTTCGCTGCTGCTGGGCGAGGCGGTGCTGCTCGGGCTGGCGGGCACCCTGATCGGCATCCCGCTCGGGCTGGTGGCGTCCGACGTGCAGGCGTGGATGTTCGTGGAACTGGGGTTCCTGCCCGCGCAGTTCAGCGCTCCGTTCAAGTTCGGGGTGCTGTGGGTGTCGTTCGTCGTGGGCCTCGGGATCTCGGTGTCGGGTGTGCTGGCGGCGTCCCGGCGGGCGGCGAAGGTCCGGCCGCTGGACGCGTTGCGCGAGACCGGTGAGGCCGCGTCGGTGATGACCGGGTCGCGCTGGCTGCTCGGCCTGTTCTTCCTGTTCGTCTCGGTGGGCATGATGTTCCTCGCGCCGCTGGGCGGGCTGGTCGGCGCGATGTCGGTCGCGATGGCCGTCTCCATGACGGGTTCGGTGGCGTTGAGCGCCCTGAGCCCGCTGGTGGTGCCGTTCGTGGGGCGGATGTTCGGGTTCCTGCTGCGCGGCTCGACGCTGGGCGGGCTGGCCGAGGCCAACCTGCGACACGGGGTGCGGCGCACCGCGTCCACCGCCGCGCCGCTGATCGTGCTGGTCGCCCTGCTGCTCGGGCTCACCGGGACGATGGGGTCGCTGGCCCTGGCGACCGGTGAGGAGCAGCGCCGCGGCATCATCGGCGATCTGGTCGCCGTGTCGACGGGGGAGCAGGCCGCGCGGATCGCGGGCGTGTCCGGCGTGGCGCTCGCGTCCATGCAGAGCACCGTGCCGATGACGGTCACGGCGGCCGTGCAGGAGGACCCGGAGCTGCTGGCGCGCGAGCAGACCTACGACACGCGGATCATCGCCGTGGACACCGAGGCGTTCCAGCGGACGCACCGCATCGAGGCGCGCGCGGGCTCGTTGGCTGAGCTGCGCGGCCCGACCATCGCGGTGGGGCCGGGGCTCAGCGGCGACGGGCTCCCGCTGGGCGGACCGGCGACGGCCGTCGTGGGTGGGCAGACGGTGGCGTTGACCATCGTGGCGGTGCTGCCGGAGGTGTTGGAGTCCGGTGACAGTTTCCTGCTGCCGCGCGAGGTCGTGCCGGCGAAGGTGCTCGCGCAGGCGTCGACCGAGACGATCGTGCAGGTCGCGCCGGGTGCGGATGCGGCTGCGGTGGCCGAGGGCATCCGGGCGCTGGGGATCGGGGACGTGCGGACCGTGGCGGAGTGGGCGAACGCGACGGCGCAGGCGCAGCAGGCGGGCGGGGTGCAGATCCTGGCCGTGCTGATGGGGCTGTCCGGGCTGTACGCGCTGGCCGCCGTGGTGAACGCGCAGGTGATCGCCGGTTCGGAGCGCAAGTCGGAGTTCGCCACGGCGCGGCTCGTCGGGATCAAACGGGCGCAGGTGGTGCGGATGGCGCTGACCGAGTCGTGGGCGGTGACCGTGATCGGGCTGTTCCTGGGGTGCGTGGTGGCGGCGGGCACGTTGGTGGGCATGAGCACGGGCACGAAGAAGGCCGTGGGTGTGCCGATCGTGTACTTCCCGTGGGGGTTGCTGGCCATCGTGACCGTGGGTGCGTTCGTGGTGGTCGGTGTGACCAGCGCGTGGACGGCCGTCGCGGCGACCCGGGAGCGTCCGGTGGCGCTGGCTGCCGCCCGTGAGTGAGTGCGGTGGGGTACGCACTTAGCTGGGGAGTGAAGTAGCTGGAGGTGGGGGCGACTTTCCGAAAGGCTCGCGGCGGAGCCGAACGGAGAGGGGTGTCGTTCCGTGCAGACGCTGCACCTGCGGGCAGACGAGGTGGCGGCCGTCCGGTCGAGGGGTATTGGGTATCCGGTCCGCGGTCGGAGACGCACGCCCGGCGGGCCGCCGGCACACGTGCGGGGCACTTCACCGACGCTCGTTCCCGGCACCGTGTCGGCGCTTCCGCCCGGCACTCTGCTCGATGTCGGCGGCGTGCAGCCGGCCGACCGGATCGGGACCGCGTCCGAGGAGCACTGTCGACTGCCCGGCTTCGTGGACGAGGCCGGGCAGGAGGCGTTCGGCGTGATCGTGCCGGCGCTCGACGCCTCGCTGTCCGGTGCCGTGCCCCCACCCGACGTTCCTTTCGACCGGCCGGACCGCCGACCGCACAGGTCGGATCTCAGCCGGGGTACGCGCCGATCACGGGGGAGCGGGCTGGATGCCGAATCCGGGGTGAGCTGTTAACGGCGTGTCTCCCCGTCCGCCGTCGCGCCCGCCGCGAAGTGATTTGCCACGGTCTTGAGTATCTCGTTGGCCTGGCGCAGTTCGTCGACCTCCTCCTCCAATCTGGCGATCCGGTTCCGGGCGTGTTCGAGTTCATCCTCGGCGCTCATCCAAACCCTTTCCGAGTGCGTGGTGCACAGTGATCGTATCGGTGTGTCCGCAATCCTGGGATCACTCGTTGGAGTTAGAGCGGGTCATACCCGGGGATGATTCTCCGAACGCTATTCCGACGTGGAGTGGAATGCATCGCCTGATCGCCTGGTCAAACGCCTGGCTGGCCCGGTCGGGTGACGGCGTGCGGCCGTTCGGGTGTGTTCGGGTGAGTGGACAACGGGGCGGAGAGGTCGGGTCACCGCTCCGGCCGGGCGCGTGCCGGAGTTCGTCGGCGAGGTCCGGCCGACGGTGTCCGGAACCGTTCCCAGGGCATTTGTTGTGCGGTTTATGGCAGGATGTTAAGGTTGAAATTATCCGACCAGTGCCTACTCTGGGGTAGCGGAGGTATAAGCCCGCGAGTGTGCGGGGTGCGGGGCGCGCCAGTGTTCACGACAAGGGGGGCCGGTGCTGAGGATTCATTTCACAGTGGATGATCTGGCGCGGTTGAGGATGGTGGCCACGCTCGGTCCGGTGGCGGAGAGTGTGTTCGCGCTCAACCTGCTGGCAAAAGGCGGAGTCGGCGCTCTGGAATGGTGGCGGTTACGCGTCCGGAATGATCTGGGGGATCGACTGAACGGCGTAGAGCAATTGATCCGTCGGCACCGCCCGCTGCCGGACCTGCTCTGGGTCGTGGAACGCCCGGCGGCCACCGACCGGGCGCGCCAGCGGATCGCCGCCGCCGTGTTCGAGTTCTGCCAGGCCGCGATGATGCCGTACTGGGGCTTCACGAAGGGTTTCCTGGAGTCGGCCCGGGACGCGCACGGCCGGGCGGCGATCGCCAACGGCGTGGAGCGGATGCTGGGTTCGCTGCACCCCAAGTTCCACTGGAACCCGCCGGTGCTGGAGATCCGGGGCGGTCCGGACCGGGACGTCCACCTGCGCGGCCGGGGACTGCTGCTCAGCCCGTCGCTGTTCCTCGGCGGCCACGGGTTCGCCCTGGTCGAGCGCGAACGCGAGACCGGGCTGCCCGCGCTGGCGTTCTCGGTCCCGATCGACACCAGCACGGTCGTCGTGCCGTGGGCGGCACCGGAGGTCAAGGAGGAGGCGCTGGGTGCGCTGCTCGGCCACACCAGGGCGGCGGCGTTGCAGGTGCTGACCGAGGGCTGTACCACCGGCGAGCTGTCCGAGCGGCTGGGCATCTCGCTGGCCGGCGCCAGCAAGCACGCGACGGTGCTGCGGAACGCGGGCCTGATCACGACGTCCCGCAACCGCAACACGGCCCTGCACTCGGTGACGCAGCTGGGCATGGCACTGCTCCGCAGCCACGACCTGGACGGGTCGCGGTGGAGCGGATTCAGGGAGTTGAACGTGACAGCGTGAGCTGTCCTTCTCGGAGGTCAACCATGAGCACCAACCCGTTCGAAGACCCTGACGGCCGCTACCTCGTGCTGGTCAACGGCGAGGGGCAGTACTCGCTGTGGCCGGCGTTCATCGAGGTGCCGTCCGGCTGGGACGCGGCTGTGCCGGAAACCGACCGGCAGTCCGCGCTGGACTACATCAACGAGAACTGGACCGACATGCGCCCCAAGAGCCTGGTCCGCGCAATGCAGTCCTGAGGTCGGTATTCCGTCGACCCATCCGGAGCCGTTCCGGGTGGGTCGACGCGCGGCCGGGGTCCGGCAGGTCGGCGAGCAGGCCCGGCCCGAGGCGGACCGCGAACAGCATCGCCGGTCTCGCCCGCCGCACGGGCTCAGCCGTCCGTCACTACCAGCAGGGGCACCAGTTGCTCGTCGGCGGTGAGCGAACCGTGGTGGCCGGGGAACGCGCTGACCACCGGTTCCACCACCGAGCGGACCACGGCCAGCGAATCGCGCCCCGCCACGACCAGGTCGCCGATGCGGGGACGTACGTGGTCCGCCACGCGGGGCCCGAACCAGCCCGCGTCGATCGCCTCGTCCCGGGACACGACCCACGCCCGATCCGCGAGGACCTCGGTCCAGGCCGCGCGCACGTCGTCCACGGCACCGTCCGAGGTGTAGACGTGGCGGACCCGTGCCTCGCCGCCGAGCGCGCGCACTCCGTCGCTCAGCCGGTCGTCGGTGTCGAAGTCGACCCGGTCGTCGTCGGTGACGGTGACCATGCCGTGGTCGGCGGTCACCACCAGCGCCGCGTCCGGCGGCAGTTCCTCCGCGATGGCCGCTGCCAACCGGTCGACGAACGCCAGTTGTCGCCGCCACGGATCGCTGCCGGGGCCGTAGAGGTGGCCCATCATGTCGAGGTCGGCGTGGTAGGCGTAGCAGAGCAGCTGGTCCCGTTCCCGCAGCGCTTCCAGGACTCGGCTGACCAGGTCGCCCAGCGCGTGGACACCACGGGTCGAGCCGCCCCGCAGCACGGCCCGGGACAGGCCGCTGCCCACGTGGTTGTGGGGCACCACCAGGCGGACCGCGACGCCGGCGTCCTCCGCCCGTTCGAATGCCGTCCTGGTCGGCTGGACCTGTTCCGGAACCAGGGTCTTTCGGAGATCGACGCGCTCGGGGACGCCGTGCCGGCTCCAGCCGAGGGTGTTGAGCACGAGGTCGTCGTGCCCGTCGTCGTGCCCGGCCGCGAAGGTGAAGCCGACGATGCCGTGTTCGCCGCTCGGAGTGCCGGTGCCGAGCGCCGCGACGCTGGTCGCGGTGGTGGCGGGGAACCCGGCGGTGATCGGCTCGCTCGTCGCCAGCGAGGCGAGGAAGGGAGCGTCGGCGCGGTGCCGGTCGAGCAGTCGTGCCCCGAGACCGTCCACCAGCAGCAGGCACACCCGCTGTGCGCCGACGAGTCCCAGGGTGTTGGCCGTGTCCGGGACACCGAGCCCGGACAGCAACGACGGCACGACGTCGGCCAGCGATCCGGACCCGTAGCGCGGCACCTGTGGCTCCACGCTCCCGATCCTAGTCCGGAGTGGTCACGCTGCCCTGTGGTGGACCGACACGGGTGAACGGGACTCGGCGGTGATCGGTGTGCCGACCCGGTCCGCGTGCCTGCTCTCCCGCTCGGACCCGGCGAGCCGCGCCATGAGGTCGGGCTCGGCGGGCGGAGGTGGGGCGGTGTCAGAGCCGCGTTCGGCTGCGGTCCTGCGGTCCGTGGATGGACGGCAGGACCGCGGGCGTGTCACGACTCCAGGTGTGCCCGCAGCCAGTCGGGCAGCCGTTCGACGGCGGACAGTTCCGCCTCGGCCTGGTACGCCGACGCTTCGGGCGGCGTGAGCCACTGCGGCTCGTCGGTGCGGTTCGTGGTCAGCTTCTCCTCGCCGCTGTAGCGCAGCTCCAGCTTCGCCGAATACCACGGGCCCTGGTCGGCGTCCCGGGTCGCGGCACGCAGCTCGCGGAACCGGTCGGTCACGGCGTCCGGCGGTGACCACGGCTCCATCAGGTGCGCCACGTTCTGGATGATCGCGTTCGTCTCGGCGTGGCCGCCGACCTCGCGGAACTGCACCTGCGCGTACGTCCAGCCCGCCGGGAGGGTCTGCTTCAGCTGGTCCGACACGTGTTTCGTGTACCGGACGTGCTCCTCGTACGACCCGGCCGGCGGGATCGCGGGTGGCGCTTCGCCCAGCCGGACGTGCAGCCACGCCGGGATGTTCTCCGGTGAACGCGAGTAGGCGGTGAGGTCCTTGGCGTACAGCTCCGGCGCGATCGGCGGGTCCCACACCGGGTCGACGTCGAAGTTGAACGTCACCCGGTAGTGGTCCGGCGGGTCCATCGTGAACCGGGCCGAGAACCACGTGCCCTCGCCCGGCTCGTACAGCAGGTCCCGGATGTCCACGAACGCCTGGCGGAGTTCCAGCGGCATCTCGTGCGGCGCGGCGGTGCCGTCGTAGAGCACGGTGGTGAAGACGAAGTCGTCCACAGTGGACGCCATCGTCACCTTCAGGTCGATCCTGGCCCAGTTGTCCGGCACACCGCGCAGCAGCTTCGTGCTCACCCAGTGCAGGATCAGGTTGACCTGCGACTCCCGTTCGGTCCGGCTCTGTCGCGGCTCAGGGTCCACTGGTGCTCCCGCTGCTGCTTCCGCCTCCGGTGCCGGCACTCCCGGTTCCGCCGCCGCCTCCGCCGGTTCCGGCGGGGGCTGGTGCTGGGAGGGTCGATCCGGGTGATCCGGGTGGGACATTGTCGAAACTCCTGTAGTGGACGACGGGTCGGCCGGTCGTCGGGTCGACGCGTTGCTCGACAACGTACAGGCGGTCCGGCGTGCGACCCGTGCTGGACTCGGTCGGCCACACGCGGACCCGCTCGATCGGGATGCCGCTGTCGTGCGCGGCCTTGCGGTCGATCTCCATCTGCCGCCAGCTGTCGTGGTGCCGGCTCAGCGGGTCCGTCGAGGGCCTGACCATGTTGTTCTCGCGGTAGAGCTGCGGCACGACGCCGACCGCCTCGTTGACCGAGTCGCTGAGGTGGTCCTGCGTGTGGCCGCCCCGGTACTTCGTGCCGGGGTAGTCGTACTCGCCCAGCTTGCCGGTGCGGCCCTGGACTTCCTTGTCC
>CBHFOL010000347.1:0-8421 GCA_965995405.1 uncultured Saccharothrix sp.
TGAACGCGGCCGCCATCGAGGTCGCGCACCTGAAGGCGGTGCTCAGCCCGGACGCGGCGGTGGTCTACCTCAACGTCGACGTGTGCCGGCGCGACCTGCTGGTCGAGATCGAGGGGATCATCCGGTGACCGCGAACCTCGCCGGGTACCTGGCGGACCGGGCGCGCGACAACGGCTGGCACACCCGTCCCGCCTACCACGACGGCGATGCCACCTACACGTTCGAGGAGGTGCACGCGGGCGCGGCGCGGTTCGCCGCCGGGTTCGCGGCCCGAGGTCTGGGGCCAGGCAGCCGGGTGCTGCTGGCGTTACCCGACGGGATCGACGCGGTGTGGGCGTTCCTCGGCGCGGTGCGGCTGGGCGCGGTGGCCGTGCCGGTCAACTCGACCATGCACCCGGACGAGATCGCGCACGCCGCACGCATCGCGCAGCCGGACGCCGCGGTCGCCGAGGCCGACCTGGCCGGGCTGTTCGACGTCGTGGTGGACCCGGCCGAACTGCGCGCGACGAGAAATGAGGCACCGGTCGCGGAGGTGACCGCGGACACCCCGGCGTTCGCCGTGTTCACCTCGGGCACGACCGGAGACCCGAAGCTGTGCTTCCACAGCCACGGCGACCCCGGGGTGTTCGAGCAGGCGATCGGCGAGGTCGTCGGCCTCACCCCGGAGGACGTCACGTTCTCCGTGTCCCGCATGTACTTCTCCTACGGGCTGGGCAACTCGCTGTTCTTCCCGCTGCACCGCGGCGGGGCGACCGTGCTGTCCCGCGAACGGGCCACCGAGGACGACGCACTGCGGTTCGTGCAACGCCACGGCGTCACGGTCTTCTACGGGCAGCCGAGTTTCTACGCCCGCCTCCTGAGCCACCCCGATCATGCGAAGCTGTCCGGGTTGCGCCTCGCCCTCGTCGCGGGGGAGGTGCTGCCCGAGTCGCTGGAGGCGCGGTTGCGGGAAGTCCTGGGGGAGCGGCTGCTCAACATCTTCGGCACGTCCGAGATCGGGCACGCCCTGGTCGCCAACGCGCTCGGCGCGAGCCGGGACGGCACGATCGGCCGCATCCTGCCGCCCTACCGGCTGCGGGTCGTGGACGAGCAGGGCGACGAGGTGCCACCCGACGTGGAGGGCAGCCTGGAGGTGGCCGGGCCGACGATTTCGCTCGGCGTGCGGAGCGGCGGCGACGGGTTGTCGCGTGCCGACGGCTGGTACGCCACGGGCGATGCGGCGACCGTGGACGCGGACGGCTACGTGCGGCTGCACGGGCGGCTGGACGACATCGAGATCGTCGGCGGGCAGAACGTGCACCCGACGGAGATCGAGGATCTGCTGATGCGGCACCCCGACGTGCAGGAGGCCGGGGTGTGCTCGACCCGACGCGACAGCGGCGTGACGTCGTTGCGGGCGTTCGTCGCGCTCAAAAGCAGTGGTGCGGCACCGGACCAGGTGCGTGCCGAACTCCTCGCCGCGGCGAGGGAGAAGTTGACGTGGTACAAGATCCCGGAGGACGTGGTATTCGTGACCGCCCTGCCCAGAACACCGACCGGCAAGCTGCGCCGGCGTGAGGTCCGCGCGATGGCCGACGCACCGTGACCACCACCGAAGAGTCCAAAGTGGACGTCAAAGCGGTCGGTGCGGTCGTCGTGACGATGGTGCTGTGGGCGTCGGCGTTCGTCGGCATCCGCTACGCCGGGGCGAACTACGGTCCCGGATCCCTGGCGTTCGGCCGGTTGCTCGTCGGCGCGCTCGCGTTGGGCGCGATCGCCGTCGCCACGGGCGTGAAACTGCCGCCGCGCGCGGCCTGGCCGGGCATCGTCGGGTCGGGCGTGTTCTGGTTCGCGATCTACATGGTGGCGCTGAACTGGGGCGAGCGGTACACCGATGCGGGCACGGCGGCGCTGGTCATCGGCGTCGGGCCGATCCTGGCGGCGATCCTCGCGGGCGTGGTGCTGAAGGAGAAGCTGTCGTCGCGGCTCGTCATCGGCCTGGCGATCGCGTTCGGCGGCGCGGCGGCCGTCGGGCTGTCCGGCGGCACCGGGTCGTCCACCACGTCCGGTGTGCTGCTGTGCCTGCTCGCCGCCTCCGGGTATGCCGTGGGCGTGGTGTTGCAGAAGCCGGCGCTCAAGCACGCGTCCGCGTTGCAGGCCACCACGTTCGGGTGTGTGGTCGGCGCGGTGGCGTGCCTGCCGTTCGCCGGGGAGTTCGTCGGTGATGTGGCGCGGGCACCTCTGTCGGCGACGATCTCCGTGGTGTACCTGGGTTTGCTGCCCACGGCGCTGGCGTTCTACACGTGGGCGTACGCGTTGTCCCGCACCACGACCGGCAAGCTCGGGGCGACGACCTACGCCGTGCCCGCGATCGTCGTGCTGCTGTCGTGGCTGCTGCTGGACGAGGTGCCCGGGCTCGTGGCCGTGCTGGGCGGCGTGGTGTGCCTGGTCGGCGTCGCCGTGTCCCGGACGAAACCCGCCCCTCGAA
Organism: uncultured Saccharothrix sp.; assembly: GCA_965995405.1. Classification (GTDB taxonomy): domain Bacteria; phylum Actinomycetota; class Actinomycetes; order Mycobacteriales; family Pseudonocardiaceae; genus Actinosynnema. Next base: position 2,468 of record CBHFOL010000347.1, read on the forward strand.
CCGAACGGGAACGAACATGACCGCGCAAGTCGTCACCGCGCCGGAGACGCTGGGCCTGCTGCCCACGTCCGGCGGGTTGCTCGCCGACCTGCCGGCACTCCCGGGCCTCGGGATCGCCGGGCACCGCGCGGCCGTGCGCCGCATCCTGGACGGCGAGGACGACCGGGTGCTCGCCGTCGTCGGGCCGTGCTCGATCCACGATCCGGTGGCGGGCCTCGACTACGCGCGCCGGTTGGCCGCCGCGTCGGCACCGCTGGCGGGGGAACTGCTGGTGGTGCTCCGCGCCTACCTGGAGAAGCCCCGGTCGGTCGTCGGCTGGAAGGGCCTCGTGCACGATCCGACGCTGGACGGCGGCGGCGACGTCGCGGAAGGACTGCGGCTGGGCCGGACGTTCCTGCTCGACGCGGCCGGCACCGGCCTGCCGCTGGCCGCGGAGTTCGTGGAGCCGCTGGTCGCGCCGTACCTGGCCGACCTGGTCAGCTACGGCGCGATCGGTGCGCGCACGGTCACCAGCCAGCCGCACCGGCAGCTCGCGTCGTGGCTGCCGATGCCCGTGGGCTGCAAGAACGGTGTGGACGGCGATGTGGGTGTCGCCGTGGACGCCATCCGTAGCGCCACGGCGCGGCACGTGTTCCCGGGCGTCGGCCACGACGGCGCGCCGGTCGTGCAGCAAGGGGCCGGCAACACCCACGCGCACCTCATCCTGCGCGGTGGCACGGCCGGCACGAACTACGACGCGGAGTCCGTGGCGCAGGCCTTGGGCCGGCTGCGTGCGGCAGGGCTGCCGGAGCGGGTCGTGGTCGACGCGTCGCACGGCAACAGCGCCAAGGACCACCGCCGCCAGCCCGGAGTCGTTGCGGACCTGGCGGAGCAGATCGCCGGCGGGCAACGGGGGCTCGTGGGCGTGATGGTGGAGTCGTTCCTGCACGAGGGACGCCAGGACGCGCCCGTGCGTTACGGCGTCAGCATCACCGACGCGTGTCTGGCCCTGCCCGAAACCGTGGCCGTGCTGGACACCCTGGCGGCGGCGGTACGCGCCCGCCGCCGCTGAAACCCGGCCCGTCCGGACATCACCCCTCGGTGTCCGGGCGGGCCGCGGTTGGCGTAGAACAACTTCGCCGCCTCGTCCGAGAACAGGAACTCCTCGCCGTCCTGTCCCGTCGTCGGTGCGGATTCGCGCAGCCGTGCCGGCCCCACCACCAGCCGACGATGCATGGGCAGATCCTACGTGGCGGCCGGGAAGGCCGGACGCGCCCCGGGTCATGCCGGCAGACGGACCGGGAGTCTGATCGCGCCGCGGATGTTGCGTGACGGCAGGCGTTCCACCGGGCCGGACAGGCGCAGGTCGGGGAACCGTTGGAACAGCAGGCGCATCGCCGTCGCGGCCTCCAGGCGGGCCAGTCCGGCACCCACGCAGTAGTGGATGCCGGACGAGAACGACAGGTGGTCGCGGGCGTTCGGGCGGTCCGGGTCCAGCACGTGCGGGTCGGGGAACACGTCCGGGTCGCGGTTCGCGCCGCCCAGCAGCACCACCACCATCCCGCCCTTCGGCACCTCCACACCCTCGACGGTCACCGGGGCCGTCGCCGCGCGGACCGTGTACTGCACCGACGAATCCCAGCGCAGCACCTCCTCGATCAGGTTCGGCGCGATGTCGGGATCGTCCAGCAGCCGTGCCCGAGCGTTAGGGTTGGTCAGCAGCACGAGCGCCGCGTTGCCGATGAGGTTCAGCGTCGTCTCGTAGCCCGCCAGCATCAGCAGCTCGACGGTCGCCAGCAGGTCTTCCCGCGCCCAGTCGCCGGCACCCTCGTGCGCCTTGATCACCCCGCTGACCAGGTCGTCACCGGGGGAACGGCGGCGTTGCGCGATCAGGTCGGTGAAGAACGCCTCCACGTCGACCAGCGTCTCCCGCACGCGCCGCAACTCCGCCACGGACCGGACGCCGTCCAGCGTCGGCCCGAGGACAGCGCCCCACCGGGTGAACCGCGCGAAGTCCACCGACGCGATGCCGAACAGCTCGCAGATGATGCGGATCGGGATGCGGGCGGCGAACTCGTGGACCAGCTCCGCCTCGGCCCGGCCGTCGAACTCGTCCAGGAACTCGGTGACGACCTTCTCCACCACGGGCGTCAGGTCGCGCATCGCGCGCGGCGTGAACCACGGGGCGACCGCGCGGCGCAGGCGGGTGTGCCGGGGCGGGTCCAGGGCGATGAACGAGTCGTCCACCGGGTGGATCGGCCGCCGGCCCTTCGAGTCGCGCAGGAGCATCTTCATGTCCATCAACGCGGCGCGGGTGTCGACGCCGAACCTCGGGTCGCGCAGGATCGCGTCGCCGACCCGGTGCGAGGCAGTCACGTGCAGGCCCAGCTTGCTCCGGCTGAGCGGGCCGCGCCGCCGTGCGTCCTCGTAGACGGGGTACGGGTCGGTGCCCGGCCGGGCCGACACGACCCGGGCCAGCGGATCGCCCTGCCACGCGCGGGTCCGGGTGACGGCGTCGAATCCGAGCAGCATGGCCCGGAGTTGCAGCGTTCGCATGGCAATCCTCTTCTGCGTCAACGGGAAACGGTCTTGGCGAACGCGACGTCCACGGCGGCGTCGGGCAGCAGGCGGGCGATCACGGCGGCGAGTCGCGCGTCCGGGCCGACGCGGTAGCGGGTCTTCGGTTTGGCTGCCAGCAGGGCGTGCTCGACTGCCTGGGCGAACCGCACGGGTGTGGTGCGGCTGGATCGGGCGCGCCTGTGATTGGCGTCCAGGAAGTCCAGGAACGTCCGCCGGTACAGGTCGGCGACCTCCGGGGCCGCGTCGTCCACCGACGAGCCCTGCGCGTCGATCTTGCCCCAGATCGGGGTCAGGATCGCCCCCGGCTCCACCACCGACACCGCGACACCGAACGGCCGCATCTCCCGCCGCAGCGAATCGCTCAGCGCCTCCTTGGCGAACTGCGACGCGGCATACGCCCCCAGGTACGGCGAGGCCACCCGCCCCAGCCCGGAACTGATGTTCACGATCCGGCCACGTGCCTCGCGCACCAACGGCAGGAACGCCCGCGTCACCGCGACCGAGCCCACGACGTTGATCTCCAACTGCTCGCGCAAACGCGCCGGGGACAGGCATTCCAGCGGCGCGGGCACGCAGATCCCGGCGTTGTTCACCACACCCCACACCCCCGCGACGGTCTTCACCGCGTCACGCACCGAGTCCTCGTCGGTGACGTCCAGCGGCAGCGCCCGGAGCCGCCCGGTGGACGCGGCCTCCAGATCGTGGCCGTCGGATTCGAGGCGCACCCCGGCGAACACCTTGAGCCCCAACCGGTCCAGGTGCAGCGCGCATTCCCGGCCCAGTCCCGAAGACGCCCCGGTGACGACGACGGCGCGGCCGTCCGGCGAGATCTGTTTCATGCCAACCCTTCCAGTACGGTCGCGACGCTGTCGTCGGCGATGCGCCGCGCCCGGTCACCGGGCACCGCGCGGTCTATGTGCGAGAAGTTCCAGAACAGCGCGCCGTGACTGGTGTTCACGGTCGCGGCGAGGTAGCCGCTGATCGACAGGCCGGTGGTGTACTGGGCGTCGGACAGCCGCCACGGCCCGATCCGGTCCGGGAAGTCGTAGACGCCCACATTGGACAGACACAGGTTGCCCGGCCCCCGCGACTCCACGAGACGCCGGAACGACTCGCTCTCCGCCGCGCTCGGCGGGCACACCCACCGCAGCAGGTTGATCACCGAGAAGTGGTCGCCCCGCGCCCGGCGCAGCGCCACGTCCCGGCTGAGAGTCCTTGCCATGGGCCAGAACCCGCCGTCCGGACGATAGGTGACGAACGACGGGACCGTGGCGATGTACGCGCCGACATCCCGGTCCGACAGGCCGACCTCGCGGCGGAAGTCGATCGGCGAACCGAGGGCGAAATCGCACGGCTCCACGACGTCCGCGTCACGCGCCACCGCTGTGACCATCGCCGCCGCGAGCGCCCCGTGCACGGTGGCCGCTTGCCGTTTGCACGCTTCTCGCAGCGACACCGTTTGTTCCGGGGTCAGCTCGCGGTGCACGAGGCGTGTGCGCCGCAGTGTGTCGTCCACCGGCTCGGTGGGCACGAGTCGCCGCAGGTCCTTGCGCCGTAGCTGCAATTGGTCGGGCAGCACGCGGGCGGCCATGCCGAGCGCGCCGCGCAGCGCCCGGTGCCGGGCCGGGAACAGGTCCTCGGGTGCGGGCAGCGTGGGCAGTTCGTCCAGCACCTGCCCGCTCGCCAACTCCACCCACTCCCGGGCCAGCGACAGCGCGGTGATCGCGTCGGAGACGCAGTGCGACACGGTCAGCAGCAGGTCGTGCACCTCGGGTTCGACCGCCACGACCACCGCCCGGGCCAACGGCCCCCGGCGCAGGTCCAGGCGTTCGGCCAACTCGCGTTCGTCGGTCTCGGTCACCCAGTCGCCGGACGTCTCCCGCAACGGGATCGGCGGCGCGCCCGCCACCAGCGCCGGGTTGCGACCGGACGGTTCGGTCGTGATCGTGGCGCGCAGCAACGGGTGCCGGGTCTGCAACCCGTCGAGTCCTTTGCGCAGCAACGCCATGTCCAGGTCGCCGTGCAGTCGGACGCGGGCGACGACGTTGAGCGGCGACTGGTCCTCGGCGATCCAGTACCACCGTTCGACCGGGCTCAGCGGCCGGTTCACCTCAGCCATGACGGGCTCCCGCCCAGACGAGTGCGGATTCGTTCTGCCGCATGAGGATTCGGGTCGGCAGGCGGCGGAACACCGCGTCCCGCAGCCACGCCGTGCGGTCGGCCTGCTCGATCCGGCTGAGCAGCCGGGACGTCCGCACCATCGCCTTCGTGCGCGCCCGCCGCTCGTTCTCGTAGTCCCGCAAGGCCTTTCGGGGGTCCGAAGACCGGGTGAGATGCCGGGCCAGCACCACGGCGTCCTCGATCGCCATCCCCGCGCCCTGGGCGAGGCTGGTGAGCATCGGGTGTGCCGCGTCGCCCAGCAGCGTGACGGGTCCGGAGCCCCACCGCCGCAGGAACGGCCGGTCGGCCGCGCGCACCCGGACCACGTCCTCGGGCGGTGTCGCCGCGACGGTGGCCGCGACCTCGCCGGCCCACCCCTCGAACGAGCCGGCGAGGCCGTCGTTCCCGGTGGCCCACCAGTAGACCCGGTCACCCAGGTCCACCAGGCCGAACCGCCGCCCCCGGCCCCAGTAGTGGCCGACGTACCCCGGCGTGACCCGCTCGTGCCGGAACGAGGTGGTCGCCAGCAGGCAGTGGTATCCGGCGTCCCGGGGTGTCTCGGGTCCGGCGAGCTGCCGCCGCACCGCCGAGTGGAACCCGTCCGCCCCGACCAGCACGTCACCGTGGGCCTCGCGGTCGGTCAGCCGGACGTGCACACCTGTTGCGTCGTAAGAGAAACTCTCGATGGCTGAGCCCAGTTCGACCGGGTCGGCAGCCTTGAGCAGCGCGGCCTGGAGATCGGCGCGACTCAGACACACGCTGGGCACGCCGAGCCGTTCGGTGACCGCCGTGATGGGAACCGTCCTGAGTGGACGGCCGTCGTGGGTCAGCAGCTCGAAGCGCTCGATCGGCTGGGCAAAGTCGAGAAGGATCCCGCACGAGCGCAACGCGGCCAGCCCGTTGCTCATCACCGACAGTCCGGTGCCGGCCGGCCGTAGTTCCCCGGCCCGCTCGTAGACCTCGACCTCGATCCCCGCCCGGCGCAACGCAGCCGCCAGGGTGAGGCCGCCGATGCCCGCGCCCGCGATCAGCGCCTTCACCGCTGGTCCACCAGTTCGGCCAGGGCCTGTGCGACCGCACGCACGTTCGGCTCGCGCATCATGTCCAGGTGGTCGCCGGGCACGTCCACCACGTCCAGTCGACCGCTGGTCAGGCCGCCCCACCCATTGGCCCGGTCGCGGTGCAGCGTTCCCGCGGCCCGGTGCGCCGGCTCCAGGAGGCTCGGCAGGGGGTCG
>CBHFOL010000348.1:0-8413 GCA_965995405.1 uncultured Saccharothrix sp.
CGTTTACCACGTGCGTGTCGTCGCGGACCGCCCGGTCCGTAGTGTTCCCCGGCCGTGTCAGGTCCCGGATGATGTGGTTTCTTTGCGTAGCGTTCCCGACCGGAGTGGTGCGGCTGCGTGCGGACGGATCGACCTGCGTGCGTGGTCCCGCTGCCGTGGTGCCGTTGCGTAGAAAGCATTGACGGACAGTGCTGTTCCGGGCGCTGGTGGGAGCGGGGCACGGGTTCCGAGCGCGGTGGCAGTGGCATTCCGGCACGGTCGGCCGTCCTGGCCCGGGATCACCGCCCTGAACAGTCACAACGACTCTGCCGACCCCTGCCCCTGCGCGGGGACACTTGCGTGAGCCTGCTCGGGGGCTGGTTTTGCTCTCAGGTTGCGTGGACCGGAATGTCGTACCCGCGTGGGACAATGGTGATCGGGGGCCGGAGGCCGGCCCTCTTGCGGCGTTTAGGCTCTGACCTGCGGGATTGTTTGAGCTGGTCGGGGGCCGCGATCGGGGGCGGGTCACAGTGCGTTGAGGACGGGGCCCAGGAGGTCGGTTAGGGCGGCTCTGCCTGTGTCGGTCAGTTTCACGGCTCGGCTGGTGCCCGACTTTCGGACCCAGCCCTGGTCGTGTAGGTGGGTGTAGAGGTGTGCGCCTGCCGCGCCGGCCAGGTGGGATCGGCGTTCGGTCCAGTCCAGGCAGGCTTTGGTGATCGGGCGGCGGGTGGTGGTGAAGTCCGCGCCCAGGGTGTTCGCCAGCCAGTCTGATCCGCGCGTGGTGACTGCCAGGGTGCCGGCGGTCAGCAGGCCCCGGCCGACCATCGCATCGGTGATCGTCACGCCCAGTCGGCCGGCCAGGTGGTCGTAGCAGGTTCGGCCTTCGGCCAGGGCGGCGGATGTGGTCGCGGACTTCAGGGATCGGCGCGGTTCGGCCGGGCCCAGGTAGGTGAGCAGGTGTTCCAGCAGGGCGGCTTCACGCGGGCCGGCCAGTTGCAGGTAGCGGTGGCGGCCCTGGCGGCGTTCGGTCAGCAGGCCCGCTTGCACCAGCCGGGTCAGGTGTTCGCTGGCGGTCGACTGGGAGACACCCGCCGTCTTCGCCAGTTCGCCCGACGTCCACGCGCGGCCGTCCATCAGGGTCAGCAGGAAGCTGGACCTGGTGCGGTCGGCCAGTAGCGCGGCGAGGGTTGCCAGGTTGTCGGCGGCCATGGTGGTCATTGTGCGCCCTTGACGCTTCGGCGTGCGCCGAAGCGTTTCGCGCTTACGGTGGGCGGTATGGAACACGACGTGCTGCTTGACCCGGCGTACACCGTCCCGACTGTGCCTTACGCGGAGCGTGGGGTGGCTTGGTTGCGGTTCCACGTCGCCCGGTTCAGCGAGGGCGCCGATCACGAGCGGCGGCGGGGGTTGGCGGTCAGGCTGTTGTCCACTGTGGACGTCGAGGCGTTGCGGGTTCCTGGGAACGCGGTGGCGAAGTTGGCTGTCGAGTTGGGGTTGCCGCGTACGGTCGTGCCTGATATCGCGGTGATCGCACGCTCTTACCAGCCGCATACCCCGGTCACAGCGGCGGCCGACGAGGCGGTGGCCCGGTTGGTGGCGCTGTGCGGCGGAGTGTGGGACGAGGCCGCTGCCGCGCGGATCGGGTTGTTGGTGCAGGCCGGTGCGGCCACCGACGCGCTGATCGCCGGACGTCGGCCTCCGGTGCCGGTCACGCGTCGGGTCGCGCCGGACGGGGTGACGGTGGAGGTGCCGTTGGACGCGGTGCCGTTCGGCGCGGGGCGGCACGAGTGTCCGGGGCGTTCGCACACGGAGGCGTTGGTGGCGGGGACGTTTCACCGGCTGCATCACGGGGCGTTGCCGCTGGTGCTGCCGAACGCGTGGGACTTCGCGTCGGCTGCCGCGTTGGTTCAGGCGGGGTTCCCGGCGATCGGCACGACCAGTCTGGGGGTGGCGGCGGCGCACGGGATTCCGGACGCGGCGGGAGTCGCCCGGGAGGAAACCCTTGCCCTGGCCCGGAAACTGGTCCGGCTGCCGGTTCCGGTGACGGTGGACGTCGAAGCGGGGTTCGGCGATGTGCGCGGGCTGGCGGCGGAACTGGCCGATCTCGGGGTGGCGGGAGTGAACATCGAGGACGGGCGCGGGGATCGGCTGGCCGACCCGGTCGAGCAGGCGGAGTTGGTGCGGGCGTTCAAGGAGACCGCGCCGCAGGTGTTCGTCAACGCCCGGGTCGACACGCATTGGCTCCATGTGGACCAGAGCAGCACGGTCGATCGGGCCCTGCGGTACGTCGATGCGGGTGCGGATGGGGTCTTCGTTCCAGGTCTGGTTGCGGAGGGTGAGATCGCGGCTGTCGTCGCGGCGGTTCCGGTGCCGTTGAACGTGTTGGCGCAGAAGGATGTGCGCGTTCTGGCGGAGTTGGGCGTGCGGCGGGTCAGCACCGGGTCGCTGCTGTTCCGGGCCGCTTTGCGGGCGACCGTCGAGACGGCGCGGGCCGTGCGTGACGGTGGGGCGGTCGGTGAGGTGCCGGGTTATGACGACGTGCAGCGGTTGGCCGGGATGTGACCAGTAGCGTGGTCGGGTATGACCAAGGTTTTGATCATCGGTGGCGGAATCGCCGGACCCGTGACCGCGTTGGCGCTGCGCAAAGCCGGTTTCGAAGCGGTGGTGCACGAGGCCTACCCGACCGGTGCGGACGACATCGGCGCTTTTCTGACGATCATGCACAACGGGCTGGACGCGTTACGTGCCATCGATGCGGAACAGGTGGTCGTCGATCATTCGTTCGCGGCCGACGGGCTTGATCTTTATACCGGGAACGGCGACCTGATCAGTGAGACGCGGTGGTACACCGACATCACCGGGCCGCGCACTTTGCGCCGCGCCACCCTCTACCGCGCGCTGCACGACGAGGCCGCGCGGCTGGGCATCGAGGTCCGGCACGGCAAGCGGCTGGTGGGTGCCACGACCGTCGACGGCGCGGTCCGGGCCCGGTTCGCGGACGGCACCGAGGACGTCGGCGACCTGCTCGTCGGGGCGGACGGGCTGCACTCCACGACCCGCCGGCTCATCGACCCGGACGCGCCGGAACCCCGGTACACCGGCCTCAACATCTTCTACGGCTACACCGACGGCCTCGCCCCGACCACCGCACCCGGCCGGTACCACATGATCACCGGCAGCCGGGCGTTCTTCGGCCACGCGACCGCGCCGGACGGCCAGACCTGGTGGTTCGCCCGCGCCGAGGGCACCGAACTGCACGGCGGCACGCCCGAGGAGTGGCGGGACCGGGCGGCGTCGTTCTTCACGGACGACAACACGCCCGCCGCGGGGATCATCCGGGCGAGCGGCGAGATCCGCGGCGGCAACGCCTATGACGTGCCGTCCACGCCCGTGTGGCACTCCGACCGGCTGGTGCTGGTCGGGGACGCGGCACACGCCGCGTCCCCGGCAGCGGGCCAGGGCGCCTCGATGGCCTTGGAGGACAGCGTCGTCCTCGCGAAGTGCCTACGCGACCACGGCGAGCCGCGTGCGGCGTTCGAGGCGTACGAACGGCTGCGCCGGGTTCGGGTAGAGGCGCTGGTCGAGCTGAGCGCGGCACTGGGCGCGGGCCGTTCGGCCGATTCGGATTCGTTCTACCGACACCACATCGAGTGGAATAAATAGCCGGCTGATCAGTTGTAGGGCATTCCGCCGAACGGGGCGACCTGGGCGGCCGTGGTGAACACGGCCACCAGCAGGACGGCGATGAGCACTCGTCCGATTCGCATGTGCGCTCCAGTCACGGGAGATCGGAAAGTAATTCGGGCCGAATTCGGCGCCGCGGCTACCGTGGCAGCATCGGGTAAAACGCGGAAGTGGTTTCGGTGAACAAAAGGAGAACGCTGGGAACTCGGTGTTAGTTCGAAATGGGGACATGTCTTGTTAACCTGGCGTTCGCCTTGTATTCTCTCAGTGTGCGCGCCGTCACCCTGCGCCTCGTTGGCCGCGAGCGTGAGCTGACCCGCCTCCTGGACCGGGTCGACGCCTTGGCGCAGGGGCGGGGTACCGCGCTGGTCGTGGAGGGCGAGCCGGGCATCGGCAAGACGACGCTGCTCAAGGCCGTCTGCGCGCACGCCGTCGCGCGCGGCTTCCGGGTCTGCCGGGGCGCGGGTGACGAGCTCGGCCGCTCGCTGCCGCTGCTGCCCCTGCTCGACGCGCTGTCCACCACGCGCTCCGACCCGGGCGCGACCGCCACCGCCGAACGCCTGCTGGCCCGCGTGGACGACCTGTGCGCCATCGGGCCGGTGGTCCTGGTCCTGGACGACCTGCACTGGGCCGACGCGGCGAGCGTCGCGGTGTGGAAGCGGCTGGCCCACCTCGTGCCGCAACTCCCGTTGCTGCTCATCGGGGTGCTGCGACCGCTGCCCCGGCGGGACGACCTGGCGGCGTTGCGCACCGGCGTGGAACGCCTGGTGGTCGGCGGACTCGCCGCCCCGGCCGTGGTCGAGCTGGTGGGCCGGCTGGCGGGCGGCACGCCGGACGACGCCCTGGCCACGCTCGCCGCCGACGCCGGCGGAAACCCGCTCTACCTGGTCGAACTGGTCGAAGCGCTGGTGCGCGGCAACGCGGTCGAGGTGGACGCCGACGGGGTCGCCCGGCTGCGTCGGACCGACCTGCCCGCGTCGCTGTCCGCCGCCATCGCCGACCGGATCGGCTTCCTGAGCGCGGACGTGCGGCGCGTGCTGTCGGCCGCCGCGCTGCTCGGCGTGGGCTTCTCGGTCGCCGACCTGGCCGCCGTGCTCGGTGTCCGGGTGGTCGACCTGCTGCCCGCGTTGCAGGACGCGACCTTGGCGGGCGTGCTGGAGGACGGGCGGGCCGGGCTGTGCTTCCGGCACCCGCTGGTCCGGGCCGCCCTCTACGACGAGGTGCCGGAGTCGGCCCGCAGCGCCTGGCACGGTGAGGCCGCACGGGCGCTCGCGGAGAGCGGCGCGGGCGTCGACCGGGTCACCCGGCAGCTGCTGGCCGCCGACGACCGGGTGCCGGACTGGGTGGCGAGTTGGCTGGACGAGCACGGTGCGACGCTGGTCGCGCACGCGCCCGAGGCCGCCGTGGACCTGCTCGGCCGGGTCGTCGTGACGCCGAACGCCACCGCACGGCGTGGCGTGCTGCTGGCGCACCTGGCCGAAGCGCGGTTCCGGCTCGGCGACCACCACGGCGCGGAAGCCGTCGCGCTGGCCGGACTCGAACACGGCACGCTCGTCGACCTGCACTGGACCCTCGCCCAGTGCCGGTCGATGACCGGCCGTTCCGGCGAGACCCTGGTGGAACTCGAACGGGCGCTCGGCGCCTCCGGGCTGAGCGAGGGCGACCGGGCGCGGCTGCTGGTGTTGGCCGCGCGGGCCCGTTGGGACGTCGGGGAACTGGACGACGCGGAACGCCTCGCGGACACCGCGCTGGCGATCGGCGACCGCACGGCGACCAGTTGGGCGTTGCACGTCCGCACCATCGTGGCGATGGCCCGTGGCCGGATGGCCGAGGCGCTGCCGTTGTTCGACCGGGCGCTCGCGGTGGCCATGGGCGATCCGGCGACGGCGGACCTGCGGCTGCTGTTGCAGATCAACCAGGCCGTGACGCTGGGCGAACTGGACCGGGGCGAGGAGGCGATCGCGTCCGCGAGCGTCGTCCGGCACGCCGCCGACCAGACCGGGAACATCGTGCGGCTGGCACAGGCGCAGAGTGCGTTGGGGCAGTTGCTGTTCGACGCCGGGCGGTGGGACGAGGCGCTGGTCGACGTGGACCTGCTCGCGGACGACCTGAAGCACCCCATGGTGTCGCGGTGCGATCACGGCGTGGCGGCGTTGATCCACCTGCACCGGGGCGACGCGGAGGGCGCGCGGCGACACCTGGACGCGGCGGGCGCGGGCGTCGAAGGGCACGTCGTGGGGTCGCTGGCGCTGGCCACCTGCTTGGAACTGGAGCAGGCCGGGCGGGCACGGGAAGCGCTGGACGTGCTGATGGCGGGCGTGGACTCGGTGGAGGACCTGCTGCCGGACGCCGTCCGGCTGGCGGTGGAGTCGGGCGAGGACCCGACCGTGCCGCTGGAACGGGCCGTGGAGCTGGGCGAGGGTCCGGCCGTGCCGCATCGGCGGGCGGCGGCGGGGTACTGCCGGGCGCTGGTCGCGGGCGACCCGGTGGGGCTGCTGGGCGCGGCCGAGGAGTACCGGGTGGCCGGGCGTCCGCTGTCCCGGGCCAAGGCGTTGGGTGCGGCGGCGGTCGCGTTCGTGGTGGCGGGTGACCGGACGTCGGCGCGGGCCGCGTTGAGCCACGCCGTGGACCTGCTGGTCGAGTTGGGCGCGGACTGGGACGTGACGTTGCTGCTGGCGCGGTTGCGGGAGCACGGGATCCGGCGCGGCCCGCACGCCAAGCACCGGCGGGCCACGCACGGGTGGGACAGCCTCACCCCGATGGAGCTGAAGGTCACCGAGCTGGTGGTGACCGGGTTGTCCAACCGGCAGATCGGGGAACGGCTGTTCCTCTCCGGGCGGACGGTCGCCACGCACGTGTCACACGTGTTGGCCAAGCTGGGGGTTCGGTCGCGGACCGATATCGCGCGGGAGGCCGTTCGGCACCGGGTCGGGTGACGGGACGCGGTCGGGTGACGGGACGCGGAGGCCGGCCCGGGAGCGCGCTCGGTAGCGCAGAGGCAGCGCGAACCACCAGAACCCGAACCACAGCATCAGACCGCCGGTGATCCACACCGCCGGCCACAGGCCCAGCACCACGTCCAGGACCAGCAGCATGGCTGCGGCCAGCGCCAGTTTCAGCAGTACCAGGCCGGCCAGCAGCAGCCGGCTGGACGCGCGCACCAGCTCGTACTTGAGCCGGCGGTGGAACACCAGGCGGTGGAACGGCGCGGGTGCGATCAGCAGCGCCGTGGACGTCGCGCCGAGCACCAGGCTCAGCACGTAGACCTGGATCTGGAACGGGTCGACCGTGCCGAAGCGGGGGGTGAAGGCCAACGTCAGCAGGAACGCCAGCAGCAGCTGGACGCCGGTCTGCGCGACCCGCATCTCCTGGAGTATCTCCGCGTAGTTGCGGTCCATCCGCTGGGCCGGGGTCTCGTCGCGCACCGGGTCGTTCCACTGTTCGCTGGCCATCGTCCTACCGTGCTCTCCGCACTGGTGCGGAGACATCGGTCGGCATACGCACCTTTCCCGGTGAGGTGGACGCGCCGTGCCTCAGCCGCAGGCGGCGGCGCGGTCCAGCAGGAGGGTGCGCTCCCGTTCGTTGCGGGTCATCGTGGCGGCGCGCTCGAACTCGGTGCGGGCCTCGTCCGGGCGGCCGAGCTTCACCAGCAGGTCGCCCCGCACGCTGGGCAGCAGGTGGTAGTCCTTCAGCGCCGGCTCGGCGACCAGTTCGTCCACCAGCTCCAGCGCGGCCCGCGGGCCGAACGCCATGCCGATCGCCACCGCGTGGTTGAGCGCCACGATCGGCGACGGCGTGATCATCGCCAGCGCCTCGTACAGGCCCGCGATGCGGATCCAGTCGGTGTCCTCCGCCCGGCGGGCCCGGGCGTGGCAGGCGGCGATCCGGGCCTGGATCGAGTACGGGCCGCGGCCGGCCTTCTCCAGCGCCGCGAGACCGCGCCGGATCAGCAGCTGGTCCCAGCGCGCCCGGTTCTGGTCCAGCAGCAGCACCGGCTCGCCGTTCGGGCCGATCCGGGCGTGCGACCGGGACGCCTGGATCTCCAGCAGCGCCACCAGGCCGTGCACCTCGGGCTCCTTGGGGATCAACCGGGCCAGCACGCGGGCCAGGCGCAGCGCGTCGGCGCACAGGGCCGGGCGCATCCAGTCGTCGCCGGCGGTGGCCGAGTAGCCCTCGTTGAAGATCAGGTAGATCACGCCCAGGACGCCGGCCAGCCGTTCCTCGCGCTCGTTCTCGGCGGGCACCTCGAACGGCACGTTCGCCTTGGCCAGGGTCTTCTTGGCCCGCACGATGCGCTGCGCCACGGTCGACTCGGCCACCAGGAACGCCCGCGCGATCTCGTCCGTGGTCAGCCCGCCCAGCATCCGCAGCGTGAGCGCGACCTGGGCCTCGGCCGACAGCACCGGGTGGCACGCGGTGAACACCAGGCGGAGCAGGTCGTCGTTGATGTCGCCGACCGACTCGCCCGCGTCCGGCGCGTGGTCCTGCTCCTGGTCGCGGCCGATCTCCGCCAGCTTGCGCTGGTAGTTCTGGTTGCGCCGGATCTGGTCGACGGCCCGGTTCTTGGCGGCCGTCATCAGCCACGCGCCCGGGTTGCGCGGGATACCCGCCTCCGGCCACTGCTCAAGCGCGCTGACCAGGGCGTCCTGGGCGAGTTCCTCGGCCAGGCCGACGTCGCGCACCATGCGGGCGAGGCCCGCGATCAGCCGTGCCGACTCGATCCGCCAGACCGCCTCGACAGCACGACGCG
>CBHFOL010000349.1:0-8407 GCA_965995405.1 uncultured Saccharothrix sp.
CGGCACTTGGTGGGGGGGCGCTTCCCCCGCCCCACCACCAAGGCATAGCTCGAACAGATGTTCGAGCAGCGCCAGCGTAACCTGTGAACCCGGCACTCCTCAACCCGGCCGCACGTGGTCTTATGAACAGGTGAGCGCACTTGACCACCCCGGCATCAGCAAGGTGGCGGCGGCCCTGGCCGAGGCCGGCCACCACGAGGCGGCGGACGGGATCCGCGTCCTCGCCGACGCCGTCCGCACCGCCGCCGAAGCCGCACAGGCGGTGAACGTGCCCGTCGGGGCCATCGCGAACAGCCTGCTGTTCGCGGCGGTCCGCAACGGCACCGCCAGTCCCCTGCTGGTCCTCACTTCCGGCGCGCACCGCGCGGACACCGACCTGCTGGCCGAACTGGCCGGCGCGGACCGGATCGAGCGGGCCAAGCCGGACTTCGTGCGGGAGCACACCGGTCAGGTCATCGGCGGCGTGTCCCCCGTCGGACACCCCGCGCCGATCCAGACCTTCGTGGACGTCGACCTGGAGCGGTACGAGGTGGTCTGGGCCGCCGCCGGCCACCCGCACGCGGTGTTCCCGACGACCTACGCGGGCCTCGTGGACCTGACCGGCGGCACCCCGGCGCAGGTCGCCCGATGACCGCCGCACCGTCGCAGCGCCTCGTCGAGTTCTCCGCCCGGGAACTCAACTCACGCCTCGGCGAGGCGCTCGACCTCTACGTCAGCGCGATGAACTACCCGTCCGGCACGGCCGAGCAGCGCGCGCCGATGTGGCTGGCGCACATGCTGCGCGACGGGTGGCGCTGCGTGGTGGCGCTGGGCGAGGAGGACGAACTCGTCGGCATCGGCTACGGCTACCGGGGCTCGGTCGGCCAGTGGTGGCACGAGCAGGTGCGCCACGGCCTGACCATGGTCGCCGGACCCACCTCGGTCGAGGAGTGGATGCGCGACTACTTCGAGCTGACCGAACTGCACGTGCTGCCCGAGGCGCAGGGCCGCGGCATCGGCGAAGGACTGCTCCGCAACCTCCTGGCAGGCGTGTCCACGTCCCGAGTGCTGCTCTCCACGCCGGAAGGCCCCAGCAAGGCGTGGCGGCTGTACCGGCGGCTCGGCTTCGACGACGTGCTGCGCCACTACCAGTTCACCGGCGACCCACGCCCGTTCGCGGTCCTGGGCCGCGCCCTGCCGCTGGACTGAACACGGCAACGGGCGGCCGTCACCCGACGACCGCCCGCGATCGACCGGCTCAGAACGGCGAAACGAACCCGGTCGCCTTGAGACCCGGACCGGCGTTGAGGTCGGAGACCTTGCGCCACTTCGAGTAGATGACCTTGTCGCTGACGTTGCCCTCGACGGTCCGCACGTGGGTCGCCTTCTGACCCGTGCGGTCGTAGTTCACCTCGACCACGACGCCGACGTGGGCGTACATGGACGGGTAGTTCCCGTAGACGACGGCGTCGCCCATCTCCACGTCCCGGTCCGCCAACGGCTTCCAGCGCCCGTTCGCCTGACCCCACTTCTGCCAGTAGGTCGCCCAGTGCCCCTGGTCGACACCCGGCTCACCGGCCGCGGCCCGCATCGACGGCCGCTGCGGCACACCGGCCTTGGTCCACGCCCAGTTCACGAAGACACCGCACCACTCGACCGGCCGCCGGACGTCCGGGTCGACGTCCTGGTAGCGCTGCGGGTAGCCGTTGGGCCCGTTCTCCCTGGCCCCGATCTGGCTGAACGCGTAGTCCACGATCTCCTGCCGGACCCGCCACTCGGCGGGGTCGACGATCTCCTCCTGCGCCTGCGCCGGAACCCCGCCCAGCAGCAGCACACCGACCGCGGCGACACCCAACGCGCCCCGCCCGAGACGTCCGACCATCCCGTCCCCCTCACTCCAGTGCCCGCAGCATATGCAACAGAAACCCCGGTGACGACGCCGTAAAGCGGATCACCGGGGCCTTGTTCACCATTCAGCCGTTCACAGTTCTATTCCCTCGGCTCCCACGGCTCTATTCCCTCGGCTCCCACGGCTCTATTTCCCCGCGGCACAGCCCACACCCGCTCACAGCTCCGCGAGCCGCTCCCGCAACGTGTCCAGCCCCATCGCGCCCAGCTCCAGCGCGTCCTTGTGGAACTTCTTCAGGTCGAACGCGGCACCGTGCCGGGCACGCGCCTCGTCCCGGGCCGCCAGCCACAGCCGCTCGCCGATCTTGTACGAGGGTGCCTGCCCCGGCCAGCCCAGGTACCGGTCGATCTCGTCCCGGACGTGCGCCGGGTCGGTGATCGTCCGGGTGAGCATGAACTCCAGCCCCAGGTCCGGCGTCCACCGCTCCCCCTCGTGGAACCCGGTGCCGCGCGGGATCTCCAGCTCCAGGTGCATACCGATGTCGATGATCACGCGGGCCGCGCGGAACAGGTGGGCGTCCAGCATGCCGAGCAGGTCGCCGTCGTCCTCCAGGTAGCCCAGCTCGCGCATCAGGCGCTCGGCGTACAGGGCCCAGCCCTCGCCGTACCCGGAGACCCAGCACATCAGGCGCTGGAAGTTGTTCAGCTTCTCCGCCTGGTAGACGGCGGTGGCGACCTGGAGGTGGTGGCCGGGCACGCCCTCGTGGTAGACGGTGGTGACCTCGCGCCAGGTGGAGAACTCGGTCTTGTCGGCGGGCACCGACCACCACATGCGGCCGGGCCGGGAGAAGTCCGGGGTGGGGCCGGTGTAGTAGGCGCCGACACCGCCGCCGGGCGGCGCGATGCGGCACTCCAGCTTCATCAGCTCGTCGGGCAGCTCGAAGTGCACGTCCCGGACGTCGAGCAGCGCCTTGTCCGACAGGTCCTGCATCCACGACCGGAGCCCGTCCTGGCCGTGCACCAGGTAGCGCGGGTTCGCGTCCAGCGCGGCGGCGGCCTCGGCGAGCGTCGCGCCGGGCTTGATCCGGTTCGCGACCTGCTTCATCTCGGTCTCGATGCGGGTGAACTCGGCCCAGCCCCACTCGTACGCCTCGGCCAGGTCCAGCCGCGCGCCGGTGTAGTAGCGCGACCACAGCCGGTACACGTCCGCGCCGACCGCGTCCTTGCGCGGAGCCTTGGGCGCGAGGTCGTCGCGCAGGAACACGGCCAGGTCGGCGTACGCCTCGGCGGCGGCCTTCGCACCCGTCTCCAGGTCGGTCCGCAGCGACGCGTCCACATCGGCCTTCCCGATCAGCGCCGCGAAGTAGGAGGTGCCGCCGGACCGGCCGGACCAGGTGTCGCACTGCTCGGCGACCCTGGCCACCTGCCGCAGCGCCGAGACCTGACCCCGGTCGGCGGAGGCGGCCAGGCTCGCCCGCAGGTTCGCCACCGCGTCCGGCATCGCCGCGAGCCGCTTCGCGATGGTCGCCCACTGCTCCGGGGTGTCGGTCGGCATCAGGTCGAACACCTCGCGCAGGCTCTGCACGGGGCCCGCGATGACGTTGAGCTGGCTCTCCGCCAGGCCCGCCTCGTGGATCTCCACCTCAAGCCCGACCCGTTCGAGGAACACGGACTTCGCCGCGACCTCGGACGCGTCGGCCGGCTCGGCGGCGGTGATGTCCGCCAGGGCGCGCCGGCACAGCTCCGTGCGGGCCCGGTGACCGTCGGGCGAGTAGTCGGTCAGCCGGTCGTCGTAGCCGGGAGTCCCGATGGAAGTCGCCGTCAACGGATCGGCCGCCGCGTAGTCGACTACGAACTGGTTGCTGATGCCGTGCACGCCGGCCGGAAAGCTTGACATGAGCGGCACGTTACCCGTGGGTCACGTCCCTCCAACAGGTATTTAGCGAGGCTCACGACCGTGTCCTGCCGGTCAACTTTTGACCCGGCCGGCAGGATGATCGCGTGCCCAGGGCCTCCGCGCTCCTCCTGCCGGTGTTCCTCCTCGCGGTGTTCTCACTGACGGGGTGTGTCCGCCTGCACGCCGCGATGGCGCTGTCGCAGGACGACCGCGTCTCCGGCGAGATCGTCGCCGCCACCCCGCCCACCCAGGACAACGACCCGGGACCGCAACTCAAGGTGCCGAACGAACTGGCCGGGCGGGTCACCACCAAGCCGTACAAAGTGGACAACTACACCGGGACGCAACTGTTCTTCAGCGCCCTGACGTTCGACGAGGTGCGTGCCCTGTCGACCGCCACCAGCGCCTCCTCCAGCCGCTACCAGCTGGCGTTCCGCCGGTCCGGCGACCTGGTGACGCTGTCCGGCTCGGTGGACCTGACCCAGGTGCCGATCGACCGCGCGGACATCCAGATCAAGATCAGCTTCCCGGGTGAGATCGTGGACACGAACGGCAAGGAAGAGGAGCCGACGACCATCGCGTGGGCCCCGAAACCCGGCCAGGCGTCCATGCTCACCGCCACGATCCGGTACGCCGGGGAGAACTCGCCGTCGTACTTCGGGTGGACCATGCTCGTGGCGGGCCTGACCGGCGCGGCGGCCCTGATCGTGCTGGTGCTGGCGGTCGTGGCGCACCGCCGGAGCCTGGTGGCCTGACGCTCCGTCACACTTCGCCGCCCTGCCTCGTCCTCCTGGCATGAGGATGAACTTCGCCAAGGCCGCCCCCGAGGTCTACCGGCACCTGCTCCAACTCGACGGCTTCGCCCACGAACGCGTCGACCCCACCCTGATCGAACTGGTCAAGCTCCGCGCGTCGATGCTCAACAACTGCGCCTACTGCGTCGACCTGCACTCCACCGACGCGATCAAAGCCGGCGAGAACCCCCAACGCCTGTTCGCCGTCTCCGTGTGGCGCGAATCCCACTTCTTCACCGAATCCGAACGAGTGGCCCTCGAACTGACCGACGCGGTAACCCGGCTGGGCGAACACGGCGTGCCCGCCGACCTGTGGGAAAAGGTCACCGCCACCTTCCCCGAGGACCAGATCGCTGGCCTGCTGGCCCAGATCATCACGATCAACGCGTTCAACCGCATCGCCGTCACGCTGGACTCCGCCACCGAACGGGAACTGCGCTGACCCGACAACGTCCGCCCGCCGCGACTGGGGAACGCGGCGGGCGGGCCTCTCCAAACCGTCAAGCCCGAGCAGGCACCAGCCCCAACCGCCCCACCACTTCCCGGGTCGCCTTGGACCGGTTGAACGTGTAGAAGTGCAGCCCCGGCACACCCTCGGCCAGCAGCCGCTCCCCCATTTCCGTCACCAGGTCGATCCCGGCCCGCCGAAACCCGGCCGCATCGTCCGCGAACGGCTCCAACCGCCGGGCCACCGCATCAGGCATCGGAGCCCCGGACAACTCGACCGACTTCGCCAACGTCCGCGCCGTGGTCAACGGCATCAACCCGGGCAGCAACGGCGCATCGCACCCCAACGCCGCCACCCGATCCCGCAACCGCAAAAAGTCATCCGGATCCAAGAACAACTGCGCAATGGCGAAATCCGCCCCGGCCCGCAACTTCCGAACCAGGTGCTCCGTATCCGTGTCCACATCAGCCGAACGCGGATGCCCGTACGGAAAAGCCGCCACACCCACGCAGAAATCACCGAGCTCCCGGCACAGCCGCACCAGCTCTTCCGCGTAGGTCAGCCCTTCCGGATGCCGAACCCACTCCCCATTCGGGTCACCGGGCGGATCCCCGCGCACCGCCAGGATGTTGCGCAACCCGACCGCCGCGTACCACCCGATCACGTTCCGCAACTCGGCGACCGAGTGGTCCACCGCGGTCAGGTGCGCCATCGGCACGAGAGTCGTCTCCTGGACCACCCGCGCGGTGGTCCGGATGGTCCGATCCCGCGACGAGCCGCCCGCGCCGTACGTGATCGACACGAACGCCGGGTCGAGCGCCTCCAGCTCGCGGATGGCCCGCCAGAGGATCTGCTCGTCCGCGTCGTCCCGGGGAGGGAAGAACTCCACCGAGAACACCGGGCTGCCGCCGTTGAGGCGTTCGACGACCGAGGTCATGTCCACCACCCTAGTGTCGGTGCCGGCCAGTGGGAGGGAGAGTTCACTGGATGGGAGCAGGCCCCCGGTGCGGAGGCCCGCCGGCCCAGAGGTGACCATAGACGGGTGTCGCCCCACCCGTTCGACCACGATCTGCCCAAGCACGTCGACGCAGCGCTCGCAGGCTATCTCGCCGACCGCCGGGCACTGGGCGCACGCATGGAGGAGAACTTCACCGACGCCGTCGACGCGCTGGCCGACTTCGTCCTCGGCGGCGGCAAGCGGATCCGTCCGACGTTCGCCTGGTGGGGCTGGCGCGCGGCGGGCGGCGACTCCGCCTCCGAGCTCTCCGAGGCCGTCCTCACCGCGGTCAGCTCGCTGGAGCTGATCCAGGCGTGCGCGCTCATCCACGACGACCTGATGGACGCCTCCGAAACCCGGCGCGGCATGCCGACCGTGCACGTCAAGTTCGCCCGCAGGCACCAAGCCGAAGGCTGGCTGGGCGACCCCGACCGGTTCGGCCTCGCCGCGTCCGTGCTGATCGGCGACATCGCCCTGGCCTGGGCCGACGACATGCTGTTCGCCGCCGGTCTCCCCAAGGACGCATTGCAGCGGCTGAGCCTCCCGTGGCGGGACATGCGCACCGAGATGCTCGCCGGCCAGTACCTGGACGTGCTGACCCAGGCACGCGGTGACGCGTCCACGGACGCCGCCCTGCGCATCGACCGCCTCAAGACCGCCGCGTACACCGTGGAACGCCCCCTCCACATGGGTGCGGCGATAGGCGACGCATCCCCCGAACTGGTAGCGGGCCTCCGCTCGTTCGGCACCGACATCGGCGTCGCGTTCCAACTGCGGGACGACCTGCTGGGCGTGTTCGGCGACCCGGCCGTCACCGGCAAGCCGGCAGGCGACGACCTACGCGAGGGCAAGCGGACCCTCCTGGTCGCGCTGGGCATCCAACGCGGCGCCGAAGTGCTCAACGACGCGCTGGGCCGCCCCGACCTCGACGTCGCTACGGTGGACGTCGTGCGGGCGAAACTGATCGAGGTCGGCGCGGTGGACGCGGTGGAACGGCGCATCGCCGAACTCACCGAATCCGCCCTTACGGCACTGGCCAAGGCCCCGGTCGCCGCACCCGCCGCCGAACGCCTGGCCGAACTCGCCATCAGCGCGACGAAACGGACCTACTGAACATGCGCACGGTCACCGGCCGCACCGACCGCGTAGTCGTGGTCGGCGCGGGCTTGGCGGGCCTGTCCGCCACGCTCCACCTGCTGGGCGCGGGCCGCCAGGTGACCTTGGTGGAACGCGACGACGTGCCCGGCGGCCGGGCCGGCCGACTGGACCTGGGCGGCTACCGGTTCGACACCGGCCCGACCGTGCTGACCATGCCGGACCTCGTCGACGAAGCCCTGAACGCGGTGGGCGAGACCCTCTCCGACCGCCTCGACCTACAGCGCGTGACGCCCGCGTACCGGGCGAGGTTCGCCGACGGCGACGTGCTCGACGTGCACACCGACGCCGACGCCATGGAAACCGAGGTACGCCGGTTCGCCGGCCCGGAAGAAGCCGCCGGATACCGCGCACTGCGGACGTGGCTCACCGACCTCTACCAAGCCGAGAAGGACGCGTTCATCGGCGCGAACTTCGACTCACCCCTGAGCCTCCTGACACCACACCTGGCACGCCTGGCAGCCCTGCGCGGCTTCGGCCGCCTAGGCCCTTCCGTGGCCCGGTTCCTCAAAGACGAACGCCTACAGCGCGTGTTCTCGTTCCAAGCGCTCTACGCAGGCGTGCCGCCACGTAAGGCGCTGGCCGCCTACGCCGTGATCGCCTACATGGACACCATCGCCGGCGTCTACTACCCCCGTGGCGGAATGCGCGCGCTCCCCGACGCACTGGCCGACGCGGCACGCGAAGCAGGGGCAGACCTCCGCTACCGGACCAAAGTGGCATGGCTGGAACGCATCGGCGGACGGGTGACGGCCGTGCGCACCACCCAAGGCGAACGCATCCCGTGCGACGCCGTGGTGCTCACCCCGGACCTGCCCATGTCGTACCGCCTACTGGGCCACCGCCCACGCCGCCCGGTCCCCATCACGTGGTCCCCGTCGGCCGTGGTCCTGCACGCGGGCGTAGACCGCACGTGGCCAGAACTGGCCCACCACACCCTCTTCTTCGGCCACGAGTGGGACCGCACGTTCGACGAGTTGACCCGCCGCGGCACGCTGATGAGCGACCCGTCCCTCCTCGTCACCACCCCACCCGGCCACGGCACGTTCGTGCTCGCCCCCGCCCCGAACCTCCGCGTAGGCGCGGTCGACTGGGACCGGGTGGGCCCGGCCTACCGCGACGAACTCGTCCAGGTCCTGGAAGCCCGGGGCCTCACCGGCTTCGGCGACTCCGTCAAGGTCGAATCGCTGGTCACGCCGAAGGACTGGGCCGGCATGGGCCTCGCCGCCGGCACCCCGTTCTCGGTGGCCCACACGTTCGCCCAGACCGGCCCGTTCCGACCGCGCAAC
>CBHFOL010000350.1:0-8407 GCA_965995405.1 uncultured Saccharothrix sp.
AGCACGGTGGTGCCGTGCGCGACGACGGCCCGCACGATGTCCCACACCTGGTTCCGGCTGCGCGGGTCGAGACCGGTCGTCGGCTCGTCCAGGAACAGCAGGCGCGGCGTGTTCAGGATGCTGGCCGCGATGTCCAGCCGCCGCCGCATACCGCCCGAGTAGTGCTTGACCTGCTTGCCGGCGGCGTCGGTGAGCCCGAACGCCTCCAGCAGCCGCGCCGCGCGGGCCTTGACGTGCGGTCGGGAGTGGCCGAGCAGCCTGCCGAGCAGGATCAGGTTCTCGGTGCCGGTCAGGTCCTCGTCCACGGAGGCGTACTGGCCGGTCAGGCTGACCAGTCTGCGCACCGCCTCCGGATCGGCGCGCACGTCGTGACCGAACACCCGCGCCTCCCCGTCGTCCGGTCGTAGCAGGGTGGCGAGCATCCGCACCGTGGTCGTCTTGCCGGCTCCGTTGGGGCCGAGCAGTCCGTACACGGTCCCGGCGGGCACGGTGAGGTCGACCCCGTCCACCGCGCGGGTGTCGCCGAAAACCTTCACCAACCCCGAGGTTTCGATCGCGTTCACTTGTCTTTCCCTTCTCACGAGACGTAGGGGCGTTCGCGTCGCGCGTCCCGCAACGCGGTGGCCCACCAGGTCAGCTGGTCGAGCATCGCGGTGGCCGCCTGGCGGCGGTGCTCGGAGGCCGGCGGCTCGTCGTCCAGGAGGTTGACGCCGACGACGTCGCGCACTGTCATGACGTGCAACTCGGTGAAGACTGTGCGCAGGTGCTCCACGGCGTAGATCCCCTCGGACCGGTAGCCGTAGGAGACGAACCCGGCGGGCTTGGCGTGCCACTCGTCGTAGGCGTAGTCGATCGCCTGCTTGAGGGACGCCGGGAAGCTGCGGTTGTACTCGGGCGTGACGACGACGAACCCGTCCGCCCACGCCACCCGCGACACGAACCGCCGCATGTCCGCCGTCTGCCGGACCGGGTAGGAACCCGGGAAGTCGTAGTCCCCCAGATCGACCAGCTCGACCTCGATCCCACCCCGCCGCGCGGCGAGGTCGACGATCCACCTCCCGAACCCGTCCCCGACCCGACCCTGACGCGTGCTCCCGACGATCACGGCGATGTTCAGCGACCCCATCCCGGCACCTCCTCACACCCAGGAGGCGCGAGATCGCCGCGAGACGCCCGCCAGACCGGATCTCGCGGCACCGCGAGACTACGTCCGGCCGGCACCCCGTGCACGGAAAAAGGGCGGCCCACCGGTTTCCCGGCAGGCCGCCCCGAAGCGGAAAGGTCACATGCGGCAGGTGTCCAGCGAGCTCACCAGGATCGCGCGGGCGCCGACCCGCCACAGTTCGTCCATGATGAACGGTGCGTCGTCACGCGGCACGAGCGACCGCACCGCGACCCACCCCTCACGGGCCAACGGCGACACGGTCGGCGACTCGATGCCGGGCACCAGCCGGAACGCCTCCTCCTGCGCGCTGACCGGGCAGTCGAAGTCCAGGATCACGTACCGCCGGGCGATCAGCACGCCCTGGAGCCGCCGGTGCAGGATCTCCACCGCACGGACCGTCTGCGGCGTCTCCTCCACGGTGTCACCCTGGATGAGCACGGCCTCGGACTTCAGGATGGGCTTGCCGAACGTCTCCAGTCCGGACGTCTTCAACGTGATGCCGGTCTCCACCACGTCTGCGATGGCGTCCGCCACACCCAGTTCCACGGCGGTCTCCACCGCACCGTCCAATCGCACCAGGTTCGCCTTGATGCCGTGCTCGGCGAGGTGGTTGTCGACCAGGTTGGGGTAGCTGGTGGCGATCCGCTTGCCCTCCAGCCCGGCGGCGTCGGAGATCCCGCCCGGCCTGGAGGCGAAGAAGAACGACGCCCGGCCGAAGCCCAGCGGCAGGATCTCCTTCGCCGAGACGGTGGAATCCAGCAGCAGGTCCCGGCCGGTGATGCCGACGTCCAACGAGCCCTCGCCGACGTACACCGCGATGTCCCGCGGACGCAGGAAAAAGAACTGCACTTCATTTGCCGTGTCGGCCACGATCAGCTCGCGCCCGGACCGATGGACCCGGTACCCCGCTTCGGCGAGCATTTGCGCCGCAGGAGCACTCAACGAGCCCTTGTTGGGCAGGGCGAAGCGAAGGGGAGCCATGGCGGGCATTCTCCCACACCCCCGCGCGCCGCCCTGACCTGGGCCCGCCGTCCCACGACGTGGACCGGGCGACCCGCCGGCAAACAACGGATAAACGAACAATCATCGTTCCGCGAGGTCGGTGGAATTCACCATTGAATACACCGGGAGTAACACCCGGGCCGGGAACTCCCGACCCGCCGTGAACACCACGACCGCCACCGGGAACGCTTTCCCCGGGGCCGGGAACCATCGGCGCCGGCCCCTCGACGGCGCGATGGTCGCGACCACCGGGTGATTCACGCCCGAGGTCGGGACCACCAGGTCGCGGAGGCGACGGTCTCGAACCCGAGCGAGTCGTAGAGCGGCTTGCCCGCCACCGACGCCGACAGGGTGAACGGCACGTCCAGGCGGTTGAGCACACCGTGCATGAACGCCCGCGCGACACCCCGCGAGCGGTGGTCGGGCAGGGTCGCCACCCAGTACAGCCCGCCGACGCCACCATCCACAATGGACAGACCGGCGCCCGCCGGCCGCCCGTCCCGCCACACGAGGTGCAGCCGTGCCCCGGGGTAGTCCAGCAGCGCGGGGGTGAACGCCTCGCCGAGCGCGAAGTCCGGCAACGGAAACCCTTCGATCACCACGCGTTCGGCGACCGCGAGCTGTTCCACGGTGCGTACCGGCGTGATCTCCAGGTCCGGTTCGGGCAACGGGGACGGCTGCCGGATCATCACCGGCAACTGCCGGGACGTCAGGCCCCACGCGCTGCCGTCGACCGTGCTGTACGAGTCCTCCACGACGACCTTCGCCGGGGCGTCCGCGACCAGCCCGCCGATCTCGGCGAGCTCGTCCCCGGTGGGCTCCGGCCCGAGCAGCAGCACCCGCAGCAGGCGAGGGCCGACCATCGCGGTGAACCCCGGGCGGCGGATCAGCTCGTGGCCGCGCGTGCGGGCGAGGGCGGCGAGCAGGTAGTCCGCGTTGCGCGTGGCGAGGTTCAGCGAGGTGGAGGCGACGGCCGTCATGTCCGGACCCTATGCGGCGTGCTGTTCGGCGGACCACCGAATTGCGTGGCGGGCGATCCCGGCGGTGTCCGGGTGGCGAGGTCGAGGTGGCCGGTGGTCATGGATCGACCGTATGCCGTGAGAGGCCCGGAAGTTCAGGGCCAATAACGGCCTGCGGGATTGGGCCAACCCGCGTCAGCCCTGGTGCTTCAGGAGTTGCTCGAACGGCACGAA
Source organism: uncultured Saccharothrix sp. (assembly GCA_965995405.1). Classification (GTDB taxonomy): domain Bacteria; phylum Actinomycetota; class Actinomycetes; order Mycobacteriales; family Pseudonocardiaceae; genus Actinosynnema. Next base: position 3,361 of record CBHFOL010000350.1, read on the forward strand.
CCGGTCGGCCGGCTTGGCGGGCGCACGTCCCTCCAGCAGTCCGGCCAGTTCGGACGCCGCACGCTCGATCCGGTCGGACAGCCCCTGCGGTGAACCCCAGTCCGAGGACGCCGCGTACACGCCCGTGGGCACCACGTTCGCCTTCATGTAGGCGAACAACGGCCGCAGCGCGTAGTCCAGGACCAGCGAGTGCCGCTCGGTGCCGCCGGTCGCGCCGATCACGACCGGCTTGCCCGCCAACGACTCCGGCTCCAGCACGTCCACGAACGACTTGAACAGCCCGCTGTAGGACGCGTTGAACGTCGGCGTGACGACGATCAGGCCGTCCGCGCCGACCACGTCGTCCACCACCGCCTTCAACCGGGCACTGGGGAATCCCGTCACCAGGTTGTCGGCGATGTCCCGCGCGACATCACGCAGGTGCGCCGTCCGCACGTCGACCGGCAGCAGCGCGCCGACCCCGGCGGCGAGCCGGTCGGCCAGCAGGTGACTGGACGACGGCTCGCTCAACCCGGCCGACACCACGGCGATCGTGGTCACCGACTCACCTCGGTCTTCAGCAGGGACTGGTGGGTGGGCGCGTCCGGCACCTCGGCGGGCCGGCCGGCGGCGAACACGCGCCGCAGCACCGGCACGATCTCGCCGAGCAGGTCCAGTTGCTCCAGCACCGTCTTCAACGGCAGGCCGGCGTGGTCCATCAGGAACAGCTGCCGCTGGTAGTCGCCGAAGTGCTGCCGGAACGTCAGCGTCTTGTCGATGACCTCCTGCGGGCTGCCCACGGTCAGCGGCGTCTGCTCGGTGAAGTCCTCCAGCGACGGACCGTGGCCGTAGACCGGGGCGTTGTCGAAGTACGGGCGGAACTCGCGCACCGCGTCCTGCGAGTTGCGGCGCATGAAAACCTGGCCGCCCAGCCCGACGATCGCCTGGTTCGCCTGCCCGTGCCCGTAGTGCTCGTACCGCTCCCGGTACAGGTCGATCAGCCGGATGAAGTGCTCCTTCGGCCAGAAGATGTTGTTGGCGAAGAACCCGTCGCCGTAGTACGCGGCCTGCTCGGCGATCTCCGGGCTGCGGATCGAGCCGTGCCAGACGAACGGCGGCACACCGTCCAGCGGCCGGGGCGTGGCGGTGAAGGACTGCAACGGCGTGCGGTGCTTGCCCTCCCAGTCCACGACGTCCTCCCGCCACAGCCGGTGCAGCAGGTGGTAGTTCTCGATGGCCAGGTCGATGCCGTCGCGGATGTCCTTGCCGAACCACGGGTAGACGGGCCCGGTGTTGCCGCGCCCCATCATCAGGTCGACCCGGCCGTCCGCCAGGTGCTGGAGCATCGCGAAGTCCTCGGCGATCTTCACCGGGTCGTTCGTGGTGATCAGCGTGGTCGCGGTGGACAGGATCAGCCGCTCGGTGCGGGCGGCGATGTAGCCGAGCATCGTGGTGGGCGAGGACGGCACGAACGGCGGGTTGTGGTGTTCGCCGGTGGCGAAGACGTCCAGGCCGACCTCCTCGGCCTTGAGCGCGATCGCGACCATGGCCTTGATGCGCTCCGCCTCGGTCGGCGTCCGCCCCGTGGTCGGGTCGGGCGTCACGTCGCCGACGGTGAAGACCCCGAACTGCATAACCGCTCCTCGGTCCAAGTAGTTGTGAGTTCAACTACCCGGCTCAACAGTACCCGGTCCGTGACTATTCCGTCGTTGCCGGGTGGCGCGGACCACGTCAAAGTGTGTGGCACACATCACGACCTTGGGGGGGACCGTGGACGAGAACGTGTGGGCCGGAGCGCACCGGCCGTCCCGACGGAACAGTGCCGACGTCACGCCGGACCTCGGATGAGACCCCGGTTCGCGTGGCGCGAGGTCGGCGTCGTGGTGGCGGTGCAGGTGGTCGTGCTGACCGCACTGTCCGACCGGTACGGGTTCCACCGCGACGAGCTGTACTTCCTGGCCGCCGGCGACCACCCGGCGTGGGGCTACGTCGACCAGCCGCCCCTGACCCCGCTGCTGGCAAGGCTGTTCTCGACCCTCTTCGGCGAGACCCCGCTCGCGATCCGGATCGCCGCGACGCTGCTGGGCGCGGCGACCCTCGTCGTGGCGGCCCTGATCGCACGCGAACTGGACGGCGGCCGGGGCGCGCAGGTCTTCGCGGCGGCGGCGACCGGCCTGTCGGGCTTCGTCCTCGGCATCACCCACATGCTGTCCACCGCGACGGTGGACCTCCCGCTGTGGGTGCTGATCGGCTACTTCTTCGTGCGGCTGCTCCGATCCGGCGACGGCCGCTGGTGGATCGCCATCGGCGCGACGGCCGGCGTGGCACTGACCAACAAGTGGTTGGTGCCACTGCTCTTGCTGGCGCTGGGTGTGTCACTGCTGATCGTCGGACCGCGCCGGGCACTGTGGACCCGCTGGCTGCCGGTAGGTGTGGCGATAGCGGGCGTGATCGTCGCACCCGTCCTGGCGTGGCAGATCGAGCACGGCTTCCCGCTCGTCACCGTGGCAGGCGGAATCAGCTCGGTGGACGGCAGCGAGAACCGCGCGCTGTTCATCCCGATGCAGCTGGTCTACCTGTCTCCGTTCCTGGTTCCTGTGTGGCTGGCGGGTTTCCTGCGCCTGTGGCGGGACGAGAAGCTGAGATCAGTGGCCCTGAGCTACCCCGTGCTCTGCCTGGCGACCCTCGCGCTGGGCGGGAAGCCCTACTACACAATGCCTTTGCTGGTGGTGCTGCTCGCCGCAGGAGCGGAACCCACGATCCACTGGGCACACCGCCACCGGACCTGGGCCACGACCGGCGCGGTGCTGGGCGCGGCAGCCTCGGTGCTGATCAGCCTCCCGGTGCTGCCACCCACCGCACTGGGCCCGGTACTGGCGATCAACCCGGAGGCGGGAGAACAGGTCGGCTGGCCCGAGCTGACCGAGGCGACCAGCCGAGTCTGGGCGCAAATCCCGCCGGTCAAACGGGAATCGGCCGTCATCTTCACCCGCAACTACGGCCAGGCAGGCGCGATCGCCCACTACGGCCCGTCCTACGGGCTGCCCGAGCCCTACTCGGGCCACATGTCCTACGCCGACTGGGGGCCACCCCCGGACACCATGACCGGCCCGGTCCTGGTGATAGGCAACCGAAGCGCCGCCTTCACCGGCTGCCGGGTGGTCGAAACCCACCGCGCCCCGATCGACAACGAGGAGAACGGCACGGACATCGCGCTCTGCGCCGCCCCACAACGGTGGTCGAGCATCTGGCCGACCCTCCGCCGCTTCTACAGCTGACCGCACAGCATGTCCGGGGTGCACACCGGGTTGTTAGATGAATATGGGATTCATTAGCATGTCGGGGTGGCCGAGACCCCGCAGGACTTCAGTCGGTACCTGACCGCGCGTCTGCTGTCCGTGATCGGCAGTCTGGTCGCGGTGGTGGCGTTGCCGGTGTTGGTGTACCAGCTCACCGGGTCGGCGGGGTGGACGTCGGCCGTCGCCATGGCGGAGGCGTTGCCGTACCTGGTGTTCGGGCTGCTCGCCGGTGCGGTTGCCGATCGGGTCGACCGACGACGGCTGATGGTGGCGATGGATCTCGTCGTGGCCGTGGGGCTGGGGTCGGTTCCGGTGGCGTGGTGGACCGGAGTGCTGACCGCGCCGCACGTGGTGGTCGTGGCGTTCGTGGCGCAGACCGCCTTCGTGTTCTTCGACGCGGCCAACTTCGGCGCGTTGCCCGCGTTGGTGGGCAAGGACAAGCTGACCGCCTCCTACGCGAAGTTGTTCGGGCGCACCACGTTGGCCGAGCTCGTGGTGCCCGGCCTGACCGGCCTGCTGGTCGCGTCCCTCTCCCCCGCGAATCTGTTGGCGGTCAACGTGGTCACGGCCGTCGGGTCGGCGATGTTGATCCGGGCGATCCGAGGTGCGCTTTCGACACCCCGCACGGACGCCACGACGTTGGTCGGCGACATCGGGTCCGGGCTCCGGTTCCTGTGGGGCCACAGCATTGTGCGGACGCTGACGCTGGTCGGCGCCACGCACTCGGCCGCCGCCGGGGCCTGGGTCGCGATGCTGGTGCCGTGGGCCGACCGGGTACTGGGTGTCGCACCGTCCGGGGACGTCCGGCTCGCCGCCCTGTTCAGCTGCTGGGGTGTCGGGGCGTTGATCGCCTCACGGCTGCTCCCGACACTCAGCGCACGGTGGGGCGGCGCGCGGTTGGCGTTGGGCGCGCTCCCGATCTCGCTGCTGTGCGGTGGTTCCGCGTTGCTGAGCACGCACTGGGTGCCGGCCGGTCTGGCCGCGGTCGCCTGGGGCACGGCGCATTCCACCGTGGTGCTCAACGCCATCACCTACCGGCAGCGGATGTGCCCGCCGGAACTCCAGTCCCGGGTCAACACCACCGCCCGGATGCTGTCGTGGGGTCTCGGGCAGCCCGCCGGGGCGGCCCTCGCGGGTGCGGCGGCGGTGTTCGCCGGGCCGCGCGCCGGACTGGCCGCCGGAGTCGGTGTGCTGGTGGTCGGGGTCGCACTGGCCTGGGCGACCCCGACACTCCGCCGCGCCGCGAAATCAGCCGGTGCCGCTCAGGACCGGCACGATCAGGACCATTTCCAGCGGAATCCGTAGCCGCCCGGTCCGAAATCGAGTGCCACCCCCAGCAGTGAGCCGCCGGCGTCGATTTCCACCGGGCGGATCGTCTCCTCCTCACCCTCCGCTTTCCGGTACTGCACGCATTCCAGGGGGCGCGCCAGCGGATCGAACGCGATCTCCAGCACGTATTCCCGGACGGGCAGTCGGAACTTCCGGCCGCACTCCACCGCCGGCAGGTACGGCGGCCGGTTGACCAGTTCGTGTTCGATGACGATGCTGTCGCCGCACCGCAGCGCGCGGTCGAACAGCAGCTCCGCCACCACCAGTCCGGCGGCGGGCTGGGCGACCAGTCGGCCTACCGAGCAGTGCCGCAACGGGCGCAACAGCGGCAACTGCCGATCCGGCTCGTCCACGTGGACGATCACCACCCAGCGGTCCGCGCCGTCCGCCTCGGCCCGCAGCACGTGCCGCGACCGGACGCTCCGCTCGCCCCGCTCCGG
>CBHFOL010000351.1:0-8339 GCA_965995405.1 uncultured Saccharothrix sp.
CCGCACGTCCCCCCCGCTGCGCGGCGCGGAACGCGTCCTGGACCCGGGCGCGGACCTCACGCTCGACGTGGACCCGGCCCACGAACACGGCGTCCTCGTGGACCACGGCACGGTCGAGCTGTCCGGCACCCGCCTGAGCCGCGCCGAACTCGGCTACCTGGCCCCCGGCGCGACCACCCTGCGGCTGGCCAACCCGGCCGCCGAACCAGCCCGGGTCATGCTGCTCGGCGGCGAACCGTTCGGCGAACAGCTGGTCATGTGGTGGAACTTCGTGGCCCGCACCCACGAGGAGATCGAGCGGTTCCGCGCCGAGTGGCAGGACGGGGCCGACCGCTTCGGCCGGGTCGACGGCTACCCCGGCGAACGCCTGCCCGCGCCACCGCTCCCGACCGGCCGACTGCGCCCCAGGGGCAACCCGCCGCTGCCGGAACGCTGACCCAAAGCCAACCGAAAGCCGGACCGTTGCCGGGCAACACGACGTCGCCCGGCAACCACCGTCAGAGCGCCCGGAGCCGGTCGCCCACGCCGTCGACGACCCGGCGGACCCAGTCGCCCGGGTTCGTGGTCTGGGCCATCAGCCACACCTGGCCGATGCCGAGTTCGGCGTACCGGCCCATGGTGGCCAGGAACGCGTCCGGGTCGTTCAGCGGATCGGTGAAGTAGACGATCGTCTTCTCGATGTCCGACGGATCGCGGTCCTCGGTCGCGCAGTGCCGGTTCAGCACGTCGATCTTGTGCGCGACGGAGTCCACGTCGGACCCGAACAGGTTGCACGCGTCGGCGTACCGCGCCACCAGCCGCAGCGTCTTCCGCTCGCCCCCGCCGCCGATGAGCAGGCGTGGCCGCCGGATCGGCTGCGGCACGTTGAGGGTCTCGGTGAGCCGGTAGTACTTGCCCTCGAACGGGCCGTCGTCGTCGCTCCACAGCTGTCGACAGACGAGGATGGCCTCTTCGAGGCGTTCGAACCGCTCGGCGGCCCGCGGGAACGGCACGCCGAACGCGTTGTGCTCACGCTCGTACCAGGCCGCGCCGATGCCGAACAGCGTCCGGCCGCCGGACAGCACGTCGAGCGTGGTGACGATCTTGGCCAGCAGGCCCGGGTGTCGGTAGGTGACGCCGGTGACGAGGGTGCCGAGGGTGATCCGCTCGGTGAGCGCGGCGACGTAGCCGAGCGCCGTGTACCCCTCCAACATCGGCTCCGGCGGACCGCCCAGGACGTCCATCTGGAAGTAGTGGTCCATCACCGTGAACGTGTCACAGTCGGTCTCGTCGGCGGCGCGGGCCGTGTCGGCTAACGCGCCCGCGATCGACTTGGGGGCGTCCGGCAGGCTGAAGTTCGGGAAGTGGATGGCGATTTTCAACGTCTTACCTCCTGCGGTCCACTATTCCGAAACCCGTCACCGGACGTGGCCCCGCGCGGGCGCCGGTTCACCCGGTGGACACCGAGCCGAACGCGGTCAGGAACTCGTCGCGGAACTCGTCCATCCGCGTCACCGGGGCTTTCCAGCCGGGCTTGAGCCCCTCGTCCCAGTTCCAGGGCGCGATCCGGTCGAACACGGCGGGATCGCGGGCGACCAGGCCGATCGGCACGTCGTGGCCGGTATCGCCGCCGGTCACCAGCTGGCTGGGCTGGTGATCACCGAGGAACAGCAGCACCAGATCGTCGTCGCCGTAGGTCTCCACGTACGAGACGATGGTGTTCAGCGAGTACTCGACGGACTTCCGGTAGTCGGCGCGCACGTCGGCCGCGTCCCGGGTCAGGATCGACTCGGGCTTGCCTCCGCCGGACGGCATCGCGTTGAACACCGAGCCGTCGCCGAGGTCGTTCCAGCCGACCGGTGACGGGGTGGGCGTCCACGGTGCGTGGCTGGTGACCAGCGGGATGGTGGCCATCACCGGGCCGGGCGACCGGTGCTCGGTGCGTTCGTACGCGCCCAGCGTGAACTGGTCGGGTGTGGTGGCGTAGCCGAACTTCGGGCCGTGGTAGCCGAGCTCGTCGGCCGGGTAGATGCGCTGGTAGCCGAAGAAACCGCCCTCCGGCCACGCCTCCACGATGCCCGGGAGGAAGCCGACCGTCCGCCAGTCCGCCCGCCGGAACGCCTTGTTCAGGGTGAACCGGTCGCTGCTCACCAGGTTCCGGTACCGCTGCTGGTTGTCGATCCACAGGCCGGACAACAGGGTCGCCTGCGCCAGCCAGCTGCCGCCGCCGGCCGTGGGCGAGGTGAGGAACGCGCTGCGGGACGTGAACCCGGCGGCCCGCAACCGGCGTGTCCCGTCCTCCAGCACCCGGCTGATCGGCGGCCCCAGCTCCGGGTCCTCCACGGCGGACCGGCCGTAGCTCTCCACGAACACGACCAGCACGTCCTTGCCGCGCAACGCGGTCAGCAACTGGTCGGCGGGCGTGTCGCGGAACGCGTCCACGGCCGATTCGGCGGCGAACACCTCCTGGTCGTGCAGCCCGGTGCGCACCTGGCGCGCGTGGTTGTAGACGAACTCGGTCGCGCTGTTGGACGCCACCGGCACACCCGGCACCGCCAGCGTGATCCACACGACCGCGACCAGCGCGACGCCCCGGGTCGTGACCACCCGGTGCCGCTCCACCACCCCGGCCAGCCGCCGCACGGCCAGCGTCACCAGCAGCACGAGCCCGAGCGCGACCAGCACCGCCACGACCACTACGACCACGGCAGCCGTCTCGCCCCCGGTCGACGCCACGAAATCCACCGCCGGTCCGAGCAGCGGCCAGTCCAGCACCAGGTCGAACGGCCGGTAGAGGACCAGGTCGAACCCGGTGTCCAGGATCTTCAGCACGGCCATCAGCCCGAGCAGCACCCCGCCCGCCCACACCGCGACCGACCGCGCCCGACCCGGCAGCACCAGCACCAGCATCGCGCCCAGCAGCCCCTCCACCGGTATGCGCAGGAGCTCGCCGGCCGTGAGCCGTTCCAGGTCGGCCGGCGCCACCAGGACCACCAGCACCAGGAGTGCGGCCATCCCGGTGAGCACCCACGCTGCGATCCGCCGCGCCATGTCGTCCTTCCCGATCACGATCACCCTGGAGAAACGTATCGGCCGCACACCCGGTTCACGGGTCGGTACGGTGGGCCGGTGACCCGCCCGCACGTGCTGCTCAGCGTCGCCGTCAGCGTCGACGGCTACATCGACGACCGCGGTGCGGAACGGTTCCCGCTGTCCAACGCCGAGGACTTCGACCACGTCGACCGGCTGCGCGCGGAATCCGACGCGATCCTGGTCGGCGCGGAGACGATCCGCCGCGACAACCCGCGCCTGCTGGTCAACCAGCCGGAACGGCGCGCCGAGCGGATCGCCCGCGGCTGCCCCGAATACCCGTTGAAGGTCACCGTGACCCGTTCCGGCGACCTCGACCCGGACCTGCTGTTCTGGCACCACGGCGGCGAAAAGCTCGTCTACACCACGGATTCCGGCCGCGCCGCCGCCCAGTCCACACTGGACGGTCTCGCCGAGGTCGCCGCGCTCGGCCCGGAGATCGACTTCGCCGCCCTGCTGGACGACCTGGGCCGGCGGGGCGTGGCCCGGCTGATGGTGGAGGGCGGCGGGCGCGTGCACACCGCGTTCCTCGCGGCGGGCCTGGCCGACGAGATCCGGATGGCGGTCGCGCCCATGCTGATCGGCCAGGCCGCCGCGCCCAGGTTCGTGCACCCGGCGGACTTCCCGGGCGGCCCGGCGCGGCGGTTCCACCTGGCGGACGTGACGGCGCTCGGCGACGTGGCCGTCCTGCGCTACTTCCCGAAGCGCGGTAGCTGAGCGAGCAGCGCGCGGATCGTGTCCCGGCGGAAGAACGCGATGACAGCCGCCGCCGGCAACAGGAGCGCGGGCAGCTTGGCGTCACCTCGGGCCAGCAGGAACAGTTCCGTGCCGACCGCGCCCGCCATGACACCCACCAGCCCCAGCGCGGCGAGCCCGCACAATCTGGGCACCAGCAGTCCGAGCGCGCCCGCGATCTCCAGCGTGCCGGTCAGGTAGCGCAACCACTGGCCGAAGCCGATCTCGTCGAACTTCTTCACGAAGTTGTCGCCGAACAGCAGGTATCCGCTGTAGACGAAATACGCGGCCAGCGCGATCTGCGCCACCCACAGCACGATGTTGCCCACGCGCGCGACGACTGCCTGCTCAGACACGGGAGTACCCCTTCACCGAAACCGGATTCCTGTTCCGCCACAGCCCGAGCACATCGCGCCCGAACGACCACACCAGCGCGGCCAGCGCGAGTCCCACCAGGACCGTCCTGAACGGCACCACCCCAAATGGCACGACGCCGGACGCGGCGACGACCAGCAGCACACCCTGTGCCGCCGCCACCGCCTTGCGCGCGAAGCTCGGCGGAAGCTCCCCGCACAGCCACGGCAGCACCCACGACGCCGCCACGAACACGTACCGCATCAACCCGATGGCCAGCACCCACGGACCCAGCGCCAGCGCGACCTGCACGCTCAGCACCAGGATGAGGAACGCGTCGACCTCCATGTCGAACCGCGCGCCCAGCGCCGACGCGGTCCCGGTGCGGCGGGCCACCTGACCGTCCACGAAGTCCAGTGCGAGTGCCACGGACGCGAACACCACGACCACGGTCGGCACGTCACCCAGCCGGTCGGCCACGATCGCCGTCACGGCACCCACCAGCACACCCCGGGCCAGCGTGACGCGGTCGGCCGGCCCGAGCGAACGGGTCCGGGTCCGCACCATCGCCGTGCTCAGCAGCGCCCAGGTGGCGATACCGTGGGCGAGGCCGACGAGCCAGCCCAGCGGACCGAGGCCCACCGTGCCGCCCAGCACGCCCAGCAGCAGGACCTGGACGCCCGTCCAGGCCGCCTGTTCCGGGACAGCCGGCGCGGTGTTGTGCTGAAGTGTGATCATCGTGCCCCTCATGACCGCGTTTTCGGAGGTTGCCGGATGACACGCGTCGCACGAGCACTTTGGTTCACTTCGGCTGGAAAAAGCTCGATCCGAGCCGAGGAACTGCCCGAACCGGGGCCGGCCGAGGTGCTCGTCCGGAGCCTCTGGTCCGGGCTCAGCCGGGGTACCGAGACCTTGGTCTACCAGGGCAGAGTGCCGGTGAACCAGTACGACGCGATGCGGGCCCCGTTCCAGCGGGGCGAGTTCCCCTTTCCGGTCAAGTACGGGTACCTCAATGTCGGGGTGGTCGAACTCGGACCGGCGGAACTGCTCGGCCGCACCGTGTTCTGCCTCCATCCACACCAGACCAGGTATGTGGTGCCGGCGCACGCCGTGACGCCCGTGCCGGACACCGTGCCGCCGGAGCGTGCCGTGCTCACCGGCACCGTCGAGACGGCCGTGAACGCCCTGTGGGACGCGAAACCGCTCATCGGCGACCGGATCGCGGTGGTCGGCGGTGGCATGGTCGGCTGCTCGGTGGCGGCTGTGCTGGCCCGGTTCCCCGGCGTGCGGGTGCAGTTGGTGGACACCCACCCGGCGCGTAAGGCGGTCGCCGACGCCCTTGGTGTGGCGTTCGCGTCTCCAGAGGACGCTGTCGGGGGCATGGACCTGGTGGTGCACGCCAGCGCGTCCGATGCGGGCCTGGAGACGTCGCTGGGGCTGCTCGCGCCCGAGGGCACGGTGGTCGAGCTGAGCTGGTACGGGGCACGGCGGGTCGGCGTGCCGTTGGGGGAGTACTTCCACTCCCGGCGGCTGACGATCCGCAGCAGCCAGGTCGGCATCGTCGCCCGTCCGGACCGCAGCTACGCCGAACGCCTGGCGCTCGCTCTGGAGCTGCTGGCCGACCCGGTGTTCGACCACCTGATCACCGGTCAGAGCGAGTTCGACGAGCTGCCGGACGTGCTGCCCCGGCTGGCGAGCGGGGAACTGCCCGCGCTGTGCCACCGCGTTGACTACGGTCGGGAGCATGACCGCTGACCTGCTGCCGCGCGCCACGACCACCGACGTCCGGGACGGTGCGGCCGAGGTCGCGGTGCTGCCGGTCGGCAGCCTCGAACAGCACGGCCCGTACCTGCCGCTGACCACCGACACGGTCATCGCGTATGCCATCGCTTCGGCGGTCGCCGCGGAGTATCCGGTGCAGTTGTTGCCGCCGATCACGATCTCGTGTTCGCACGAGCACGCCGCGTGGCCCGGCACGGTGAGCATTTCGGCGCGGACGCTGTATGCGGTGGTCACCGACATCGCCGAGTCGTTGCGGAGGTCGGGGGTGCCGAAGCTGGTGCTGGTGAACGGGCACGGCGGCAACTACGTGCTGTCGAACGTGGTTCAGGAGTCGTCGGGGATGGCGCTGTTCCCGGGACGGGCCGACTGGCACGCCGCACGGGCCGCCGCCGGGCTGGAGACGTCGTCGGACAGCGACATGCACGCCGGCGAGCTGGAGACGTCCATTCTCCTGCACACCCGGCCCGACCTGGTGAGACCCGGCTACGAGACGAGCGACCACCTGGCCGACCGGCCGCACCTGCTGACAGTCGGGCTGGCCCCGTACACCGAGTCGGGCGTGATCGGACGTCCGTCGCTCGCGTCAGCCCGCAAAGGCGAGGACCTGCTCGCGGCGTTGGTCGACGCGTTCGGCGGGCATCTCGACGTGCTCTGATCCCCGTGGCCGGACCAGCGTGAATGCCCCGGGCAGTGCGGCTACCAGCGCCAACACCCCGTAGACGACGGCGGTGGTGAGCCCCTGCGCCGCGCCCAGCCCGGCCGCGCCGAACGCCGCCGCGAGGAACGCTTCGCGCGGCCCGAAACCGCCGATGTTGACCGGGATCGCCATGACCAGCAGGGCGAGCACGATGAGCGGCACCAGTTCGCCGACCGACGCGGTGGACCCGGCCGCGCGTGCCGCGACCACGAACATGGCGATGTGGCTGGCGAGGGTCACGGCGGACAGCAGGGCCACTCTGGGTAGCGCGTGCCGCGACAGCAGCCCGTCGCGGGCATCGAGCCAGGTCCGGGCCAACATCCGGCGCACTCTCCGGGAGCCCATGGCCACCACGGCGAGCCCGGCGACAGCTACCACCACGGGAAGCCCCGGCACGAAGTCGACCGCCGACGGCCGGAAGAGCAGCACGAGCAGCGCGACTGCGATCAGCACGACCTGACCCGCGAACCGCTCGAACACCACGGCCCGCACGCCACGCACGATGTCACCCGACTGCCGGCCGTGGTCGACGGCCCGGTGCACGTCGCCGAGCACCCCGGCGGGCAGGACGGCGTTGAGCAGCAGTCCCCGGTAGTAGTCCGATACGGCCGCGCCGAGCGTGAGCGGCAGCCCGAGGCCACGCGCCACGACACACCACCGCCACGCGCTCGCCACCGTGGTCAGCAGCCCGATGCCGAGGGCCGCCACCACCGACCCGAGGTCGACCGCCCGCAGCCCGTCCACGAACGCGTCGGCACCCACCCGCGACCCCAACGCCACCAGGATCCCGACCGCCGCCACCAACCGCAGCCACGGCCACAGCCGCTTCACGACGGCGGTTGCCGCGCCGGGACGGGCCACCGCCGGGATGGCACCGCCGGCATCCCGGTTCGGGTGAGCCGTCAGCCGCTTCACGACGGCACCGCCAGGAGGTCGGTGTGGTGGACGACGGCCCGCAGCCCGTTCCGCCTCCGCCGCAGGTAGTCGGGCACGTGCGGAGCCAACCCGGGCTCCTGCTCGACGGCCGCGTCCACCCAACCCCGCAGCCACTCGGCGGTCAGCGCCGCCTGGTCCGGACCCAGCCGCCACGGGCTGGGCCGGGTCTCCACCCGCGCCCCGAGCGCGGCGAACGCCTCCTCGGCAACCCCCACCGCGTCCGGTCCGAGCAGCCGCCGGCCGTCGACCTCACGCCGCTGGTGGGCGTTGAACGCGTCCTGGAACCGGACGTCGAGCGGCTCCGCCGGGTCGAGTTCGACCCGGCCGGCGACGGAGAGCGTGAGCAGCGTGGGCACACCCGCTTCTACGCAGGCCGTCGCCAACCCGTTCACCTCGTCCCGGGTCAGCAGGTCCAGCAGCGCCGACGCGGTCACCAGCGACGCGCCCGCCAGGTCGGCGGCGCGCAGCGCGGTGAGGTCGCCCTCCCGCGTCTCCACCGTCACGCCCGGCCCGGTCACCGACGCACCCGCCACGGCGAGCAGCCCGGCGTCCCGGTCGTGCAGCACCCAGTGCTGCGGACCGGCCAATCGCGCGGAGAGCCATCGTCCCATCGATCCAGTGCCACAACCCAGATCACGGATGACGACCGGGTACCGGTTCACCACGATTTCGCGCACCCGGTCCGCGAGCTCGGCCGCCCGCGCGTCGGCATCGGCTTTTTCGCGCAGGGCAATCGAAATCTCTCCGCGACTTTGGTCGGCCCATC
>CBHFOL010000352.1:0-8301 GCA_965995405.1 uncultured Saccharothrix sp.
ACCGCAACGTCGGTGCCACCCCTCCTTTTCGTTGGTCCCGCCGCCGATCGGTTCGCGCTGCCCGGGCCGCCGATCGTCGCCGGAGTGCCGGCCCGCGCAGCCGTCAGGTCGCCGGGCGCGGCGTGCCTCACCTGAACGGCCGATCGCTCCTGACACAGTGGAAAGATGCCGGTGCTGCAATCCCCTTCGCACGGCGCCGTGACGGATTCCGTGCGCCCGCCCGAGTTCTCCCGCGCCGAACGGGCCCGGGTGCTCGCCATGACCGCCGTCGGTTCCGTGGTGGTCAGCTACGCGGCCGTCGCGGCCCTGCTGGCGCTGGTGTCGTCCACGGCCGCGCACGCGCGGTTCTCCACCACGGGGGTGTTGACGGCGTCCGCGCCCGGCTGGCTGGTCGCCCACCACGTGCCGCTGCGGTTCGACGGCGGCCAGCTCGGCGTGCTGCCGCTGCTGCCCACCGTGCTGCTGATGCTGCTGGTGTCCCGGGCTGCGGCCGGCGCGGCGGACCGGCTGGGGCTGTTCGAGCCGTTGCAGGCACGGGGCGTGGTGCTCAGCATCTCCGGCGCGCACGCGGTGGCCGGTGGCGTGATCGCGTTCGTGATGGGCGACGGTGGCGTGGTGCGGGCGACGCCCGCCGTGGCGTTCTTCGGCTGTGCGGCGGTCTCCGCGGTCGCGGCCGTGGCCGGCGTGGCGCAGCGCTGTGGCCTGGTGGAAGTGGTGTTCGAGCGGATCGACCCGGTGGCGCGGCGCGGATTGCGGGCGGGTGCGCTGGCGTTGTTCGCGCTGACCGCCGTGGGCGCGTTGCTGCTGGCGCTCGGGCTGGCGCTGTCGTGGTCGGTGACCAGCGACCTGTTCGACCAGGCGGGCGGCACCCTGGGCACCGGGCTGGGCATCTGGCTGATGTGCCTGGCGTACCTGCCGAACGCGGTGATCGGGGCCGTCTCGTACGCGGTGGGCTCCGGGTTCTCCATCGGCGCGGTGACGATCGGCCCGACCGTGTTCACCGGCGGCCCGATCCCGGCGGTGCCGCTGCTGGCCGCGCTGCCCGAGGAACAGTCGCCGCTGCTGCCGCTGGTGCTGGTGCTGCCGGGCGCGATCGGCGTGCTGGTGGGGTTCTCGCTGCGGGACGCGGCCGAGACGCCCCGGTCACGGTTGCGGGCCGTGCTGGTGGCGGCGGTCACCGGGGCCGTGGGGACGCTGGTGCTGGCCGCCGTCGCGGGCGGCAGCCTGGGTGACGGGGTGTTCGACCCGGTGACCGTCCCGGCGGGTCTGCTGGCCGTGCTGACGCTGGCGTGGATCGCCGTGCCCGGCGGTCTCGTGGCCTGGTTCGCGGGTGCCCGCCCGGCTCCGGTCGTGGCGGAGGCCGTGGCCGAGGAGGAGGAACCGGAGCCCGTCGAAGAGCCCGGGTCCGACGAGGACGTCACCGACGAAGAGTTCGAGGACGAGGACTACGAAGACGGGGACTTCGAGGACGAAGAGGACGACCTCGAATACGACGAAGAGTCGGCGGAGCTGGAAGAGGAAGCCGAAGAGGACGACGACTCGGACGACGTGGACGACGACCTGGCCGAGCTGGAAGACCTGGAAGACCTGGACGACGACCCGGACGTGGATCCGGAAGGCGACCGGGATCACGAAGCGGACGGCGAACCCGGCGACGATCCGGCCCTGGCCGACAAGCGCGACTAGCCAACGCCTAGGCTGCTCCTGAGCTGCTGTGACAGTCCCCAGCAAGGAGAGCACGCTGAGCGCCGCGACCACACTCCGGCTTCCCGTCCCCACGCGGGTCGTCGTCCTCGTCTCCGGCTCCGGCACCCTCTTGCAGGCGCTGCTGGACGCCGCCGCCGACCCCGACTACCCGGTCGAGGTGGTGGCCGTCGGCTCCGACCGCGCCGGCATCGAGGGACTCGCCCGCGCCGAACGCGCCGGCGTCCCCGGCTTCACGGTGAAGCTGCGCGACCACGCCGACCGCGCCGCGTGGGACGTGGCGCTGGCCGAGGCCGTCGCCGCCCACGAACCGGACCTGGTGGTCTCCGCCGGGTTCATGAAGATCCTCGGGCCGGCCTTCCTGGACCGCTTCGGCGGCCGGATGGTCAACACCCACCCCGCGCTGCTGCCCGCCTTCCCCGGTGCGCACGGAGTCCGCGACGCCGTCGACTACGGCGTGAAGGTCACCGGAGCGACCGTGCACGTGGTGGACGGCGGCGTGGACACCGGGCCGATCCTGGCCCAGGAAGCGGTCGTCGTCGGTGACGGCGACGACGTCGACAGCCTGCACGAGCGCATCAAGGTGGTGGAGCGGCGGCTGCTGGTGGACGTGGTCGCCCGCCTGGCCCGTGAAGGCTGGACCGTGAACGGACGAAAGGTGAGCATCCCGTGACCACTCCTGCCGAGAGGCGACCGGTTCGTCGGGCCCTGATCGGGGTGTCCGACAAGTCGGGGCTGCTGGAACTGGCCACCGGCCTGCACGCGGCCGGAGTCGAGATCGTCTCCACCGGGGGCACGGCGAAGACGCTGGCCGACGCCGGCGTGCCGGTGACCCGGGTGGAGGACGTGACCGGGTTCCCGGAGGTGCTCGACGGCCGGGTCAAGACCCTGCACCCGCGCGTGCACGCCGGTCTGCTGGCGGACACCCGCAAGCCGGAGCACGTGGCGAAGCTGCACGAGCTGGAGATCGCCCCGTTCGACCTGCTGGTGGTGAACCTGTACCCGTTCACGCGGACCGTGGCGTCGGGTGCGTCGCCGGAGGAGTGCGTCGAGCAGATCGACATCGGCGGTCCCGCGATGGTGCGTGCGGCGGCGAAGAACCACCCGAGCGTGGCCGTCGTGGTGGATCCGGCGCGGTACGAGTGGGTGCTGGCGCAGGTCGGTGCCGGCGGGTTCACGCTCGCGGACCGGCAGGCGCTGGCGGCGGCGGCGTTCCGGCACACCGCGTCCTACGACGTGGCCGTGGCGTCCTGGATGGGCAGCGTGCTCAGCCCGGACGACGAGGGCTCGGGCTTCCCCGGCTGGGTCGGCGCGACCTGGAACCGCAAGCAGGTGCTGCGGTACGGCGAGAACCCGCACCAGAAGGCCGCGCTGTACACGCAGGGCGACGGGCGGACCGGCCTGGCGACCGCGCGGCAGCTGCACGGCAAGGAGATGTCCTACAACAACTTCGTCGACGCGGACGCGGCGTGGCGCGCGGCGTGGGATCACGCGCAGGCGTGTGTCGCGATCATCAAGCACGCCAACCCGTGCGGCATCGCGGTGTCCACTGTGGATGGTCCGGGGGCGATCGCGGACGCGCACCGCAAGGCGCACGCGTGCGACCCGGTGTCGGCGTTCGGCGGGGTGATCGCGGCCAACCGCGAGGTGACCGTCGAGCTGGCCGAGCAGGTCGCGGAGATCTTCACCGAGGTGATCATCGCGCCCTCGTACGCAGACGGCGCGGTGGATGTGTTGCAGCGCAAGAAGAACGTGCGGATCCTGGTCGCCGACGAGCCGCAGCGCGGCGGTGCGGAGCTGCGGGCGGTGTCCGGCGGGCTGCTGCTCCAGACGGTGGACACCATCGCGGCGGGCGGCGACGACCCGGCCGACTGGACCCTGGCGTGCGGCGAGCCGCTGGACGCGGCGGGCCTGGCTGACCTGGCGTTCGTGTGGCGGGCGTGCCGCGCGGTGAAGTCGAACGCGATCCTGCTGGCGTCCGGCGGCGCGACCGTCGGCGCGGGCATGGGCCAGGTCAACCGGGTGGACGCGGCGCGGCTCGCGGTGGCGCGGGCCGGTGACCGGGCGCGTGGCTCGGTGGCCGCGTCGGACGCGTTCTTCCCGTTCCCGGACGGGTTGCAGGTGCTGCTGGACGCGGGTGTGCGGGCCGTCGTGCAGCCCGGCGGTTCGGTGCGGGACGCGGAGGTGCTCGCGGCGGCCGAGGCGGCGGGCGCGACCGTGTACCTGACCGGTACGCGGCACTTCGCGCACTGATCCTGCTTCCGGTGGGGGCTCTCGGTTTCGCGGGAGCCCCCACCGGCGTGTTCAGCGCTTGGTCAGCTCCTCGGCGGTCTTGCGGACGATCGCTTCGGCGTCCTCCAAGGGGAACGGGGAGTCGCTGAAGAAACCCTTGTCCCGGCCCGAGTACCGGATGTTCCAGACCACCGCGCCCTTGCGCACCACGAGGTTCGCCTCGGTGAGGTCGGCCGGTGCGGACGGGGCCACGATGATCGCCTCGTCGCCGAGGCCCTGGACCGGCTTGGCCTGCTGGCCGTTCGCGTAGACGTTGAAGCCGGAGTAGTTGCTCTTCGCCTGTTCGAGGTTGCGGTCCGGCTTGTCGGAGAACTTGTCGAAGTCGTAGACGAGGAAGCTCAGGACGCGCGGGTTGCGGCCGTCCTTGCCCTTGGTCTGCTCCCAGGCGCAGTGGCTCTGCTTGAGGCCCTTGTCACCCTCGTGCGGGGCCTGGACGAGGCGGAAGCTGCTCACGTGCGCCTGGCCGAGCAGGTCGGCACCCAGTTCGCACTGGGCGATCGGCTTCTCACCGGGGCCGCCGCCGGGTTCTTCGGCGTAGCTCAGGTACATCTTGCCGAAGACGCCGCCGACGACCAGCACGACGGCACCCACCGCCAGCCCGACGATCAACCCGGTCCGCTTCTTCCTGGGCGGCTGCTGGTAGGGGTAGGGCTGTCCTTGGCCAGGCCCGCCCGCACCCGGTCCGCCATAGCCCGGCTGCCCCGCGCCCGGCCCGCCCGCACCCGGCGCGCCGTAGCCCGGCTGGGCCTGCCCCGGACCGGGCTGCCCGTAGCCCTGCTGACCGGGATTGCCTTGGGGTGGCCCGTATCCGGGTTGCGGGGTTTGACCGGAGCCCGGTTGGCCGGGCTGCCAGGGCGGGTTCTGAGGAGCGTTCACGGTTCCCCCCGTGCGTCGCGGAAGCTGCGCCGAGCAGTGTGCCAGTCACCCGGTCGTGGCCATTGACACCGGGTGGTGCGGAGGGGATAAGATCGACCAGTCGTTCGAACAGATGTTCGACGGACAGGTCGCCGGCTTCCCACGGCGGTCCGCGCACAGGGGTGCGCGCGGATTCGTGGGAGGAGGGTTGGTGTCCAGGTCGGCAACGGCGACGTTGGTCGCGCTCGGGGTAGACGCGACCGGCGAGTCGGCCACGGCACCACCTCGGATTCTGCCGGTTCGCGGGGAACTGGCGGATGTCCTCCCGTGGGGCGGCCTGCGGCGTGGCAGCACGGTGTCGGTGCGCGGGTCGACATCGTTGCTGCTCACGCTGATGGCCGAGGCGACAGCGGAAGGGTGCTGGGCGGCCGTTGCCGGCCTGCCGCGGTGTGGGGCACTCGCGGCGGCCGAGTTGGGGGTGGCCGTCCATCGGCTCGCTCTGGTCCCTCTTCCTGGGAGGGACCGGAGCGAGGTCGAGCGCACCGTCGCGGCCCTGCTCGACGGCTTCGACCTGGTGTCGCTGGCCACCCCGGTGACTCCGGCGACCGCCCGCAAACTCTCCGCCCGCGCCCGTCATCGCAAAGCGGTCCTGCTGCCGTTCGGGTCGTCCTGGCCTGGCGCGGACGTCGAACTGCGCGCCGCGTTCGGTCCGTGGAGCGGCCTGGGCGAGGGCCACGGCCTGCTCGCCACCCGGACGGCAACCGTGCACGCGAACGGGCGCGGCGTGGCCGCCCGGGAGAAGACGACCACCCTGCCCCTCCCGGGCGGCACCGCGCCCCCACCCCGACCGACCCCGCGCCCGGTGGCGGTGGCGGGATGACCGACCTGTGCGCCGATCCATTTGTGAACAAACCGCTTCCGATTGGCCCGGTCCGGTCAATCCGCTCCGCTGACAGGCCGAATGTCGGCACACTTCGTCGGTGGACCGGGCCCGTGGACCGCCCGTCCCGATCGACACGGCTTGGGGGTGAGCCGATGTTCCGTCTGCCGGCGGCTGTCCGTGCCTGGTTCCGCGCCGCCAAACCGGACCACGTGCCGGAACTGGCCCCCTGGCGTCCCGGCGGCCTGACTCGGGGAACCCCGTCTCAAGACCTCCCGCCCGAAGACAACCCGACCGGAGAAAACCCGCCGCAGGAGACGAGGTGACCGCCCTGTACACGCTCGCCGTGTGGTGCCCGGACTGGCCGGTGGTGGCCGCCGCCGCCGAAGCCGCGCTGCTCCCGCACATCCCCGCCGCCGTCGTCCGGACGAACGAGGTCGTCGCCTGCTCCGCCGTCGCCCGCACGGAAGGCGTCCGCCGGGGCCAGCGCAAGCGCGCCGCCCAGGGCCAGTGCCCCGAACTGGTGGTCTTCGACTACGACGAGGTCCGCGACGCCCGCCTGTTCGAACCGGTCGCCGCCGCCGTCGAGGAACTCGCCCCGGGCATCGAGGTCGTCCGCCCCGGCCTGGTCACGGTCGCCGCCAAGGGCCCGCTCGGCTACTACGGCTCCCCCGAACAGGCGGCGGAACGCCTGGTCGACCACGTCGCGGTCCACGCCGGCGTCGAAGCGCAGGTGGGCGTGGCCGACGGCCTGTTCGCCGCCACTCTCGCCGCCCAGCGCGGAATGCTCGTCCCGCCCGGCGGCACCCGGGACTTCCTCGCCCCGCTCGGCATCCACGAACTCGACCCGCCCGCCGAGCACCGCGAAGACCGCGCCGAACTGGTCGACCTGCTGCGCCGGCTCGGGCTGCGCACGCTGGGCGCGTTCGCCGAAGTCCCGGAACGCGATGTCGCCAACCGGTTCGGCAAACCGGCCGTGCTGGCGCACCGGATGGCCTCGGGCACCGTGGAACGCCCCCGCGTCCGCCGCCACCCACCGGCCGAACTGTCCGTCACGCAGACCCTGGACCCGCCGGTCGACCGCGTCGACGCCGCCGCGTTCGCCGCGAAAGCCCTCGCCGAACGCCTGCACCAGGTCCTGGCCGCCCGGGGCCTGGCGTGCACCAGGCTGGGCATCCAGGCCACGACCGAGCACGGCGAACAGCTGCGCCGGGTCTGGCGGTGCGCGGATCCCCTTACGCCGCAAGGCATCGCGGACCGGGTGCGCTGGCAGCTCGACGGCTGGCTGACCCGGGAACGGCTCACCTCGGGCATCCACCTCCTCCAGCTCGACCCGGAGGAGATCGTGGACGCGGGCGCGCTCCAGCTCGGCCTGTGGCCGGGCGCGGGCCAGGACCAGGGCGAAGCCGCCGAACGGGCCGCGCGCGCGATGGTCCACGTGCAGGGCCTGCTCGGCCCGGACGCCGTGCTCACCCCCGTCCCGCAGGGCGGCCGGGGCCCGGTGGAGCGGATCCGGCTGGTGCCGTGGGGCGACGACCGCACCCCGGCCACCGACCCGGCGCAGCCCTGGCCCGGCCGGCTGCCCGCGCCGTCGCCCGCGACCGTGTTCGCGGAGCCGGAACCGGTGGCGCTGGTGGACGAGGCGGGCGGTGACGTCGTGGTCACCGGGTACGCCGAGCTGGTCGTCCGGCCGCACCGGATCGTGCACGGCGGCCGGGCACGGCGGGTCGTGGCGTGGGCGGGTCCGTGGCCGGTGGACGAGCGGTGGTGGGACGAGGGGCACGCGGTGCGCGCGGCCCGCCTCCAGGTCCTGGGTGCCGACCAAGAGGGCGAAGAACTGGCGTTCCTGCTGATCCGCGCGGGCGGGAAGTGGGCGGTGGAAGGGGTGTACGACTGATGACCGGCGACTTCTCCGACGAGCAGGGCCTGGCGGACTGGCTGGGCGGCTTCGACCTCGAACCGGCCGGCCCGACCGGACCAGGTGAACCGGCGTACCCGGTCAGCTTCGGCTGGCTCCCGCCGCTGATCCCGCTGCCCCGGCGCGCGCCGGACGACCTGTTCTGACGTGGGCTGGAACAACCCGCCGGTCCGCTGGTCGGAGCTGGAACGCGCGCTGTCCGGCAAACCCCAGCGGCCCGACGGCGGGGACGGCCCGGCGTGGACGCGGCAGCGCGAGCGCTACGAGGCGCCGCCGGACTTCGCGGTCAAGGTGGACGAGCTGGGCGCGACCCGGTCCCGCGTGCCGTACGTGGAGCTGCACTGCCACTCCAACTTCAGCTTCCTGGACGGCGCGAGCCACCCGGAGGAGCTGGTGGAGGCGGCGCAGCAGCTCGGCCTGGACGCGATCGCGCTCACCGACCACGACGGCATGTACGGCGTGGTCCGGTTCGCCGAGGCCGCGAAGGAGCTGGGCATGCGGACGGTGTTCGGGGCCGAACTGTCCCTCGACGCCACCCCGCGCACCGGCACCCCCGACCCCGGCGGCACGCATCTTCTGGTGCTGGCTCGCGGGCAGGAAGGGTACCGGCGGCTGTCGCGGCAGATTGCGGCCGCGCACCTGGCCGGTGGGG
>CBHFOL010000353.1:0-8295 GCA_965995405.1 uncultured Saccharothrix sp.
CCCGTCGTCCACGAAGACCGGCGGCTCGATCCTGGGCGACAAGACCCGGATGGCCCGGCTCGCGGTCGACCCGGCCGCGTTCATCCGCCCGTCGCCCACCTCCGGCACGCTCGGCGGCGTGGCCAAGGCCACCCGCGAGACCATCGTCCTGGTGGAGGCGGCCGGCTACGACGTGGTGCTGGTCGAGACGGTCGGCGTCGGGCAATCCGAGGTCGCCGTGGCGAACATGACGGATTGTTCACTTTTTCTGACACTCGCGCGCACCGGGGATCAGCTCCAGGGCATCAAAAAGGGTGTGCTCGAACTGGCGGACGTGATCGCGGTGAACAAAGCCGACGGCTCGCACGAGCCCGAAGCGCGAAAAGCGGCCCGCGAACTGGCGGGCGCACTGCGTCTGCTGCGCGGGCCGGACGCCGTGTGGAATCCGCCGGTGCTCACGTGCAGCGGGCTCACCGGAGCGGGTCTGGACACCGTGTGGCAGCAGATCGGGCAACACCGGGAAGCCCTGCGGAACGCGGGCGAACTGGCCGAACGCCGCCGCCGACAGCAGGTCGACTGGACCTGGGCGATGGTCAACGACCAATTGCTGGGCAGTCTGCGGTCCAACTCCGCCGTCCGCGCGCTGGTTCCCGAGCTGGAACGTCAGGTTCGGGAAGGCGAACTGACCGCAACGTTGGCGGCGGAACGGATCCTGGCCGTGTTCACCGCACGTGAAACCGAGCACTCATCGGGTGACCACTGACAGTGGTAAGCGGGGTGTGCGGTGGCTAGTCTTGGTGACTGTGACCAAGTGGCGATCCGTCCTCGCGTCGTGCCTGTTCGTGTTGGCCTCGGTGCTGACCGTGACTGCTGTGGCGCACGCCACAACCGACACTCCCGCCGCGCACATCGCCGCCGCCCAGTCTTCTGAATCGATTTCTCCTGGGCCGAGTATCAACCCGCCGCAGAAGCCCGATACAGGTTTGAGCGCCGACACGAAGAACAAGTTGTGGATCGGTGGTATCGCGCTGGTGCTCTTCGCCCTCGTTTACTGGCGTAACAAGAAGCGTTGGGACAAGTGGCGGAAGAAGGCGAAGAAGGGCTGAAGGCCCGCTGGGGGCGGCCTGAATCCCGGTACCTGGGATTCGCTGTTCGTGTATATGGTCCTCCTGTAGGGGCTTCTGCGCAGACTTGATCGGTCTGACCGAAACTCGCGCACCGCTTGGCGCACCCGCGCGACCGGCCGGCGGTTGATCAACGCGGCGGGCGACGGGGCCGCAGAAGCGTGATGCAGGATGGACGCAAATGGGTACCGACTTCCAGATGAGGACGCGCTCGGCCGTCGAGCGGTACTCGAATGTGCTGGTAGGCCTCTCGCACAGCATCCACGCGGAGCCTGAACTGGCGTTCGCGGAACACCGCAGCGCCGCCAAGGTGGCGAACCTCCTGGCGGCGGAGGGCTTCGCGGTCGAACGCGGCGTCGCGGACCTGGAGACGGCGTTCACCGCCTCCTACGGCTCCGGCGACCTCGTGGTCGGCCTGTGCGCGGAGTACGACGCGCTGCCCGAGGTGGGCCACGCGTGCGGGCACAACGTGATCGCGGCGGCCTCGGTCGGCGCGGCCCTCGCCCTCCGGGAGGTCGCCGACGAGCTGGGCCTCACGGTCCGGGTCCTCGGGACGCCCGCCGAGGAGGTCGGCGGCGGCAAGGTGCTCATGCTGGAACGCGGCGTGTTCGACGACGTGTCCCTGGCGATGATGGTGCACCCCGCCCCGTACGAGGCGATCGCGGCCGGGTCGCTGGCCATCACCGACCTGGAAGTGCACTACACCGGCAAACCGTCGCACGCCGCCGCCGCGCCCCACCTGGGCGTGAACGCGGCCGACGCCATCACCGTCGCCCAGGTCGCCATCGGCCTGGCGCGACAGCACCTGGAGCCCGGCCAGATGGTCAGCGGCATCGTCACCAGGGGCGGCACCGTGCCCAACGTGGTGCCCGCCCGCACGACGGCGATGTTCGACCTGCGCGCCGGGAACCTGGAGTCCCTCAGCCGGCTGGAGGAGCGGATCGACCGCTGCTTCTCCGCCGGCGCACTGGCCACCGGCTGCACGTACGAGATCGTCAAGGTCTCGCCCGTCTACGCCGAGCTCACCCCCGACCCGTGGCTGGCCGACGCCTACCGGCGTGCCGTCACCGCGTTGGGGCGCACTCCGCTGAGCCCCGCCGAAGAGCAGGGCCGGCGGATCGGCAGCACCGACATGGGGAACGTGACCCGTGCGTTGCCCGCCATCCACCCGACCATCGCCATCGACTGCGGAGACGCGGTGAACCACCAAATCGAGTTCGCTACCGCCTGTGCGTCGGCATCCGCCGACCGAGCTGTGCTCGACGGAGCACTCGCCCTTGCCTGGACAACGATCGCCGCCGCGACAGACCCGGCGCAACGAGCCCGGCTCCGCCGGGCCGCTACCGACCGCATTGTGGGTGCATGATGACCGTTCTGGATTCCGGGCTGGAACTTCCCGCGGACGGTGGCCCCGGCGTGCCGGATGGTCTCGGCGGGGTGAGCATTGCCGGCGTGGACGACATCGGCGCGGGACGCGGACCGGCCTGGCTCGACGACTGGCTGAAACGCAACGCCGTCGAGGTGGTCGGGTGGCGGCGTGACATCCACGCGCACCCCGAACTGTCCCGCAACGAGCACCGGACGACGCGGCTGATCTTCGACCTGCTGCACTCGGTGGGCCTCAAGCCGCGCATCCTGCCCGGCGGGACCGGGCTGATCTGCGACATCGGCACCGGGTCGCGCTGCGTCGCGCTGCGCGCCGACATGGACGCCCTGCCGCTGCCCGAGCGCACCGGCCACCCGTTCGCCTCCACCGTCGACGGCGTCAGCCACGCGTGCGGCCACGACGGCCACACCACCGTGGTGCTGGGCGCGGCGCTGGCGTTGGCGTCCGCGACCGAGCTGCCCGGCCGGATCCGGCTGATCTTCCAGCCCGCCGAGGAGGTCATGCCGGGCGGCGCGCTCGACGTGATCGCGGCCGGCGGGCTCGACGGGGTGGAGCGGATCTTCGGGCTGCACTGCGACCCGCGGCTCGAAGCGGGCCGGATCGGCACCCGGGTCGGCGCGATCACGTCGGCCAGCGACCTGATCGAGCTGCGGCTCACCTCGCCCGGCGGGCACACCTCCCGCCCGCACCTGACGGCGGACCTGGTCCACGCGCTGGGCACGGTGATCACCGGTCTGCCGGTGCTGCTGTCCCGGCGGGTCGACCCGCGTTCCGGCACCGTGCTGGTGTGGGGCGCGGTGCACGCCGGCGAAGCGCCCAACGTGGTGCCGCAGGACGGTGTGCTGCGCGGCACGCTGCGCACCGGCACGCGGGAGGTGTGGACCCAGCTCGAAGGGCTGGTGCGCGAGCTGACCTCGTCGCTGCTGGCGCCGACCGGCGTGGGCTTCGACCTGCTGCACCGGCGCGGCGTGCCACCCGTGGTGAACGACCGCGAGAGCACGATGCTGCTGCGCGCGGGCGTCGAGGCGGCACTCGGCGAGGACGCGCTGGCGGGCACCGAGCAGTCGTCTGCGGGCGAGGACTTCGGCTGGTACCTGGAGCAGGTGCCGGGCTCGTTCGGCCGGCTCGGCGTGTGGCGGGGCCACGGTCCCAAGCTCGACCTGCACGTGTCCAACTTCGACCTGGACGAGCGCGCGCTCCTGGTGGGCACGCGGGTGTTGGTGCACGCGGCACTGGCCGCACTGGCGTGACCCGGGGCCTTCCCGTACGGCCTCGGCCGTGCGGGAAGGCGGACCGTTCAGCGCTTCAGCCGGTCCGGTCGGCGCGGAACTCAGTCGGCCAGGATCGTGGACAGCAGGGCGTGGTCGATGTTCCCGCCGGACAGGATGGCGGCGGTGCGGCCGGCCGGGATCCGGTCGCGGTGGTACAGGTAGGCGGCCACCGTCGCCGCGCCGCTCGGCTCGACCACGAGGTGCGCGTTCGTCGCCAGCGCCCGGACCGCCGCCAGCAGCTCGTCCTCCGACACCGTCACGATGTCGTCCAGGAACTTCTCCAGGTGGGCGAACGTCAGGTCGGACAGGTTGGTGCGCAGGCCGTCCGCCGCGGTGCGGCCGGTGAGCGCCATCGACCACTCGACCCGGCTGCCCGTCCGCAGGCCCTCGGCCGCGTCGGACGCGAGTTCCGGCTCGACGCCGATCACCTTCGCCGACGGGCGCAGCGCCTTCACCGTCGTGGCCACGCCCGACGCCAGCGCGCCGCCGCCGACCGGCACCAGGACGACGTCCACGTCCGGCAGGTCCGCCACCAGTTCCAGCGCGACCGTGCCCTGCCCCGCGATCACCAGCGGGTGGTCGTACGGGGGCACCAGTTCCAGGTTGCGCTCGCGGGCGACCTGCTCGGCGTAGGACTGGCGGATCTCCGGCGCGACCTTGATGACCTCCGCGCCGAGTGCCTTGGTGGCCGCGACCTTGACCTCGCGCGCGTTGTCCGGCATCACCACGGTGCAGTGGGTGCCGAAGCTGCGGGCGGCGTACGCGAGGGCCTGGGCGTGGTTGCCCGACGAGTAGGTGATCACGCCGCGTTCGCGCTGCGCGTCGTCCAGCGAGCCGACCGCGTTGTACGCGCCCCGGACCTTGAAGGAGCCGGTGGTCTGGAGGCTTTCGGGTTTGAGCCAGAGGGCTCCGTCGCCCAGCGCGGTGGGCTGGAGCAGCGGGGTGCGGATCGCCACCGCGGAGACGCGGGCCGCGGCGGCGCGCACGTCTTCGATCGAAATCAGTTCCACTGTCCGGTCCTCGGTGAAGTGGGGAATGGGGACGGAATTCAGGCCGTGACCGCGATGGCGTCGACCGCGATACGGCGTCCGCCGGCCAGTCGGACGATCGCGGCGGTGCGGGCCGGGGGCGTCACCGGGAAGATCTCCGCGTACACCTCGTTGATGATCGGCAGGTGGTCCGGGTCGGCGTAGAGAACGGTGATTTTCACGACCTCGGGCAGATCCGTGCCGGCCCCTTTGAGCGTGCGGGCGAGGTTGGCGAAAGCCTGCCTGCACTCGGCCTCGAATCCACCCGGCGGAACCTCCTGGGTGGCCGGGTCGAGGCCGGCCTGGGCGGATACGAAGACGAAGTTCCCCGCCCTGACTGCCGGGGAGTACGGCCCGAGTGCGAATGACGCGCCTGGCGCGTCGATGTGCCCGTCCGTCACGGCCGACACCACCTCCGTTGAATCAGCGCCGACACGACCCCCGATTCCGCTCCGGAGAACCAGGCTACGCCCGGTCGGGCCGGGGTGTCAGCCGTCATACGGGTTGTCGTGGCCCGATATTGCGGTTGGGCACCCGGATGGGCTCCGGCGTGCCGCGGCGGTCGATGAGTCGGGCCGGTGTCGAATAGGTTCGGACAATTTAACAAACCGCATTTCTGCGGACCTGTCGGGGTGCTGCTTGCGAACGGCCTCATCCGAACGGGTGTACCACCATCGGGTAAGCGACACAGAATCCCGCTCGCGGTGGTTCGGTGTTCCGGCGAACGGCATCATGGCGGGCATGCACATCAGACCCGAGATCCGGGCCGCAGTCATCGTGATGATCGGTATCCTGGTCGCGGGTCTGGTGAACCTGCTCACCGGCGAAACGGCGGACAACTCCACGCGTTGGCTGGTCGGCGGCGTGCTGGTGCTGCTGGGTGTGGCGTGGGCGGCGCTTGAGTACGTCGGCGCGCGATCGCAGATTTCCTCCGATCGGAAATCGGATCCCGAAGTCTGGATGCTGCCGAAAGTCGACAAACCGATCGACCGCCCGGAACTCCGGAACGCGCTCACCCGATTGTTGTTGGTGGCGGAGAACGACCTGGTCGGCGTAACCGCGCTACAGGGCGCCGGCGGATTCGGCAAGACCACCCTGGTGATCCAGGTGTGCGGGCAGCCGGAAGTGCGCGCGAAATTCACCGGCGGGCTGCTCTGGGCGACGGTCGGCGAGGAACGGCACGGCGCGGGGCTGGCGTCCATCGTCAACGATTTGTCCGCGCAGCTCACCGGTCAGCGGCCGGAATTCTCCGATCCGGAACAGGCCGGTCTGCACCTCGGCCGGTTGTTGAACGCCCGGCCGGACATCCTGCTGGTGGTGGACGACGTGTGGACGGCAGACCAGTTCAAACCGTTCTCCAGCGGGGGAGCGCGCACCACCAGGCTGGTCACCACCCGCAATCTCGGCTGCCTGCCGGCGACGTCCCGCACCCTGCACATCGACGAGATGGCGGGCGACGAATCCGTGGAACTCGTCAGCCGCGGCCTGCCCAGCCTGCCCATCGCGGTCACCGACCAGCTGCTGCGGATGACCGGGAACTGGCCGCTGCTGCTGGCGATGATCAACGGCGCGATCCACGGGCACGTGCGCGGCGGCATGTCCTCCGACCAGGCCGCCGAGCTGCTGGTGGGTCAGCTCAAGGCGGAAGGCCCGGCCTTCCTGGACGTCCGGATCGGCGCGAGCCGCGACCACGCGGTGCGGCTCACCGTGGCGGCCAGCCTGCGCCTGCTGGACGACGACCGGCGCGAGTGCTACCGGCGGCTGGGCATCTTCGCGGAGGACGTCGAGATCCCGCTGTCGATGCTCGCGATCCTGTGGGGCAAGACCGCGACCGAGGTCCGCGAGATCTGCGAGGACCTGTCGAACCTCTCGCTGGTCCGGGCGTTCTCGCGGCGTTCGGCGACGCTGCAACTGCACGACGTCATCCGTGACCACCTCCGCCACGAACTCGGCGACGGGCTCGCCGAGGCCAACGGGGACTTCATCGTGGCGGTCCGGGCGGCCTACGGGGTCGTGGAGGACGACTGGTGGCGATTACCCACCTCGGTCGACTACCTGTGGCGGCACCTGGCCTACCACTTCGAGGAGAGCCGGCTGGAGGACGAGCTGGTGTCGCTGGTCCTCGACCTCCGCTGGGGCTCGCAGAAGATCCGGATGCTCGGCCTGCCCGCGTTCGAGTCCGACCTGGTGCGGTCGGACCACCCGACGGTGACGGCGCTGCGGCTCACGCTGGTGCGCAAGGGGCACCTGTTCGGCTCCATCGAGCCCGAGTGCTCCCTGGACGACCTGCTGGTGAGCCGGCTCGGCTCGGTGCCGGAGCTCCAGGGGATCGTCCGCCGGTTCGCCGACGGGCTGTCGGCGGACGTCGCCCGGATCACCAACCGCTGGCCCATCCCGGCGGTCGACCCCGCGCTGCTGCGGGTGCTGCCGACGCACAGCGGCGAGGTCGGCCTGTGCGTCGTGTCGCCGGACGGCCGGTGGCTGGCGACGTCGGAGTCCGGCGGGATCCGGATCCGGCGCACCGACTCGTGGCTCGGCGTGGTCAGCCTCGACGGGCACGTCGGCTCGGTGTCGGCGTGCGCGTTCTCGTCGGACGGGCGCTGGCTGGTGTCGACCGGCGCGGACCGGGTGGCGCGGGTCTGGGACACGTTGTCGTGGAAGGAGACGGCCGCGCTCGCCGGCCCGGCGGGTGCCGCCGTGGCGGGCTGCACGTTCTCGCCGAACAGCGGCCGGCTCGCCGTGTTCGGCGCGGGCGGGGTGCAGGTCTGGCGGCCCGGAAGCTGGGAGCCGGGCAAGAGCCTGGAGCACGAGGGCGACGTGTCGGCGTGCCGGTTCTCCCCGGCCGGCCAGTGGCTGGCGTCCGTGTGCAGCAACGGGATCGTGCGGATCCGGGACGAGAACTGGGAGGAGATCATCAGGCTGGACGCGGGTGTCGGCACGCCGCGAGGCTGCGCCGTGGCCGCGGACAGTTCGCTGCTCGTGGTGTTCGGCGAGACCGGCGCGACGGTGTTCCGGACGGCGTCGTGGTCCCCCGTCGTCCGGCTCGACGGGCACGCGGGCGCGGTGACGTCGGGTGACTTCTCGCCCGACTGCCTGAAGTTCGTGACCACCGGTTCGGATCGGACGATCCGGGTGTGGGACACGGCGACCTGGGAGGAGGACGTCGTCATCCGCGGCCACACCGAGCCGGTCACCTGCGTGACCTTCGTGCCGGGGCGGAAGTGGCTGATCTCGGCGGGCGGCGACCACAGCGTGCGGGTGTGGGACCTGTCACGGCCCGACTCGCACCGGCTCAACGGCGAGCACGCCATCGGAGTGTCCGTCATCGCTCTGGCCGAGCTGCGCGGGCGCCAGGTCGCCGTCACCGCCGGGCGCGACGGCGTCGTGCGCGTCTGGGACATGGCCGGCGGCATCCAGCTCGGCGCCCCGCTGGAAGGTCACGAAACCGGGGTGGCCGCCATCGCGGCGACCGTCGTCGGCGGGCGCCCCGTCGCGGTGAGCAGCGG